>DATHTR010000115.1:0-4923 GCA_035463095.1 Candidatus Angelobacter sp. | reverse complement strand
CAATCGCGGATACTGGGCCACGACCGCGTTCTCGGTCGCCGGCCTGGCGCTGACGACGTGGGTGATGATGGACACCGGTGGGCAGCTGCCCGACAACGGCATCCCCGCCTGGATCTGGTTCTTCGGCGCCGGCCTCGTCGGCCTGGCCACGAGCGTGGTCTTCGTCTACATCACCCAGTTCTACACCGCCGGCAGCTTCCGTCCGGTGCGCGAGATCGCCGAGGCCAGCCGCACCGGCCCGGCCACGAACATCATCAGTGGCACGGCCGTCGGCTTCGAGACCACGTTCGTGACGGCCATCTCGATCGGCATCGCTCTGCTCGCCTCGCACTGGCTCGGCAGCCAGGCGGGCCTCGTGAACGCCGAGGGCAACGACGTCGGCGGGATCTTCGGCACCGCGGTGGCCACCATGGGCATGCTCATGACCACGGCCTACATCCTGGCCATGGACACCTTCGGGCCGATCACCGACAACGCCGGTGGCGTGGCGGAGTTCAGCCGCTCGGAGGCCGGCACGCGCGAGATCACCGACCGGCTCGACGCCGTGGGGAACACGACGAAGGCCCTGACCAAGGGGTACGCCATCGCCTCGGCGTCGCTCGCCGCGTTCCTCCTGTTCAGCGCGTACATCGACAAGGTCAACCTGATCCTTTCGAACCAGATCGAGGCTGGTGTCAGGGAGGCCGGGACGCTGCTGGAGTCGGTGAACCTCGCCGACGTGAGCGTCTTCGTCGCGGCGCTGATGGGCGCCATGCTCGTCTACTTCTTCAGCTCGCTCGCCATCCGCGCGGTCGGCAAGGCGGCCCAGACGATCATCGTCGAGGTCCGCCGCCAGTTCCGCGAGATGCCCGGGATCATGGACTACACCCAGAAGCCCGACTATGCGCGGGTGGTCGACATCACGACCCGCGCGGCACTGCGGGAGATGATCGCGCCGGGGGTCGTGGCGGTGGCCACACCGATCGCCGTCGGCCTGCTCCTCGGCCACGAGGCCGTGGCCGGGATGCTGATGGTCGGCACCATCGCGGGCGTCCTGCTGGCGACCGTCCTGAACAACGGCGGCGGCGCGTGGGACAACGCGAAGAAGTACATCGAGTCGGGCAACCTCGTCGACGAGTCCGGCACGGTCCAGGGCAAGGGCTCGGTGGCCCACGCCGCGGCCGTGGTCGGCGACACGGTGGGTGATCCGTTCAAGGACACGGCGGGCCCATCGCTCCACGTCCTCGTCAAGCTGCTCGCGACCGTCACGCTCGTCCTCGCCCCGCTGTTCATCCGGTAGGCTCCTCCCTCCATGGGAGAGCTCATCGAGGCGTTCGTCGTCGGGGTGCTGCAGGGGCTGACCGAGTTCATTCCGGTCAGCTCCTCGGCGCACCTGGAGCTCGCGCCGTGGCTGTTCGGGTTCGAGTCGAGCCGGCTGGTGGGGACGCTGGCGTTCGACGTGTTTCTCCACCTCGGGACACTGGTGGCGCTGCTCGGGTACTTCGGGCGCGACTGGATTCGCCTCGCCCGCGCCTGGTTCGCGAGCATCCGGGAGCGGAGGATCGGGGAGGACCCGGACCGACGGCTGGCGTGGCTCCTCTTCGCGGCGTCCATCCCGGCCGGGATCATCGTCCTGACGTTCGAGGACCTGATCGCCGAGACGTTCCACGGTGGGTCGGATGCGGTGCGCCTGGCGATCGCCGGCGCGCTGGTCCTCGGCGGCGTCGCCCTCTTCCTGGCCGATCGGCTCGGGCGCCGCAGCCGGGAGCTCGGGCAGGTGACCCTGCCGGTCGCGCTCGTCATCGGCTTCAGCCAGGCCCTGGCCCTGATGCCGGGGATCAGCCGATCCGGCGCGACGATCACGGCCGGGCTGGCGCTGGGCCTCACGCGGGAGACCGCCGCCCGCTTCAGCTTCCTGCTCGCTACGCCGATCACGTTCGGCGCCGGCCTCTGGGGCTCGCGGCACCTGTTCGCCGAGCCGCTCACGAGCACCGAGTGGGCCGCGATGGGGGTGGGGTTCGCCGCCTCGATGCTGGCCGGGCTGCTGGCCATCGGGTTCCTGCTGGCCTGGCTGCGGCGGCGCTCGGTGCTCGTCTTCAGCCTGTACCGGTTCGCATTCGCGGCCGCGGTCGTCGTGCTCGTCCTCGCCGGCCGCTGACTCCGGTCGCTCGCCCGGCGAACGGGCAAGCGACCTTTGACTTCGCACGGGGCGCGACCTACAATCTGGCGGCCGCTGGTGCGAACGGCGGCCGCCTGGCCCGCATCCTGGTGATTCGGGGGTACGGCCAGCTTCAGGAGACGCCGCCGACGAGTGTGTCGACTCGGGGCGGGGCCTGGAGCATTTTTTGTTATCAGCAGCGGCGAGCTGCCTCATCGGATCCCGCCGGTGAGCCCAGCCTCATCCGAGGCGCCGCAGGAGGAATCGGGGGTACATGAACACCAAGCCTGTCTACCTCACGGCCGAGGGGCTCGAGAAGCTCAAGGCCGAGCTGCAGGAGCTGATCAGCGTGGATCGGCCGCGCGTCGCCGCGCGGATTCACGAGGCGAAGCTCGACGGCGACCTGTCCGAGAACGCCGAGTACGAGGACGCCAAGCAGGAGCAGTCGTTCCTGGAGGGCCGGATCGCGACGTTGGAGCTGCAGCTGCGCAATGCCGCGGTCATCGAGAAGACGAACGGCGACAGCGTGGGCATCGGCTCCAAGGTGGTCATCAAGGGCACCGATGGCGAAGAGACCTTCACGATCGTCGGCTCGGCCGAGGCCGCGCCGCGCGAGGGCCGCATCAGCAACGAGTCGCCGGTCGGTGCCGCGCTCATGGGCCGCAAGAAGGGCGACACGGTGACCGTCAACGCCCCGTCGGGCCCGATCGAGTACACGCTCGTCCGCGTCGGCTAGGACCGATCGTGTTCTGGGCTGACGAGCTGGCGGCGTCGGCCTCGGGCCGCCAGGTCGTCAACGACTCGAAGACTCCCTCGGGGACGGTCCATGTCGGCTCGCTCCGCGGGCCGGTGGTGGTCGACACCATCGCCCGCGCCCTGCGCGATGCCGGCCGCGAGGTCGAGCTGCGCTACGGCGTCGACGACCTCGACCCGATGGACGCACAGGCACTCCTGACCCCCGACGCCATCGACCGGTTCATGGGCGTGCCGCTCGCCCACGTCCCGGACCCGGCCGGGGATTGCCACGCCTCCTACGCGCGCCACTTCGCCGGTGTCTTCGTCGACACCTTCGACGGACTCGGCATCCGGCCGGACACCTACTACTGGATGAGCGACGTGTACGGCTCCGGCGCCATGGACTCGTTCCTGCGCCGGGCGCTGGACGGCGCCGCGACCATCCGCGACATCTACCGCCGCGTGGCCAAGGTCAACCACCCCGACGACTGGCACCCGGCCATGGTGATCTGCGAGTCGTGCGGCAAGATCGGGACGACGATCGTGACGGCCTGGGACCCGGCGCGCGAGCTCGTCCGTTATGAATGCCGGCCGGACCTGCGCGACTGGGCCACCGGCTGCGGGCACGCCGGCGAGGTCTCGCCGTACGGGGGGCGGGCCAAGCTCCCATACAACGTCGACTGGGCCGCGAAGTGGGAGCTGTTCGGCGTCACCATCGAGCCGGCCGGCAAGGATCTCTCGACGGCGGGCGGCTCCCGGGACCGGTCCGACGCCATCGCGCGCGAGGTCTTCGGCAATGAGCCACCTTTGAACGTGCCGTACGAGTTCCTCAACATCGGCGGCAAGAAGATGTCGACCTCGAAGGGCCTGGGCGCGGCTGCGACGGAGATCGTCGACGTCATCCCACCCGAGCAGCTCCGGCTCCTGTTCCTGCGACCGAAGCCGAACACCGCGATCGAGTTCGACCCGCACGGGACCGATGCCATCCCGCGCCTGTTCGACGAGTCCGATCGCCTGGCCGCGGCCACGGCCGGACGCGAGGTCCGCGGGGAGCTGCCACCGAACCACGACCGCGTCTTCGCCTCCAGCCTGGTCGAGCCCGATGCCGACGTCGCGGCCGAGGCGGCCGCCTACCGCCCGGCCTTCGCGCACCTCGCGCTGCTCGAGCAGATCCCCGGCGTCGATGTCGTGGAGCGGGTGACCGCCGAGAAGGGAGGTTCGCTGTCGGCGCGAGAGGCCGAGATCCTTGCCGAGCGTCGCGAAGCGGCACGCGCTTGGCTGGCGACCTACGCGCCCGAGGCCGCGCGCATCGCCGTGCGTGAGACGCTGCCGGCCGAGGTCGCGGCGCTCGCGGCCGATCAGCGCGGCTACCTGTGGAGCCTCGCACTCGCCGCGGAGAGCGAGCCCTCCCTCCCGGGAGAGGACTGGCACGCAATGCTCTTCGCGCACCGAGGGAACTTCCCCGACCTGACCTCCCGGCGGGCATTCGAAGCGATCTACCTCGCCTTCCTTGGCCAGAAGAGCGGTCCACGAGCAGGGTGGCTCCTCGCCAGCCTCGACCCGCGGTTCGTGGAGCGGCGCCTGTTCGAGGCCGCCGGCGCGGAAGGAGAGGTCGCCGCGGCGCAAGCGCTGGAGGCTGCGATCGACGGAGCGAAGGCCGAAGCCGCGGACGGGCACTCATGAGGGGTCGATGCCACGTTCCCACCACGACGGCCTGTGACCGCCGCAGAGGGTCCCTGGGCTTCGCGCCGAGGTCCGCCCACGCTTCCCCAGGGGTGGAGGGCCGAACCAAGGGCCCGTTTCGCTCGCCTCGAGTGCGGCCGATGGGAATCTGGCACGCTCAGCCGGCTCACGGGGTGGTCGCATGAGCGTGGGGCTGCAGCGCCTTCGCGACGAGCCGGACGTCATCCGTCGCGGGGCCGTCGACAAGGGCGAAGACCCGGCAGTCGTCGACGAGGCCCTAGCCCTCGACGAGCGCCGACGAACCCTTCTGGCCGACGGCGACCTCCTGAAGGCCGAGCGCAACGCCGCGTCGAAGGGCATCGGTGAGG
>DATHTR010000114.1:0-22721 GCA_035463095.1 Candidatus Angelobacter sp. | reverse complement strand
GCTGCGAATTCGGTGGACTCGGGGTGCCGACGAGTCTAGCAAGCGAAGAGCCCGACCGATCGGTCGGGCTCTTCGCTTGCTAGACTCGTCGGCACCCCGAGTCCACCGAATTCGCAGCACACGGAGCTCGCCCATGGACTTTGCCCTTTCGCCGCAGCACGAGGAGATCCGTCGCACCGTGCGTGACTTCGCCGAGAAGCGCATCGCACCGGTCGCCGACGAGCTCGAACGGAAGGGCGAGTTCCCCATGGACATCATTCGCGAGGCGGCCTCGCTCGGCCTGCTCGGCGTCCCGTATCCGGAGGAGATCGGCGGAACCGGCCTCGACTCGCTGGCCTATGCCATCACCGTCGAAGAGCTTTCGCGCGTGAGCGGCAGCGTGGGGATCATCGTCAGCGCCCACACCAGCCTGGGCTGCAACCCGATCTGGCTGGCCGGGACCGACGAGCAGAAGGAGCGCTTCCTGCGCCCGATGGCCTCGGGCGAGGTCATCGGCGCCTACGGGCTGACCGAGCCCGGCGCCGGGAGTGACTCCCGCGGGACGCGGACGCGCGCCCGCCGTGACGGCGACGACTGGGTCCTGAACGGCGGCAAGCGGTTCATCACGAACGCCGGGGTAGCCGGGACCTACATCGTGACCGCCGTCACCGACCGTGAGCAGGACTCCGGCAAGATCAGCGCCTTCATCGTCCCGGCCGACACGCCGGGCTTCAGCGTCGGGCGGATGGAGGAGAAGATGGGCCTCCACGCCAGCAACACCGGCGAGCTCATCTTCGACGACTGCCGGATCCCCGCCGAGAACCTGCTCGGTGCGGAGGGCGAGGGCGACAAGCTGTTCCTCAAGACGCTCGACGGCGGTCGCATCGGCATCGCGGCCATGGCGCTCGGATTGGCGCAGGCGGCCTACGAGGCCGCATCGGCCTACGCGAAGGATCGCAAGCAGTTCGGCCGCGAGATCGGCACGTTCCAGGGTGTCGCGTTCAAGATCGCCGACGCCGCGACGCGCATCGACGCCGCCCGCCTGCTGACCTACCGCGCGGCGTGGCTCAAGGATCGGGGGCAGCCCTACTCGACCGAGGCCGCCATGGCGAAGCTGTTCGCCTCCGAGGTTGCGAGGGACGTGACCAACGACGCCGTCCAGGTGCACGGCGGGTACGGATACATCACCGAGTACCGCGTCGAGCGCTACCTGCGCGACGCGAAGCTGACGGAGATCGGCGAGGGAACGAGCGAGATCCAGCGCATGGTGATCGCTCGCAACCTGCTCGGCCTCCGCGCCATGTAGCGCGGACCCGCGCGGTTCGGATTGCGCCAGGCGCGAACGACGCGCATCGTCGATCGCTCAACGCGGGGTCCGTGAGTGCTGGCGCGGGCATCGGCGGCCAATGCACTGCGGGAACGTGCCAGATTCCCACCACGGACGCCTGAGACAGGGCGACCGCTGTGCCGTTGGCTCATACGCCGGAAAGTGCCTGCCGCCTGCCGCCTCCATGGGAATCTGGCACGGTTTCCGGTGCCGATGCAGCCAACGCCCGCCACGGGTGGCTGTCATGGGAATCTGGCAGGTTTCGCGCTCCCGAGATCGCCACGCTCCTCAGATCCTGTCCGAGGCAGGGGCGGAGGCAAGCTTCGCGAATGCGTCGAGCGATGCGGGATCGGCCAGCGAGCCGCGCGAGGCGGCGACGTCCGGCGGCGTGCCGGTCAGGATGCGCTTCACCGGTACCTCGAGCTTCTTGCCCGACAGGGTGCGCGGCACGGCCGGCACGGCGATGATCTCGTCGGGGACGTGCCGCGGCGACAGGGCGCTGCGCAGGGCCGCCACGATGGAGGACTGGAGCTCGCCGGTGAGTTCCGCGCCGTCCCGCAGTGCCACGAAGAGGAGTAGACGGTCGTCGGCGTCGAGGTGGACGACGAGTGAGTCGGCGACCTCGGGCAGTGACTCGACCACGGTGTAGAACTCGGCCGTCCCGATCCGCACGCCACCTCGGTTGAGGGTCGCGTCCGAACGGCCGCTGATCACGCACGATCCGCGCTCGGTGAAGGTGATCCAGTCACCGTGCCGCCACACGCCCGGCCAGTCGCCGAAGTACGCGTCGCGGTAGCGTTCGCCGTCCGGGTCGTTCCAGAACCCGATCGGCATCGAGGGCATCGGCTTCGTGACCACGAGCTCGCCCTGCTCGCCGACGATCGGCCGCCCCTCGGGAGAGAACGCCTCCACCGCGCAGCCGAGGTGGCGGCAGCTGATCTCGCCCTCCCAGACCGGCACGAGCGGGGAGGCACCGACGAAGGCGGTGCACACGTCGGTTCCGCCCGAGACCGACTGGAGATGGACCGCTGCGCCGATGGCGTCATGGACGTAGCGGAACCCCTCGGCCGGCAGAGGCGCCCCGGTCGAACCGATCCCGCGAAGCTGCGAAAGGTCGGCCGCCTCGGCCGGCACCAGCTCCGCCTTGCGGCAGGCCATCAGGTACGGGGCGCTGGTCCCGAAGAAGGTGACTCCCTCCTCGCCCGCCATCCGCCACAGCGATCCGAGGTCCGGATGTCCTGGCGAGCCGTCGAACAGGACGATGGTGGCGTCCACGGCCAGCCCGGAGACGAGGTAGTTCCACATCATCCAGCCGGTCGTGCTGAACCAGAAGAACCGGTCGGCCGGCCCGAGGTCGTGATGCAGGGCGAGGATCTTGAGATGCTCGAGCAGGATGCCGCCGTGGCCGTGGAGGATCGGCTTCGGCAGGCCGGTCGTGCCGGAGCTGAAGAGCACGAACAGCGGGTGATCGAAGGGGACGCGCTCGAAGCTCAGCGGCCCCGGCTCGGCACGCAGCTCGGCCCAGGCCCGCGTCCCCTCGATCCGCGCGTCCGGATCGAGATAGGGCAGGACCACCGTGGCCGTCAGGCTCGGCAGCGCCGCCTGGATCTCGGCCAGCTCGGCCCTGCGGTCCACCGCGCGATCACCGTAGCGGTAGCCGTCGATCGCGAGCAGCACGGTCGGCTCGACCTGCCCGAACCGATCGACGACGGAGCGGACGCCGAACTCGGGGGCGCAGCTGGACCAGATCGCGCCGAGGGACGCCGTGGCCAGGGCGGCGACGGCCGCCTCCGGCACATTCGGCAGATAGGCGGCGACGCGATCGCCGGGCCCGACGCCGAGCTCGTGGAGCCCGCGGCGCACGCGAGCAACCTCGTCGCGCAGCGTCTCGACGGTGAACGCCACTCGATCGCGCGACTGTGACCGCCCCACCAGGACCACGTCGTCGGGCGCTCGGCCCTCGAGCCGCAGGACGTGATCGGCCCAGTTGAGGCGGGCATCGGGGAACCACCGTGATCCGGGCATGCGCGCCTCGGCCAGGCCCCGCCCCGGCGGGACCGGCTCTCCGACCGCGAAGTAGCTCCAGATCGAGCGCCAGAACGCGTCGAGATCCTCGATCGACCAGGCCAGCAGCTCGTCGTAACCGGCGAACCAGCGTCCGCGCTCACGCTCGAGCCAGCGCAGGTAGTCGCCGATGCGGGTGCGACGGCGAGCCTCCGGATCGGGCGTCCACAGGACCGGCGGAGTGGGCATCTGCCGATGATGCCAGAGGGCGCGGGTATCCTCATCGGTCCGATGCATGTGCTGCTCGCGACGTGGCTTGCCATTTCGTCCGTGGCCGCGCCTCCGCCACCGGCCCCGCCCGGTGTGGCGGTCGTACCGGACGAGCCCGGAGCGCTGGTGCTCGACGACCCGCTCACGCTCCAGGCCGTCGTCGCCGACCTTCGGGGATCGGGCTCGCCCGACCTGGTGCGGCTGTTGCGCGCCGAGGACGGCGCCGTGCTCGTCGACGTCTGGCGGCACGGGGAGGGCGAGTGGTCGCGCATCGGCGAGCCCATCGAGGCGCGTCCGGCCCCGCTCGAACGCTTCGACGTCCCGGACGATGCCGGCCCCGTGCGGCTCCTCGTCCGTCGAACCGGCGACTCCGAGCGCGTCACGCTCGTCCGGCAGCCGGCGTTCCGCGGTCCGAGCCTCGAACCATCGTGCTGCCTCGAACTGTCCGACATCGCGGTCGCCGCCGGCGGGCTGGACCTGATACCGGTGGGATCGGCTCCCGAGGCCGTCGACGCGCTGCTGGTGCTCGACCTGGACGGAGACCAGACCGATGAGCTGCTCGCATCGCGCTCGCTTCCGCCGCTCGGCCGGACCGCCTACCCGAGCCAGGCCCTCGTCTTCAGGTGGCTGGGAGACGCGTTCGGCCCTCCGGTGCTCACCGAGCTGCCGGTCGGCTCCGGTGACACGCCGTTCGTCCTCGGCGAGACCGATGGCCTTCCCGGGGACGAGGCAGGGCTCATCGGCACCGCCGCCCAATCTCGCCTGTACCGGATCGTCCTCGACGGTGAGGACCGGGTGCGTGCGGAGCCGGCCGGAGCGGTCGTTTCTTCGGTCGCCGCCGTGGTTGTCGGGGACCGGCCGGCAGTTGCGATCGCCGGACCCCGAGGGCTCAGCGTTCATCGCTGGCCGGCCGGCGCGGAGCTCGGTGCTGCGCTGGGGGAGCAACGCGACGTCGAGGGGCGCCTGCTCGGCGGCGTGGTCGGCCCGGCAGGCCCCGTTCTCGTGGCCGAGATCGAGGCCTCGGTACCGACGCAGGTTCGGACCCTGCCTGCGCTCGGGCTGGAGGGCGGCCCGGTCGCATCGGGAGCAGCCGTCCGGGCCATCACGCGCTCCTCGCTTCGCCCATATCGCGGGCCGCTGCCCGGTGGCGATCCGGACGGTGTCCCGGCGTCCTGGCACGACGGGGTGCTCACCCGTGACTCGGACGCCTCCCCGCTCGTCGCCGCCCTCGGGGATGCGCGCCCGATCGGCTTCGCCGGCCCGGAGCGGTCGTGGCTCGTGATCGCGCACGGCCTGGCGCCGGATGCGCCGGGCCCGTCCGGTGGCCGGCTCGAGCCGATCGGCGTGCCGCAGTCCGGCACGATTGCCCTCGTGCCGGCGTCGGTGGCGCTCGTCCCCGAGCGTGACAACGGCGCGCTGCAGCCGGTGACGAGGGACACCGTCATCCTCGACGCTGCCGGGACGCTTGGGATCGCGCCCGCCGGCTTCGGGGTCGTGATCGAGGCACCGCCCGGATCGCGGGCGTGGGCCGGCCTCGGCGCGGGTGCCACCAGCCTCGGCGTCCACGTCGTTCCGGCGTCCGGCAGCCTGGAGATCCGCCTTCCGCTGCCGCGGTCCGTGCTGCCGTACAGTGGCGATCGCGCGTGGGTCGCGGTGGTGTCCCCGGCAGGCGCGACCTACACCGCCGTGCTCGACGTTCTCGCGCTCACGGGCCCGCCACCCCTCGACGCCTCCGCCGGCACCGCCGTGGGCTCGGGGGCCGTGGACGTTCGAGGCGAGACGGTGGCGCATGCCACGGTCACGGTCGCCGGACGGCCCACGGTCGTCGGTTCGGACGGCACGTTCTCGGCGCTCGTCGACCTCCCGCCCTGGCCCACCGAGATCGAGGTCGTGGCGTCCGACGCCCTGGGGAACGAGGCCCGCCTCGTCCTCACCGGCAGCGGGTTCGTCGACTACGGCAGCCTCCCATGGCTGGGCATCGCCGCGGCGGTGGTCGGCATCGCGGCCGCGGGACTCTACGTGCGCCCGCGGTCACGAAAGCCGGGCGGGGTGCGCTCCTACGGCGGTGACGGCGTCGTGGAAGACCTCGATCCCGAGTCCGGCACCTAGCCCTCGCCCCGGCGACGGCGAGCAAGGCGCTCGGCGAGCGTCTCTCCACCCGGCACCGGCGCTGCGGGGGGTGTCGGTGCCGCGGGCCGTGACGGCGCATCGGGCTCGGCGCGGCGCGGTGGCGGCTCGGGCGTCATCCGGCGTCGCGGAGGCGGCGGGGGCGGCCCCGTGGGCGACGTGCGGGAGGTCGACGGAGCAGCCGACCGCTCCGGCGCGCCCGGGGGAGCGTCCGCTGCCGGCTCGGTTTCCGCCGGGCCACGCTCCGTTCGGCGCGCGCTGCGGTCACGGGCGGCTCGGAGCTCGGCAAGTCCCGGGACCGCCTCGGGCGCCGCCTCGCCGAGGCCGACTCGTCGTCGCATCCATGCCTGCGCGCGGCGCAGGTCGGCGCGCGACAGCGCCACGCGGCGCACGCCGACGTCGAGGGGCACGAGCACGATGGCGACCAGCAGGAGCCATGGCCAGATCGGCGTGGGGAAGGCCGAAGCCCGGATGTCGTGCGTCCAGACCGACCTGGGCGACGTCTCCTCGGCGAGCGGCAGCTCCCGGCCTGCGCCGGCGGCGGCGAAGGCGCCGAGACTGACGGCGTCGATGCCGAGACGCCGGAACTCATCGGCGGCCGGCGACACGATGCCGAGGGTGCGGCTTGCGGCATCGGTCCCGGACTCGTCCTCGAAGGTCTGTGCCACGCGGACGAGGTACGCACCCTGCTCGTCGGCGCGGATCGTGCCGGCGTAGCGGCCCGGCCCGACCTGCTCGAGCACCGTCTGGGTGGGGTCGAGGTCCGGCGACACCAGACGCACCACGGTCCGATAGAAGTTCCGCGGTCCCTGCTCCTCGTCGACGGAGGTGACCTCCACGTTCAGATCACCGCGCTCGCCGGGGGAGAAGCGGACGTCGATGCCGGCGGTGTCCTGCGGGGGCAGCGTCCACGCCACCAGCTGGGCGGTCAGGGTCCCGAAGTCGGGCGTGCCGATCCAGGGCGCCGCCCACTGCTCGCGGGCGTCGGACGTCCATGCGGCAGCTCGCCCCAGGCCGTACTGCCACTGGGCGAGCAGGGGATCCTCGCGACCGGTGAGAAGCGACACGGTGGCGCTCGCCTTGGCGGTCGTGGCGTTGTAGCCGAGGAGCTGCGGCAGCCGTCCGGGATCGAGACCGTCGAGGATCTCCGACGGCGATGACGGGATCGGCTGGAACTGCTCCTCCACGATCTGCTCGCCGGCGGTGCGGATCGTCTCCCGCAGGAAGATGTCGGGGATGGTGGTGGCATCCCCGGCGTCGTAGTAGCGCCCTCCGGCCTCCTCCGCCAGCCGCTCCAGCAGGCCGGCCGACCCACCGCCGGTGCCGATGGTGGACAGCGTGATTCCGGCGGCCTGCAGGTCGTCGAGCAGATCGTCGTAGGCACCGTGCACCGACCACCCGTCGGTGATCAGGATGATGTGGCGCAGGCTGGCCGGGTTCTCGGCGAGATCGTCGTAGGCGGCCTTCAGGCCGGCATAGATGTTCGTCATGCCATCGGCCTGGAACCCGAGTGACGCGTCGAGCGAGCCGAAGTCGATCGGCGCTGTGCGCACGGCCCAGTGCGCGTTCTCGTTGAAGGTCACCACGCCGAGCTGGTCGGTCGGGGCCAGGGCCTCGGCGGCTCGGAGGATCGCCTCGCGGGCGATGTCGACCTTCTCGAAGCCGCGCGTGCCCGACGGGTTCGCGTTATCGCGCGAGTCACCGGTGCAGTGGCAGTCGGCCATGCTCCCGGATCGATCGACGACGGCGACCATCGCCACGTCGGGGGACCGCTCGCGATCACGGACGGTCATGTAGACCGGCAACGTCTGCTCGAGTGGAGTGTTCAGATACCCACCGGCTCCGTAGCTGTCGCGGCCGCCGAGCATCACCAGGCCGCGACCGAGGTCGCGAACGTAGACCTGCAGCGCCGCCATGGTGGACTCGCCGAGGTCGTCGGCCGGGACGTTGTCGAGCACGATCGCGTCGTAGCTGGCGAGCGCGGTGAGTGACGATGGCACGCCACCGCCGGGGACCACGGTCACCTCCAGGCTCCCCACGCCCAGGGAGTCGACGAGATCGGCAGCGCGCGCGGGGTCGTCGGTCGCGACGAGGACCTGCGGCTCGCCCGTCACGAGCACGTACGCGTCGGCCGCGTTGTTCTCGACGAATCGGTCGTCGCTCGGCTCGATCACCGCCCGGAAGACATGGAATCCCGGCTCGGTTGCGGTGACCTCGAAGGGGATCGTGGCAATCCCGGGCTCGAGCTCCAGCTCGCGGCTGGCGACGGTCTCGCCGTCGGCCACCAGCCGCAGCGTGGCGGAGGTCGCGATCGTCGAACGGATGCGGACGTCGAGGTCGATCGTCTCGCCGACGCGAGCGCCCGGCGGGGCGTCGACGGCATCGACCAGGACCTCGGCCGCCGTCTCGTCCGCCGGCAGGACCACGTCGAGTCGCACGCCGCGCGCGGCGGCGGCGGCGATCGCCTCCTCGGCCGCGCCGGAGGTGTCGTTCCCGTCGGAGAGCAGGACGATGCGCTGCTGCGTGCCGGCCGGCATGATCGCCACCGCGAGCCGCACCGCCGCAGCGACGTCCGACGCCGCGGCCACGGGACGTGAAGCCGGCTCGGACAGCTGGTCGAGCTCCGACGGCAGCCGGTCGACGAGGGCGTTCGCGCCGAAGACGACGACGCCAGCGCGGTCCCCCTCGGGCATCTCTCGCACCGAGGCTCGCGCCCAGTCGACGAGGTCATCCCGCGTCGCGTCGAGCATCGAAGCCGAGGCGTCGAGCAGGAACACGACGCTGAGCCGATCCGCCGGAAGCGCGAGGCGGGCACCGGCGAGCGCCAGCACCAGGCAGCCGACGAGCGCGAGCCGGATGATCAGCGACGCGATCCGGCGACCGGCGGGGAGCGTGCGCGAGGCGCCCAGCCAGCCGACGACCACGAGGGCCACCGCCGGGACGGCCAGCCACAGCCAGACGGGATCCGCGAAGCCCACCGGCAGCGTCATCGGGGGCGCCCTCCGAGCGGTACCGGGCGCCGGCCGAACGCCCGAGCCAGGGACCGGCGCGTGGGTCGGTGGAACAGGAGCCACTCGGCGCCGAGCAGCGCGAGCGCCCCCAGCGCCAACGGCCACCACCACTCGGAGCGGGTCGGCTGGGAAGCTGGTGCACCGTCGGAGGTCACGCGACCCATGTCGACCAGGCCGGTCGGATCGCCGGGGCGCACATCGGACTCGTCGGGGCTGAACAGGTTGACCGCGGTCCGGCCGAGCGGTGAGCCGTCCAGCTCGGACTCGTCGCTGATGGCGCGCACCTCCCGGATGCCGACGCGATCGGCGCCGGGCAGGGTGAGGCGCCCGCCGACGACGGGCAGCACCTCCTCGTCGTCGCCGATGGTCGCGCTGACGCGCTCGATGCGCGGATCGACCTCGAGGGCCAGCGTCTGGCCGAGGCGGGTCGAGGATGGCAGGACCCCCTCGCCACTCGGCAGCAGCGCGTCGGTCAGGTTGCTCATGAGCAGAGGAAACGCGATCTGCAGCGGAAGGTCCGACTCCGAGAGGGCAAAGCTGAGGAGCCCGATGCGACGCCGCTCGACCTCTCCGACCGCCACCAGTGGAGCTCCCGCCCGCGTCGCCACGGAGGCGCGCATGCCTGCGGCGAGCGTCACGTCCCGCGCCCGTCCGATGTGAACGGTGCTCAGGTCCACGAACCGCAGGAGCGGGTCGTCCGGATCGGTGCGATCGATGACCGGACCCTGGATCCGGCCGGCCACGGTTCCGAACGGCCCGTCGTCGGGCGGATCGATGAACATCGACGGCGCCGACGGGAGCTCATCCGGCACCAGCCCATCGAACACCATGAGCCCGTAGGGCTCGCCGTCTTCCTCGGCTGCTTCGAGCGCGGCGGCATATCCGGCGGCTCCGACCGCGTAGAGCTCGAGGCGGGGCAGGAGCGCAAGGGCGCTCTCGAGATAGGCGTTGCCCTCACCAACGAGGAGCGTCCGCGTGGTCTCGTCCGCCGGCACCACGGCGAAGGCTCGGTCGTCGACGGCGAGGGCATCACCCCCATCCAGCCGCGCCTCGATCGTGCGTGTCGCGGCCGGGACCGTGCTGATCAGCACCTCCGCACGCTGGCCAGCCGGGATCGAGAGGTCGCGGGCCTCGACGAGCTGTCCGTCGGCCAGCACCTCCAGCCGGCGCGTGGACGCGGCGGTGCCGGGGTTCGTCACGGCCACGAACAGATCGAGCTGGGCGCCACCCGCGCGGCGCAGCGCGGAGAGAGCGGAGATCGCCTGGTTGCTGTCGGTCGCGCCCACCCGCTCGACGATGACCGGCGCACCGACCCCGACCTCGGGGACGCGGTCGCCCGAGGCATCGGTGACGATGACCACGGTCGACTCGGCGTCGCGCGCCGCCAGCGCCGACGAGAGCGCGAAGGCGTCGGTGAGGTCGCCGGGGCGCTGGGTCGCCTCGATCCCGTCGATCGCGTCCAGGGCCGCCTGACGGTCGTCCGTCTCGCTGGCGAGCACCTCGGCCGTGTCCGCGGCGGCCACGACGGTGATGCGGCCGCCCACCGGCAGCCGCTCGACGACCTCCCGGGCACGGTCGCGCGCAAGGGCCATCCGGTCCTCGTCCTCGGTGACGGTGCCCATCGAGGCGCTGGTGTCCACCACCAGCACGACGTTCGCGGCGAGATCGGACTCGACCGTGCCGAACGGACGCGCGGCGGCGAGGACCACGATCGCCGCGATCAGGAGCTGCACGAGGAGCAGCCAGCTGAACCGCAGCCGCTGCCACGGGGCGTTGGCCTCGACGTCGCGGATGAGCTGCTGCCACAGGAATGTCGAGCCCACCGGCACGTCGCGCCTGCGCAGCCGCAGCATGTAGAACGCGACGATGATCGGCAGCGCGACGAGGCCGATGAGGGCCAGTGGCGCGATCATTCGACCACTCGCCGCCGTCGGAGGACGTCGAAGAGCAGGTCGGCGAGGTCGAGGTCCGACGGCACCGGCACGTACGCGCCGCCGCGACGGCTCACGAAGGCGCCGATCTCCTGCTGCCACTCGGCGAGTCGCGCGCGATAGCGCTCCACCAGGTCGTCGTCGCCGCTGACCTCCACGCCGTGGCCGGTCTCGTTGTCGACGAGCCGGGCGTCGGGCGCGACCTCCGGCTCCAGCTCGTCGGGCGCGAGCAGGTGGAGGACCGAGAGCTGGGACCGGGTCCCGGCCAGGTCGCGCAGCGCGTCGAGGTAGCCGGGATCCATGAGGTCGCTGATGAGGACGAGCGGACCGCTGCCGCGCATTCGCGAGGCGTAGGCGCGCGCCGCGGCGGCCAGGCCGGTCGCGACCTCGGTGCGGGGCGCGGCGAGGAAGGCGAACAGCTCGAACGCACGGCGCTTGCCGCGCATCGGGCGCATCGCCGTGGCCATGCCGTCGCCGAGGAAGGCGACACTCACCCGGTCCATGCTCGCCAGGCCGAGGTAGCCGAGCGCAGCCGCCGCCCGGCGAGCCGCGTCAAGCTTGTTCGGCTCACCGAAATCCATGCTGCGGCTCGCGTCGACGAGGAGATGGACGGTGACGTCCTCCTCCTCGACGAACAGCTTCACGAACAGCCGCTCGAGTCGCGCGTACGCGTTCCAGTCCAGCTGCCGCAGGTCGTCACCCGTGGCATACGTCCGGTAGTCGGCAAACTCGACGCTCTGTCCGCGGCGCACCGATCGCCGCTCGCCCTTCATCCGGCCCGCCGTCAGCCGCCGCGAGGCAAGCTCGAGCTGCTCGAGGCGTCGCAGGAACGCCTCGTCGAAGAAGGGGGCGCGGGTGGCGGTCATCGGACTCGGCTGATCGTATATGTGCGATATACGATCGGGCACATCGGCCCTACTCGGCCGGCTCGGTGGGCGTCTCCGCGATGATCGCGCGAACGACGGCATCGGTTCCGATGCCTTCGGCCTCACCCTCGAAGTTCAGGATGATCCGATGGCGGAGGGCAGGCGCCGCCACCGCCTGGACGTCGCTGTACGCAACGTTGAACCGCCCGTCGAGCAGGGCGTGGATCTTCGCTCCCAGAACGAGGGCCTGCGCCCCACGCGGCGAGGCGCCGTAGCGGACGAAGGTCTTCACGATCTCCGGCACCCGCTCCGTCTCGGGGTGCGTCCCGCGAAGGATGCGGATCGCATACGCCATCACGTGCGACGCGATCGGAACGTCGCGCGCCAGCCGCTGCATGGCCATCACCTCGGTCCCGGTTGCCGCCTTGCCGACCGTCGGCACCTCCACGCCGGTGGTGCGCTCCATGATCCGGACGAGGTCCTCCTCGGACGGGAACGGTACGTCGACCTTGAAGAAGAACCGGTCGAGCTGAGCTTCCGGCAGGGGGTAGGTCCCCTCCATCTCCAGGGGATTCTGGGTGGCGAGGACGAAGAACGGCTCGGACAGGGTGTACTGCTGCTTCGCGACCGTCACCCGGTGCTCCTGCATCGCCTCGAGCAGCGCCGACTGGGTCTTCGGCGTGGCGCGGTTGATCTCGTCGGCCAGGACGAGGTTCGAGAAGATCGGACCCTGCTGGAAGCGGAATCGACGCTCGCCGCCCTCCTCGACGATGATGTTCGTGCCCACGATGTCGGCGGGCATGAGGTCCGGCGTGAACTGGATGCGGCTGAAGCCGAGGTCCAGCGCCTCGGACAGGGTGCGGACCAGCATCGTCTTGCCCAGTCCCGGCACGCCCTCGAGCAGGGCGTGCGACCCGGCGAGCAGGCTGATCAGCGTGTGGCGGACGAGTTGCTGCTGCCCGACGATGAAGGCGCCGACCTCGCGTTCGATGGCGCCAGCCAACTCGGCGAACCGCTCGGCGGTCATCTCGGTCGGGTCGGCGGACGTGGTGCTCTGGATCGGCTCGGTCATGGTCGAGTGCTACTCCACGGGTTCCAGGCGCGAGAAGTAATCGCGGACGAAGTCCTTCAGCGTGATCGGCACCTGCTGGCGATCCAACGCCGATTGCGCGTAGTCGTTGAACAGGTCGAAGACGGACCGATAGGGGACGACGCTGTCGTTGTCGAAGCCGATGCCCGACCCGGACCCCGTCTGCTCGGTGCCGCCGTCACCGGGATCGCCGGCGATGAAGTCCGGGTCGCCCGGGCGGCCGATCCGGTCGAAGTCGGACAGCACGCCCTGCTCGCCGTCGACCTCGAAGCCCTGGTTGCCCTGCGTCGGGCCGTCGAAGTTGCCGGTCCGCACGCCGCCGCCCGGAATGCGCCGGACGCTCGCGCCACCACCGCTCCCTGGCTGATTGCCCTGGCCCTGGCCTTGACCCTGGCCTTGACCCTGGCCTTGACCCTGACCCTGGCCCTGGCCCTGACCCTGACCCTGCCCCTGGCCCTGGCCCTGGCCCTGGCCCTGGCCCTGGCCTTGGCCCTGCCCCTGGCCCTGACCCTGCCCGCTCGGGGCCGGCTGGCCGGACTGGCCGGGCTGCCCCTGGCCCTGACCCTGACCCTGGCCCTGGCCCTGCTGCCCGCTGCCGGACCCGGTCGGGCTCCCGGCGCGCGCAACCTGCCGTGCACCGTCCTGCAGCGCCGATTGCGCCCGTGCGACGTCCCGTTGCAGCCCTCGCTCGCGGTCCGCCTGGCGCAGGGCATTGGCCGCACGCTCGAGGGCTTCGGAGGCGTCGCGCCGGCTCGCCTCATCACCGTCGCGAGCGGCCGCATCCATCGCGTCGGCGGCCTCGGCCAGCGCTCGCGCCGCCTCCGGATGGGATGCGGCCCCGCGCTGCGCGGCCTGACGAAGCGCGTCGGCGCGCGCCGACGCCACCTCGGAGCCGAGGCCGTCCAACTCCTCGGCGAGCTCCTCCAGGTCGCTCGCCGCCTCCTCCGGATCTCCGTCGGGATTCGCCTCTTCGTCCCCGGTCGCCGCGCGGGATGCGGATCGGGCCAGCTGGCTCAGCCCAGCGTCGCGCTCCGCAGCGCGCGGATCGGTCATACGCGAGAGCTCCTCCTGGACCGATCCGATCCGAGCAAGAGTGGCTTCACGGTCCTCGCCCTGCTCCCGGAGCTGCCGGGCGAGCTCACGAAGCTCCCGCTCGAGCTCCTCTCGCCGCGGGTCGGGGACGTCCGGCGTCTCGGCCGCGATCTCGTCGGCGACCTCTTCGACGCGCTCCGCGACCTGCTCGGCGGCATCCCGAGCCGCCCGCCGCTCCTCGAGGATGAGGTCCTGGGGGTTCGGCCATGCGACGAGGAGCAGTGTCATGGCAAGGCCGATGCCCGCGATCGCCAGCGGCCGTCGGGCGAGCCGCGGCCGGAATGCCCGACCGAGGTCGACGGCGTTCAGTCGCGCACGCGTGTCCGCCAGCTGTCGCGCGACCAGCGGATCGTCACTGTCGACCGCCGAAAGCTCGAGGGCGGTTCCAAGGCGCTGGCGCAGGCCCAGCTCCTCGTCCGCGAGCCGTGCGGCGTCGACCAGGGCCGGCCGTTGACGCAGGGAGAGCGCGATCCAGGCGCCGAGGCCGACCAGGATCACTGCGGCCTGGACCAGCCGCACATGCTCGAATGGCACCGCGCGGGCGGCGAGCTGCAGCGCGGCGAGCATCACGCCCACCACGGCGGCCACCAGGAACCCGGTGCGCGCGGCGCGACGCCACCAGAGCCGGCGCCGAAGGACACGCAGGCGGCCGACCGCCGCGGGCCCCAGCCGCGCCCCGGCCGAGCTCGACACCGAGCGGTCGTTCATGTGCGCGGCTCCTCGATCTCCTCGATCGCCGGCTCACCCTCGGCCGGCGGCGCGGGCGGCGGGATGGCTCCCGGGCCGGCAGCCGAGCGCCGCCGCCCGAAGGCGAAGCGCATGCCGGCGGGCACGACGAGGCGCATCGATGCCAGCGTCAGGAGCGCCGACAGCACGACGAAGGTGATCGAGATGCGCGGCCACCAGTAGCCGGAGGTTCCTTCGGCGGCGTCGACCACATTGCCGAACCGGTCGACCTCGCGGCACACGTTCCCGATGCACTCGACGTTTCCGCCGATCCCCCCGCCACCTTCGCGCAGCTCGCGCAGCATCCCGCTGATGCCGCCGAACCCACCAGGCTCGGTGTTCGAGACGACGTCGAGCATGGCGACGCCCGGGTTGACATACAGGATCTGCTCGGGCGCGCGCCGGCTGATGCCCTGCCGGAAGCCCCCGTCCTCGGTCTGGTTCGCAACGACGGACCAGAAGATGAAGAGCATCACCGTCCCGAGCGCAAGCGCCAGGACGGTGATGTAGGTGAGGACGGTGGCGGCCTGCGTCCGCTTCAGCAGCGCCGAGTAGAAGAGGCCGATGGCGCCGAGCATGAGGGCGGTCACCAGCAGGACGACCTGCTGGCGGACGATGTCATCGACCGAGGCCCCGCCGTACATGAGCACGATGGCGGTGATCGGAATGGCGGCGACGATCATCAGCACCACGAACGCCAGTGCGGCGGCCAGCTTTCCGATCACGATCGCCCCGGGTCGCATCGGCGTGCTGATGAGGAGGTCGAGCGTCTGCTTCTCCCGCTCCAGGCTGATCTGGCCGGCCGTGAAGGCCGGCGCGATGAAGCACACCAGGATGAGCTGGAAGATCGAGAGCAGGGTGAAGATCGATTGGCCGATGATCGCCGAGGCGTTCGCCTGGCCGAAGCCGAAGCCCATGCCGACCATGCCGCGCGCGCTGGGCGCGATCACCACGTAGATGCCGTACGTGATCAGGGCCAGCAGCCCGAGGTAGATGGTGAGGACGATGAAGGCGCGGCGGCCGCGCATCCGCGAGCGCAGCTCCTTGACCATGATCGTCTGGACCGCCGAGAGGAACTCTCGAACGGCCGCCCGACGCGGGGCTCCGGCGTTCGCCGTCGCCGCCGTCATGCCGCCGCCTCCGTGTCCGCGATCTGGCCGGTCACTTTCAGGAAGATCTCCTCGAGGTCGCTCGTCGCCTGGCTGAACCCGACCACCCGGTGGCCGGCCTCCACCATGCTGCGCAGCAGCTCGGCCTGCGCGTCCGCGGAGCCGTCGAACGGAACCTCCAGGCGAGCGTGCCCATCGGCCCCGCGGGCCACGTCCAGGACGTCGCCGACCCGGCCATCGGTTCCCAGCCAGTCGCGGGCGGCGTCGACGGCAGCGTCGTCGCCCAGCAGGTCGATGCGCAGCAGCGCGGTTGCACGCAGCGAGCGTTCGATCTCGTGGATCGGGCCGGACCGGAGCAATTGTCCGCGGTCGATGATCGCGACGCCGGTGCACATCTCGCCGAGCTCGGGGAGGATGTGGCTCGAGACGAGGATCGTCTTGCCCATGGACCGCAGCTCGCGCAGGATCTCGCGCATCTCGACGCGGGCTCGCGGGTCGAGGCCCGACGCCGGCTCGTCGAGGATGAGCAGCGCCGGATCGTGGACGAGCGTGTGGGCCAGGCACAGCCGCTGGCGCATCCCGCGCGACAGGCTCTCCACGTAGTCGTCGCGCTTCTCGGTCAGTCCGACGATCTCGAGCAGCTCGCCGATCATCGTGGGGCGTCGGTTCGCCCCGACGCCGTAGCAGCGGCCGAAGAAGTCCAGGTACTCCCAGACCCGCAGGTCGTCATAGACGCCGTAGAAGTCGGGCATGTAGCCGATGCGCCGGCGGACCTCGAGCGGATCGCCCATGACCGGGATGCCGGTCACATACGCCTCACCCGCGGTGGGCGCCAGCAGGGTGGCGAGGATCTTCATCGTCGTCGTCTTGCCGGCGCCGTTCGGCCCGACGAGACCGTAGATCTCGCCGGGGCCGACGACGAGGTCCACCCCGGCCACGGCGAGCTGGTCGCCGTAGCGCTTCACCAGCCCGCGCGTCTCCACCACCGGCGTGGTCATCGGTCCAGCACTCCGCTCACCCGCGCGCTGACGAAGAAGGAGTTGCCGCCGAAATTCGGATTCAGCCCCTCGGCCATCACCCGCACCAGGATGCGCCCCGTGTCGCCGATGGCGGTTGCCGGATCGTCCACCTCGAACCGCGACTGCTGGCCCAGGTCGCCGAGAACGCTCCACTCGCCGGTCCGCGGGTCCTGCAGCTCGAGCTGGACGCCCGGCGGCCAGAACCCGCCGAAGCCTCCCTGCTCGGAGATCACCATCCCGGGATCCGGCCCGGCGATGATCTCGAGCTCATCGACTGCCATGCCGGAGACCTCGAGTGGCAGCGCGATGCTGAAGGTCGCCGTCCCGTCGTTGATGAACACGGTTCCGGGGCCGGCCTCGCCGATGTCCCCGTCGCGCTCGACGATGCTCACCGACATCCGGCCCGGCTCGACGGTGATCTCGCCACCGGCGGGCAGCGGGCGAACGGCGATCACCTCCACCGCATGGTTGAGGCGCTGCGCCTCGACTCCGTCGACCAGGATCGGGAGCGGGCCGGGGGTGCTCCGCCAGCCGATGAGGTACGGCCCGCGCGCGCTGTCCGAGGCGAGATCGAGCCCCGGCATCCAGCCACCGTAGCCCACCAGCGCATCGATGACCTGGCGCCGCAGCATGACCACGCGCTCGCGCTCGCCCTCTCCGCCGAAGCCACCGAAGCCGTAGACCCCGTCCGACGCCGAGGAGCCGTTCAGGTTGCGCCGGAGCGTGAAGGTGGCCTCCTCGCCGGGCTCCAGGTCGCCGATCCGCGTGCCTCCCGCGCTGCTGACGTAGGCGACATCGGCGATCGGCTCGTCCGCGACGTTGGTCACCGTCCCCACCAGGTTGCCGTCCTCCTGGCTCCACGTCACCTGCAGCGCCGGCTCGTGCTCGACCACCGCATCGGCGCGGATGCCCTCGAAGCCGAACACGCCGACCTGCAGTCCGCGCAGCCGGCCGGGATCGCCCTGGTCGGCGATGACGTTCGACGCGGCGCGGGCGTTCGGGATGTTGGCCGGGCGCAGCTGGGCCATGAGCGCATCGGCCTCGACCATGAGCTCGAAGGACTCGCGTTCCGGCGAGAAGATGCCGGCGTAGGCCTGCACGGTCGCCGTCCCGCCGGCGGTGCTCGATCGGATGAGCGAGATCTGGTTCACGATCACGTCGCCGCCCTTCAGCGTGCTGCCGATGCCGTAGGAGCAGGCGGTGAAGAGCACCACCAGCAGGGGAGCGGAGATCCAGGCCAGCTCGCGCCGATCCAGGCGGCGAAGGATCACGTAGCTGATCGGGCCGATGAGCAGGATGTAGCCGACGATCACCGCCAGCAACAGCTCGGCCGGCGGCACCTCGAGCGATGGCACGTTGCCGAGGGCCTGGCTCATCGCGTTCTCGGCCTCCTCTCGGCCGCCCATACCGCCCCAGAACTGCTCGATGGCGGCCGTGCTCGGCAGTACGCGCGACCACAGCGCGGGAGCGCCGGCCCAGCCGCGGTACGCCTCGGTGGCGAGATCGCTGCCGACGAAGACGACGCGCCCCGCGCCGATCGGACGCATCGTCATCAGCAGGGTGCCGTCGTCGGTGGCGACCAGGGCCTGCGCGTCGTCGCGGAGGGTCCCTGAGGCGACGGTGGCCGATTCGGTCGGCGCACCCTCGACCCCGGAGAACGCCGCCAGCCGCCCCTGCTCCACGCCGTCGCGGGCCGCCAGGCCCTCCACCGGGAGCAGGTCGAGGAACGCGGCCGTGCGGGCCTGCCAATCGGCACCGCCGAGCACGACGAGGTCCCCACCGTCGGCCACCCAGCGAGCGAGGCTGCGGCCCTGCCCGTCGGTCAGGCTGCTGCTGTCCGCGGCCCACGCGATGCCGGACAGGCCGTCGAGCGGTTCCGGCCGCTCCGGCAGGTCGCCGACCGTGAGCGCGATGGGTGCGGGGCGGCCGTCGGCGATCGCGGAGATCTGCGGCCGAAGGTTGCCGGCACCGTCGCCCACGACAGCGACCTGACCGCTCGTCTGCTCGAGGATGCGCACCTCAACGACCGCCTCGACCACCCCGTTCGGCTCCTCGTAGCGAACCGTGATCCGCCGCTGGAACGCCTCGGGCTGAACGTACAGCGTCACCGACTTGCGCGCGGCGGCCGGCATCTCGACGAAGCGACGCATGAGCCCGGATCGGGTCTCGGCGGTCAGATGTCCCTCGGTCGGCTCCCCTTCGTTGACGAGGGTCACCGAGATCGCCGCCCAGCCCCCGACGGCGTAGCGCCCGTCGAGGAGCGGCCGCGCCTCGATGCTGACCGAGCTCGCGGCGCGAGCCGGGACGGAGCCGAGCAGCAGAAGGACCATCGCGAGCAGCAGCGCGACGCGGGTCAGGCGGGGCAACAGGGCGGCGTGATGCATCGTCCTCGACGTCGAAGAGTTCCGGCGGAGGTGCCGGTTCCCGTGTAGACGCGTCCGACGCGGTCGGAGTTGCAGGTCTCGGGCCCCCGCCGCCGGAGTGTAGGGGAGCTCGGCCCGCGATGCTAGAGTGCATCGCTGCGCATGAACCCGACCCCCGACGGCACGCACGAGCTCGAGCGGCACCTCGAGCGCCAGATGCGCGCGCAGGAGCGCCAGCTGGCCTGGGTGCGGCTGGGGCTGATCCTCCTCTCGGCCGGCTGGCTCCTGGTCGTGACGCCGCGCCTGGCCGGTTGGCCGATCCTGGCCGGGGTCCTCGTGGCGGGCGCGCTCTACTCCCTCGCCGTCCCGCTCCTCCTGCGACGGTTCCCGGCGCGGGAGGTCGGCATCGTGAGCACGGCGATGGAGATGATCGGCGTCACCGTCGCGGTGTACGTGGCGCCGCTCGCGATCGACGCGTACCTGTTCTACGGGCTCGTGATCCTGGGCGCCGCTCTGCGCTTCGGCCTCGGCGCGTCGGTCTGGTCGTCGGTGGTCATGAGCGGGCTGTACGTCGCCGTGGTGGCGGCCACGGCACTGGACGATGCCACGCTCGAGCTGCTCGGCGTTCGCGTCGCGTACCTCGTGGGCTTCGGGGTCCTGGCCGGGGCCTTCAGCCGCCTGGTGCTGGGACGTGCCGCCGAGAACGCGAGGCTGATGGTTCGCCTCGCCGAGGAGGAGCGCCGACGCGAGGCCTCGGCCGAGCGTGACGCGCTGAGCCGGCTCGGTCGCGACATCGGCACCTCGCTCGATCGGGACGCGACGCTGCGCGCCGTGGTCGACGGGGCGGCGCCGCTGCTCGGTGACGCAGCCGCCGTCTTCCTGCTGGACGACGCCGCCCGCAGCCTCGTCCCGGCCGCCGCGGCGGGGACGGATCCTGCGCTCGCGGAGCGCTGGCGGGCGCGGGCCGATGGACGCCGGCCGCGGCTCGGGGAGGGCATCGTCGGGGGTGCCGCCGCCACCGTCGCGCCGCGGCACGGGAGTGCCGGTGCGGTGGAGACGGGGGACCCGGACGGCATCCGCGAGCTGGGAATCGGGTGGCTGCTGGCCGTCCCGATCCTGGCCGGCGGACGCCTGCTCGGCGTGCTCGCCTGCGCGGGGCATGCCGGGGCAGGGCCGGACGATCGGACCCGCCGCCTGGCCGAGCAGGTGGCGGAGCGCGCCGGGCCGGCCCTGGAGAATGCGCGGCTGTGGGCCGACCTCCAGGACCGCATGACGCGGGAGCAGGCGGCCCAGCGCATCAAGGACGACTTCCTGTCGATCGTGAGCCACGAGCTCCGCACGCCGCTGACGAGCATCCAGGGGTACTCGCAGCTGCTGGAGGGCCGAATGCGCGCGGAGCTCGCCGGGGACAGCAAGGAGATGGCGCACCTGCGCGTCATCCGGTCGCAGGTGGGGCGCATGCGCCGGCTGGTGGACGACCTGCTGGACGTGAGCCGGATCGATCGGCGCGGCGGCGTGAGCATCGAGCCGGTCGACTTCGACCTGGCCGACGACCTGCGGGAGGCCGTCGCCCGCGTCGCGCGCGAACATCCGGATCGCGAGATCCGGCTGTCGGCCCCCGACTCGATGCGCGTTCACGTCGATCGCGACCGCGTCGGTCAGGTGGTGAGCAACCTGCTGGAGAACGCGATGAAATACTCGCCGGATGGCGGACCGGTCCGCGTCACCGCCGAGCGACGCGGCGGCGAGGTGGAGGTTCTCGTCGCCGATGCCGGAGTCGGCATCCCGCCGGAGCATCGCGACAACGTGTTCGAGCGCTTCTACCAGGCCGATGGAGACTCCGGCCGCCGCCGATTCGGCGGGCTGGGCCTGGGGCTCTATATCAGCCGCGCGATCATCGACGCGCACGGCGGGCGGATCTGGGTCGCGGCCAACGTCGAGGATGGCCGCGGATCGGTCTTCGGGTTCCGCATCCCGCGCGTGGCGATGCCCCTCGCTCCGGCGGAGGTGGCCCCGACCGGGGAGCCGCCCCCGTTCGTGACCCGTCGCCGGCGCGATCCATGACCTCGCGCGAGCGGCTCGCCGAGCTGGCTCGCCGGCACGGCCTGGAGCTGCTCGGCGTTGCCCCGGCCGATCCGCTGCCCGAGGATCGGCGGCACCTGGAGGAGAGCGTCGCCGCGGGACGCATGGCGCGCATGGAGTGGATGGGCGGGGATCGGCCCGCGCGTGCCACGGAGCCTTCGCGTCTGGAGGCGGGCGCGCGGTCGGTGGTCACCGTGGCGGCGCCCTACGTTGGCGACGATCGGGCCGCCTGGGACGGCGACCCCGATGCGCTCCGCACGGCGCTGGCGCCCGTGCTCGAGGCGGACGACGGCGGACCGACCGGACGGATCGCCCGCTACGCGCTCGGGACCGACTACCACGCCGCGCTGCGCACTCGGCTGGAGGCCCTTGCCGCCGACCTTCGCGCCGAGGGTGTCGGAGCCGGCGAGGTCGCGTACGTCGACGACCGACCGCTGGCCGAGCGCGCCTTCGCGGCGCGCGCCGGGATCGGTTGGATCGGCAAGAACACGAACCTGTTGACCCACCATCGGGCCGGATCATGGGTCTTCCTCGGCGCCATCCTGTCCTCGGCCGAGCTGCCCGCGGACGAGCCGATCCGGAGCAGCTGCGGGTCGTGCACGCGCTGCCTGACCGGCTGTCCGACCGGCGCGCTCGTCGCGCCGCGGACCCTCGACGCGCGTCGCTGCATCAGCTACCTGACCATCGAGCATCCCGGCGTGCTGGAGGAGTGGGAGGCGCAGGCCATCGGCGACTGGATCTTCGGATGCGACGTCTGCCAGGAGGTCTGTCCGGTGAACGCCGATGCCGACGATGCCGGGCCGATGGTGCTGCCGCTGGTGCCGCTCATCGCCTGGCTGCTGCCGATGGGGGCGCGCGAGTTCGGACGGCGGCTGCGTTCGACGGCGCTGACCCGCGGCGGCCGCCACCGGCTCTTGCGCAACGCGATCGCCGCGCTCGGGAACGCCGGCGCGGTCCGTGGAGAGGCCCGGTCCGTCCTCGAGCGGGCGGCCGATGATCGGCGGGCGGAGGTTCGGGCACAGGCCGCGGCGGTGTTGGCGCGCCGCCCCTAGGCGTCGCCTGGATTCCCTCGGCATGCGCGTGTGGCGAGCGTTGCGTGGATTGCGCTGAGTCGTTTTCCGCAATGGTCGTGGGGCGAGCAAGATGCGAGCGGGCCGCGTCGGTGCCGCCGATCTCACGCTCGACGCATGGGCCGAGGCGGTGCCTGGTGCCCGCACTGCACGCCAGGCGAGCAGACCGAGGAATGCGGAGGAGGCCGGCGCCGCGACCCGTCGGTAGACTGGGGGTCATGCCCCGCGTCGCGCCGTTCCGCGGCCTGACCTACTCCCTCGACCGCTTCGGCGCCGCCGAGGTGCCCGACCGCGTCCGTCTCGCCGACGACGGTGATGCGCCACCGGTCAGTCTCGCCGATCTGACCGACCTGGCCTGCCCGCCGTACGACGTCATCAGCGACGCGCAGCGCGACGAGCTCCTGGCGCGGAGCGAGCACAACGCCGTGCGCCTCGAGTTCAGCGCCGAGCCGGACCCGCACGCGGCGGCGGCGACCGCGCTGGAGGCGTGGTTGGATGAAGGGGTCCTGCAGCGACGGTCCGAGCCGGCGGCCTGGTACTACCGCCACGCGACCGCCGCGACGCCGGACGAGCCGACCGTCGAGGGCATCGTCGTGCGCGTCCTGCTGGAGCCGTGGGGCGAGGGCGTGCGCCGGCACGAGCACACCATGCCCGG
>DATHTR010000113.1:0-24385 GCA_035463095.1 Candidatus Angelobacter sp. | reverse complement strand
CGGACGGTGCCGATCGGCTCGGGATCGTCCGGGTCGCGCAGCGCGAGCTCGAGCGTCGACATGCTCGCGTCGGTCGCCCGTTCGATGACCAGGTCAGGCAGCGGCGGCGCGGAGGCCCGCAGCTCCAGCACGGTCACGCCGAGATGCCGGGCCACCTCGTCGACGGAGGCGACCAGGGCGGCCAGGGCGGGGGACTCCGGGTCGCGCTGCCAATCGCGCAGCGCGTCGAGCAGCGGCGGGACGACGAGGCGGTTGGGAGGGACGGCGTGCGCCGTGGGCTGGGGCTCCATCGGCCCACAGGCTAGCGCGTCACCTCGTCGAGCGACACGCCGGCGAGGGTCCGGAAGACCGCCTCCTGCGCCCGGAAGAAGGCGTCATGCACCCCGCACGTGCCGTCCCGACCGCACGGTCCGCCGCGCAGCACGCAGGTCTTGCGTCGCGGATCGCCCTCGACCGCCTCGATCACGGTGAGCAGGTCGATCTCGTGAGGCGCTCGCGCCAGCCGGTAGCCACCGTACCGGCCACGCCGGTTGGCGACGAGCCCGGCCCGCACCAGGTCGCCCATGACCTGCGGCACCAGGTTCGGTGGGATGTCGGTCTCGGCGGCGAGCTGCGCCGACGTGAGCTGCTCGATGCCGGGGCGCGCCAGGACGAGCATCGCCCGCACTCCGTAGTCGCCGCGTCGGGTGAGCTCCAATCGCATGAGGTTCTCCATGGAAGGGTCCGTTGTGCCCTGGCCTCGCGGGACATCCGGCACGTCCGTTCAGGACCGAATCATAACCAAAATAGTTCAGATTCAAAGTTCTGGACACGGGAGCACGACCGATGCAACGAGCGTTCTGGTATTCCGGCCTTGCGGGCGGCGGTACCGTCTTCTTTCTCAGCCTGGTGATGATCGCCTCGCTGATCCTCAACGGCCTGACGCTCGGCGCGACGCCGACGACAGCCCAGGAGCCCGGAACCGCCGGTCATGGCGACGGCGGCGGCTCGGCTGCCGCACCGGTGGAGGCCAACCCCGAGGCGCCGGAGTACGTCGTGCGCGATCCAACCGCACCGGAGCGCCCGACCGGCGACGTCCACGAGATCGAGCTCGTGATGACCGAGCGGGTCATGACCGTGGCCGAGGGCTACGAGCAGCTGGTCTGGACCTTCGGTGACGAGGTGCCCGGGCCAGTGCTGCGCGTCCAGGTCGGCGACCTCATCCGCATCACGCTCGTGAACCCGGAGGAGAACCTCCTGCCGCACTCCATCGACTTCCATGCCAGCCTCGTGGCCTGGAACGACGAGATGCGCTCGATCAACCCGGGCGAGGAGCTGGTCTACGAGTTCGAGGCGAAGTACGCCGGCGTCTACATGTACCACTGCGGCACCGCGCCGGCGCTGCACCATATCGCCAACGGCATGTACGGCATGATCATCGTCGAGCCCGAGGGCGGCCTGCCGGAGGTCGATCACGAGGTCGCGTTCGTCCAGAGCGAGTGGTATCTCGGCCCGCAGGGTCAGATCACCGACATCGCCAAGGCATCGGCCGGCGCGCCGGCTCCGGACTTCGTGGTCTTCAACGGCGTCGCGAACCAGTACGCGGACCATCCGATCGAGGTCGGGGTGGGCGAGACGGTGCGGGCCTACGTGCTGAACGCCGGCCCGAGCATCGACTCGAGCTTCCACGTGGTCGGCACGATCTTCCACTCGGTCATCAAGGAGGGCGTGTTCCTGGCCGAGGGGAACGAGGGCAATTGGGGCGCACAGGCCGTCGACCTGTCACCCGCCCAGGGCGCCATCGTGGAGATGCGCTTCGACGAGGATGGCCTGTACCCGATCGTGACCCACGCCTTCAACTTCGTCGGCAAGGGCGCCCTCGGCCTGTTCAAGGCCGGCGATGGTGGCGAGGCGATGGAGGGAGGCCATTGATCGGGATCGGACCGATGCCCGCCGGTGGACCCACCGCCGGCACGACGGCCCGCCCCCGTCTGACCGAGCGCCACGTGCTGGCGCTCGGTCTCCTCGCGTCCGGGACCCTGGTGGGGGCCGCCGGGGGAACGGCCGCGGCCACGGTGGTCGCCGGCGGCTCACCCTGGGCCGCCATCCACCTCGCGCTGGCCGGCGCGGCGACCGTGGCCATCGGCACCTTCATGCCGCACTTCGCGGTCACCCTGGCGGGAACGCGGCCGCGACCAGCGATCGAGCGGCTGGCCGGCATCGGGCTGCTGGGGATCGGGGCCACCGCGGTGGTCGCCGGGGTCCTGGCGCTCGGCGGCTGGCTGACCGGGGCAGGATCGCTGGCCATGTTGGCTGGCCTCGGAATCGTCGCGCTCGAGACGCTGGACCCGCTTCGCGACCCGCTGGCGCGGCGCCATCACGTGGTGACCGCCAGCTACGGCGCAGCGCTCCTCATGCTCGCGGCCAGCGTGGTGCTGGGCGGGCTCGGCGCCATCGGGTGGCCGCCGGCGACGGCGGCCTGGGCGCAGCTGCGGCCAGCGCACGCCTGGCTCGGGTTGTTCGGCGCGGTGTCGCTCACGATCTTCGCCACGCTGGTGTACCTGGCCCCGACTGTCCTGGGCGCCAGGATCCGCGCCTCGCGCTGGCTGTTCGCCGGGGCCGCCGGCATGCTCCTCGGGCCGATTGCCACAGCGGCCGGCTTCGGCCTCGGGTCCCGGCCGCTCGTGCTCGCCGGGATGGCTGTGGTGCTGTCGGGAGCCATCGGACAGCTCGGGTACGTCGTCGACGTCGTCCGTCGACGGGGGCCGTTCAGCTCCGAGCACGACTGGCGGCGGGTGAGCTGGGTGCATCTCGGGGCCGGGGCGACCTGGTTCGCGGCCGCGGTCGCCGTCGCGGCCGGAGCCGTGGTGCTCGGCGCCCCGGTCCGAGGCTGGTCGATCGGGCTGCTGGCCATCCCGACCGTCGCAGGATGGATGCTCCAGGAGCTCATCGGATCATGGACGCACCTGGTGCCGTCCGTCACGCCCGGCGCGGCGGCGGACCATGCGCGGCAGCGCCGGCTGCTGGCGATCGCGTCCAGAACGCGCCTCATCGCGCTCAACCTCGGGGTCGCGGTCGCCTGGGTCGGGGCGTGGGCGGGGATCGGGCCGGTGGCTGTCGCAGGCGCGGCGCTCATCGGTGCCACCGCCTTCGTCTCGCTGGTCCTGCTGGCGCGGGCATTGACCGCCGCCCGATACTGAGCGGGTCCGGAACGGAGGCCTGGATGGCGGCCGCCACGCGGCCGGAGAGGTGAGGTGTGGGCAGGCGACAACCGCGCGTCGCGGTCCTCGACGACGACACAGAATTCGCTGCCCTGATGACGGTGCTCCTCGAGGAGGAGGGGTATCGGCCTGAGTGTCCGCTGCTCGACGCGGATGCCGATCCGGTCGAGATCCTGGCGTCCGGCGCCTACGACCTGGCCATCCTCGATCTGCGCGGCGTGGCGGCGGGCGACATCTCGGTGCTGCACCGCGTGCGGGCCGACGCCCGGCTCGCCGCCCTGCCGATCCTCGTCTGCTCGGCCGACATCCAGGTGCTGCGCGACAACGCCGCCACCCTGAGCGGCATGCCGTACACCGCCGCGCTGGAGAAGCCGTTCCGCATCGAGATGCTGACCGGGGCTCTTCGCCGCCTGCTGGAGGGCGCGCTGCACGCCGACCCTCCACGTTCCAGCCCGAATCGATCGGCAATCGCCGAGATCGAGGCATGGCTGGCCGCGCTCGGGCAGTCGATTCGCTGGGCCGCACTGGACGCCTGGATCCTCGACGTGCGCCCGGGCTTCCTGCGCTGTGTCGCGACCTGGACCGCGGCCGAGCGATTCGATCCGTTCGCCGCCGTGAGCCGCAGGACGCGCATGCCGTTCGGCGGGGGGCTGCCGGGTCGGGTCTGGGTGAGCGGCACGGCCACCTGGATCGAGGACGTCTCCCGCGACCTCAACTTCCCGCGCCAGCCCGCGGCTCGCTCCGTCGGGCTGGTCTCGGCCGCCGCCGCCCCGGTGGTCGACGGCGGAGCCACGCTCGGCGTGCTCGCCGCCTATCACACCCTGCGACGGCGGCAGGACGCGAGGGTCGTCGATCAGCTGCGGGCTGCCTCCGATGAGGCGGTCCCGCTGTTCCGGAGGCTCGTGCCAGGCCCGGCCGCCTGAAGGCCGAGATCCAGGCCGCCCACGGCGACCATCGCCTCCGTCAGCCCGACGCCGAGCGGCTCGAGGGCTCGCCGCACCGCGAGGTACGGCGAGGCGTCGTGACCCAGGGTGGGGCCGTCGATGGCGTTGGTTGACGCCAGCCAGCCACGCTCGAAGCGGACGAGGCGGACGAGGTGCGTCTCCCCGCGCACGGTGACCGAGAGCCGGCGGGAGCTCCACGTCGCCGCTCTGGCATCGGCCTTCTCGTCCGGCACGCAGGAGCACGCACATGTGCAGGCGGTCACGGGTACCGCCCCCGGATCTGCTGCGCCTCGGCGACGCGCGCCACGGCGATGGCGTGGGCCGCGAGCCGCGCGTCGATTCCCTCGGCGTCCCGCATGCGTGCCACTTCGTCGTAGGCCCGATCGAGCACCCCCCGGAGCCGCTCGATCACCTGATCTGCCGGCCAGGAGAAGGACTGCAGGTTCTGGACCCACTCGAAGTAGCTGACGATGACGCCGCCGGCGTTGCACAGGATGTCGGGCACGGTGGTGATGCCGCGCTCGGCCAGGATCGGGTCTGCGTCCGGGGTGACGGGGCCGTTCGCGCCCTCGGCCACGACGCTGGCCCTGACGGCGTCGGCGTTCTGGGGTGTGATCTGGCCCTCCATGGCGGCCAGCACCAGCAGGTCGACGTCGAGGGCCAGCAGGGTGGCGTTGTCGACCGGCTCGGTGTTCGGTGCCCCGGCGATCGTCCCCGTCTCGGCGAGGTGGCGCGTCAGCGCCGCCGGATCGAGCCCGTCAGGGTTCGCCACGCCGCCGCCGATGTCGGTCACGGCCACCAGCCGGCCGCCACGCTCGTGAATCAGCCGCGCTGCGGCCTCGCCGACGTTGCCGAAGCCCTGCACCGCGACCGTGGCGCCGTCGAGCGTCATGCCGCGCTCGGCGAGGGCCCGCTCGGCGGTGATCGTGACCCCCAGTCCGGTTGCGTCGGCGCGGACCTCGGACCCGCCGAGGGTCACCGGCTTGCCGGTCACGACGCCTGGCACCGTGTAGCCGGCGTGCATGCTCACCGTGTCCATGATCCAGGCCATGGTCTGCGCGTTCGTGCCCATGTCCGGGGCGGGAATGTCGGTCTCGGGGCCGATGAGGCCCTGCAGCTCGGTTGCGAACCGGCGCGTGACACGCTGGAGCTCGTCGGGCGAGAGCGCGCGGGGATCGACCGTGACTCCGCCCTTGGCGCCGCCGAACGGCACGTCGACGAGGGCGCACTTCCAGGTCATCCACATCGCCAGCGCGCGGACCTCGTCGAGATCCGTGCTGGGGTGGAAGCGCAGGCCGCCCTTCGCGGGGCCGCGCGACAGGTTGTGCTGGACGCGGTAGCCGGTGAAGACCTCGGTCCGGCCGTCGTCCATCGACACCGGGAAGTTCACGGTCCATTCGCGCTTCGGCACGCGAAGGATGGCTCGCATGGCGGGATCGAGCGCGAGGTGGTCGGCGACCCGATCGAACTGGGCCAGCGCCGACTGCAGCGCGTCCTGGGCGGGGGTGACGGCCAGGGATGGCCGTTGGGGGGTCAGCGTCATGGGTCAAGCTCCGTGGGTGCATGGCGCGGCCGGGCTCGGGTGCCCGGCCGCGACACGATCCTCGGGGGCCCGGCTGACAACCCGCATTGCCGAAGATGAACGGCACATGAACGCCGACGTATGCTGACCCCCGATGGCCGAGACCGACAGACTCGACGACCTCATCGGTACCGCGCTCCTGCCCCTGCTGGTGGAGCCGATGCGTGCGGCGGATCTCGCCGCAGCCGTGACCAGCGCCGACGGGCTCACGCTGAGCGGTCCGCGTGCGGCGGAGCTGCTGGCCCGTCTCGAACGACGGGGTCTGGCTCGGGTCGCGGGTTACGAGGCGGGCGAGGCGCGGTACGTGGCGACGTCACTCGGCCAGCGCGCCGCGACGGCGCTCGCCACCGCCGACCCGGACCTCGCGATCGGCCTCGAGGACCTGGAGCGGCTGCGCACGGATCTGCTGGCCACCGTCGGCCACGAGCTGCGCACGCCGCTGACCGCCATCCGCACCAGCGTCGGCCTGCTGCTGGATCCCGGGCTCGATCCGAGCGAGGCGCAGCGTCGCCAGCTGCTCGGCACGATCGGGCGCAGCGCGGACCGGATGCAGGGCCTGCTGACCGAGCTGCTCGATCTCGCCCGCCTCCGGGCGGGGGCCATCGAGATGGCCCGTGACCGATTCGACGCGCGCGCCCTGGCCCGGGATGTCGCGATCGCGGTGGAACCGATGGCGGCGGCGCGCCAGCAGCTCGTCCGCCTCGAGCCAGCCGGCCATCCGCTGCCGGTGGTCGGCGATCGGCGGCGGCTCGAGCAGGCGCTGCTGAACCTGGTGTCGAACGCCCAGAAGTTCTCGCCGTCGGGGCGCGATGTGACGATCATCGTGGACGGGCAGGGGGATGGCGTGCGCTGGACCGTCGTCGACCAGGGCCCGGGCATCGGCCAGGACGAGCAGGACCGCCTCTTCGAGCGGTTCTTCGTCGGCTCCTCCGACGGGGCGGCACGTGGAGGCACCGGACTGGGTCTGCCGACGGCGCTGGCCATCGCGCAGGCCCACGGCGGGACGATCGAGGTCTCCTCGGAGCTCGGCCGCGGATCGACGTTCCGGCTCGTCATCCCGGCGGCCGCGCCATGAGGCTGCTGCTCGTCGACGACGACCCCGACATCCGCGCATCGGTCCGGGTGGGGTTCGAGCTCCAGTGGCGCGACGTCGAGTTCCTCGAGGCGTCGACCGGCACGGATGGGCTGCGACTCGTGGAAGAGCGGCGGCCAGATCTCGTGCTGCTCGATGTCGGGCTGCCGGACATCGACGGCTTCGCCGTGCTCCGCGAGATCCGCTCGTTCAGTGCCGTCCCGGTCATCATGCTGACGGCACGGGACGAGCGGATCGACGCCGTCCGGGGGCTCGAGGCCGGGGCCGACGACTACGTCGCGAAGCCGTTCGACCACCTCGAGCTCACGGCGCGCGTCCGGGCCGTTCTGCGGCGCCTGGACGTCAAGGCGCCGGCCTCGCGCCGGGCGACGTACCGGAACGGGCCGCTCGAGATCGACGTCGAGGCCCATGAGGCGCGCGTCGACGGGCGGCGGATCCGGATCACGGCCACCGAATGGCGGATCCTCGACCTGCTCGTGGCACATGCCGGGTGGGTCGTCCCGCACGACCGGATCGTGACGCGCGTCTGGGGCCGCGACGATCCGGGCGACCTCGACTCGCTGCGCGTGTTCGTGCGGCGCCTTCGCCGCAAGCTCGGTGACGACGCGAGCGCGCCGAAGTACCTGGAGACCGTCCGCGGCCTGGGCTATCGGCTGCTGACGGGCCCCGACGACGGTCCGGCTGGCCCCGCGAGGATGTGACGGACGGCCCGACGCAGGTGGCGCGGGGTGCGTCATGATTCCACGCAAACGCAGCCGCCCACTCGCACCGAAGGAGGAAACCTCGTGAGAACGCTGCGGGGGTATGCGACGCCGATCGCGGTGATCGCGGCACTCATCCTCGTCTGGCTCCAGCTCCCGGAGGACTGGGCCATCAGCCGTCCCGAGGGCGATCTGAACACGTGGTTGACCGTCGCCTTCTGGATCCTCTCCATCATCGTCGTGGTCCTGCTCTTCATGGACCGCAACGAGCCGCAGGCATCCGAGGTCGAGGTCGAAGGGCCCGCGTTCGCGCGGTACCTCTTCTCGAACCGGCGAGCGGGGCTGTTCTGGCTCCCGATTCGCCTGTTCCTCGGCTTCAGCTGGCTCGTCTCCGGGTGGGGCAAGTTCACCGGCGAGGGGTGGCTGGACGGCGGATCGTCGCTGGCCGCCTACTGGGATCGCGCCATCGCCATCCCCGAGGCGCCGGGCCGGCCCCCCATCACGTACGACTGGTTCCGCGAGTTCCTGACCATGCTGCTCGAAGGGGGACACGAGAGCTGGTTCAGCTACCTCATCGTCTTCGGTGAGCTGGCCGTCGGGATCGGCCTCATCCTCGGCGCGCTCACCGGCATCGCCGCCTTCTTCGGCGCGATGATGAACATGAGCTTCCTGCTCGCCGGGACCGCGTCGACGAACCCGGTGCTGTTCACGGCCGCCATCGGCCTGATGCTGGCCTGGCGTGTCGCCGGCTGGTACGGGCTCGACCGATGGCTGCTGCCGATCCTCGGCACGCCATGGCGGGCGCCGGTCCGGACCGTGGACCGGGAGCCGATGACGACCTGAGCCGACTGTCGGATCGCTGACGGACACAGCCGGGGCCGCACGCCCCGGCTGCGTCCGTGTCGGGGTGGCATGATCCGCCGATGCGCGCCGCCGCCTATCTCGCCCTCCTTCGCGAGAATCCGGCCTTCACGCGCCTCTACGCCGCGCAGCTCGCCACCTTCGCCGGCGAGTGGTTCGCCACCGTCGCTCTCCTGGGCATGGTGCTCGAGCTGACCGGGTCGGCCGCTGCGGCGTCGCTGGTGCTCGTCCTCCAGACCGGCGGCTTCGCCGTGACCGCGCCGTTCGCCGGCATCCTCGCCGACCGCCTCGACCGCCGCAGGCTGCTGCTTGCCGCGAACCTGGGGCGCATGCCGCTGCCGCTCGGGTTCCTTCTCGTCGGCGGCCCGGACACGCTGTGGCTGCTGTTCGCGATCGTGGCCCTGCTGGCCGCCGGTGCGGCAACATTCGAGCCGACCTCGAGCGCCTCGCTCCCGAACCTCGTGCCTCGCGAGCGCCTGCCGGAGGCGAACGTGCTCATCGGATCGGCCTGGGGAACGATGCTCGCGGTCGGGGCGGCGATCGGCGGGCTGGTGGCGGCGACGCTGGGCCGCGAGGCGGTGTTCGTGATCAACGCGATCGCCTTCGCCGGGTCCGCCGCCCTGATCGCCGGCATCCGCCGGCCGCTCCAGGAGCCGCGCGGCGGCGCCGAGGAGCCGCACCCGAGCTTCCTCGAGGCGGCTCGCGTCGCGCTCGGCTTCGCGCGAGCCCACCGTCTCGTCGGCGCTTTCCTGCTGTCGAAGACGACGTTCGGCTTCGGCACCGGGATCGTGGCGCTCCTCGCCGTCTTCGGCGCGGACGTCTTCGATGGCGGAGACGCGGGCATCGGTCTGCTGTTCGCGGCCCGGGGACTGGGGGCGCTCACCGGTCCGTTCGCGGCCCGGGCGATGCTGGGCACGGAGGATCGCGGGTTGCTCGTCGGGATCGGCGCGTCGCTGCTCGTGGTCGTCGTCTGCTACGGGATCTTCCCGCTGGCGCCGGCGATCGGTCTCGCCGCCGTGCTCGTCTTCGCCGCGCATCTCGGCGGTGGCGCTCAGTGGACGCTGTCGACCCTCGGCCTCCAGCGGTCGACGCCGGATGCCCTCAGGGGGCGGCTCTTCAGCTTCGACTACACCCTGGTGACCCTCACGATCACCATCTCCACCCTCGCGGCGGGGCTCATCGCGGACGCGGTGTCGCCGGCGGCGAGCGTCTGGGCGATGGTCGGCCTGGTCGCGATCGCGGGTTCGGCATGGGCCGTGTTCGCCGCTCCGCTCCTGACCACGAGACCCGGGGTCGATCAGGAGCGCTGAGCCCGCCCGGGCAACATGACCGGGTCAGGAGAGGGCGTCGTGGCCGGGGGGCAGGGACGTGCATCGGGTGCACGTGCCGTGGGGCACGCCGCGATTCCCGCCGCCAGGTGGCAGGAATCGGCACGAAACTGAGGGACCGATAGACTCACCGATGCCGTGTCCCGCCGACGCTCCCCACCAGCCGAAACCGACCCGCTCGCCGCGTTCAGCGAGCCGACCCGCACCTGGTTCGCCGAGGCGTTCGAGGGGCCGACCCGTGCCCAGCAGCTCGGCTGGGCCGCCATCAGCGGCGGCCGACACACGCTGATCCACGCCCCGACCGGATCGGGCAAGACCCTCGCCGCCTTCCTGTGGTGCCTGGACCGGCTCATGGTCGAGCCCCGCCCGGCGAAGCCCTCGGTCCGCGTGCTCTACGTCAGTCCGCTGAAGGCCCTGACCTACGACGTCGAGCGCAACCTCCGGGCCCCGCTCGCCGGGATCCGTCGGACCGCGGAGCGCCTGGGCATCGACCCGCCGCAGATCGAGGTCGCCTCGCGGACCGGGGACACGCCGGCGGATGCGCGCCGCCGGCTGGCGAAGACGCCACCTGACATCCTCGTCACCACTCCCGAGTCCCTGTACCTGCTGCTCACCAGCCAGGCCCGCGAGATCATGCGCGGGGTCGAGCACGTCATCGTGGACGAGGTGCACGCCATCGCGGCCACGAAGCGCGGCTCGCACCTGGCCGTGACCCTCGAGCGGCTGGCCCACCTGGCCGATGCGGACCCGCAGCGGATCGGCCTGTCGGCCACGCAGCGGCCGCTCTCCGCCATCGCGGCCTTCCTCGGCGGCGTCGACCGCGACGTCGAGATCGTCGACGCCGGAGCTCGCAAGGAGCTCGACCTCGAGGTCATCGTCCCGGTCGAGGACATGGCGCGGATGGGCGAGGCCATGGACCTGGACGATGCCCCCGGCGGTCCCGCCGCGGGACCGGAGGCCCGCCATTCGATCTGGCCCTCCATCCACCCGCGTCTGCTCGAGCTCATCCGCCAGCATCGGTCCACGCTGATCTTCGTGAACTCGCGACGGCTGGCCGAACGGCTGGCCGCCCGCCTGAACGAGCTGGCGGGAGAGGAGCTGGTCCGCGCCCACCACGGCTCCATCGCCCGCGAGCAGCGGCTCGAGATCGAGGAGCAGCTCAAGCAGGGGAAGCTGCCGGCGCTCGTCGCGACCTCCAGCCTCGAGCTCGGCATCGACATGGGCGCCATCGACCTCGTCATCCAGATCGAGGCGCCTCCGTCGGTCGCGTCGGGCATGCAGCGCATCGGCCGCGCGGGGCACTCGGTCGGCGAGCGAAGCATCGGCAAGGTCTTTCCGAAGTATCGCGGCGACCTCGTCGAGGCCGCCGTCGTGGTCGAGCGCATGCTGGCCGGGCAGATCGAGGAGACGCGCATCCCGCGCAACCCGCTCGACGTGCTGGCGCAGCAGGTGGTGGCCATCTGCACCCAGGATCGATGGACCGTCGACGACCTGCACCGACTCGTGACCCGTGCCGAGAGCTTCCGCGACCTGTCGCGTGAACAGCTGATCGGGGTGCTCGACATGCTCTCGGGCCGCTATCCATCGGACGAGTTCGCCGACCTGAAGCCACGGGTCGTGTGGGATCGCCAGACCGACGAGGTGGCATCGCGGAACGATGCTCGAGTGGTGGCGATCACCAGCGGCGGCACGATCCCGGATCGCGGCCTGTACGGGGTGTTCCTGCCGGGCGACGACCCGCGGAAGGGTGGGCGCCGGGTCGGCGAGCTCGACGAGGAGATGGTCTACGAGTCGCGGGTGGGGGAGACGTTCCTGCTCGGTGCTTCGACCTGGCGCATCGAGGAGATCCGCCCGGACCGGGTGATCGTGACGCCTGCACCGGGCGAGCCGGGCAAGATGCCGTTCTGGCACGGCGATGCCATCGGGCGCCCGATCGAGCTCGGGCGGGCCATCGGCGCCTTCCTGCGCGAGCTGGAGCCGATGACGCCCACCGCAGCCATCGCGCGCGTTCGCGAGGACCACGCGCTCGACGAGCGCGCGGCCGCGAACCTGGTCGCCTACCTCGGCGAGCAGCGCGAGGTCACCGGCGCGCTACCCACGGACCGCACCATCCTCGTCGAGCGCTTCCGCGACGAGCTCGGCGACTGGCGGGTCGCGCTGCTGACGCCGTTCGGCGGCCGGGTTCACGCGCCGTGGGCCATGGCGATCGAGGCGCGCCTGCGGGAAGGGCACGGACTCGACGTCCAGGCGATGTGGTCCGACGACGGCATCGCGGTCCGCCTGCCGGAGGGCATCGAGGCGGACGGCGCGACGATCGAGGCAGCGCTCCTGATCGAGCCCGAGGAGATCGAGGACCTGCTGATGTCCGAGCTCGGCGGCTCGGCCCTGTTCGCGGCCCGGTTCCGGGAGAATGCCGCGCGCGCCCTGCTCCTCCCGCGCCGCCGCCCGGGCCAGCGAACGCCGCTCTGGATGCAGCGCCAGCGCTCGGCCGACCTGCTCACGGTGGCCAGCCGGTACGGATCCTTCCCGATCATCCTGGAGACGTACCGCGAGGTGCTGCGCGATGTCTTCGACATGCCGGCCCTGGCCGAGCTGCTCGGCGACATCCGGTCGCGCCGCATCCGGGTGGTGAGCGTCGAGACCCGGTCGGCGTCGCCGTTCGCGAGCTCGCTGATGTTCGACTACCTCGGCTCGTTCATGTACGAGGGTGATGCGCCCCTCGCCGAGCGTCGGGCCCAGGCCCTCGCCCTCGACCGGGAGCTGCTGGCCGAGCTGCTGGGATCGGAGGAGCTCCGCGAGCTGATCGACCCCGAGGCGGTCACCGATCTCGAGCTCGAGCTGCAGGCGCTCGCCGATGCACGGCGCGCCCGGACGGTCGACGGCGTCGCGGACCTGCTTCGTCGCCTCGGCGACCTGCGTGCCGACGAGGTCGAGGCACGGACGGCCCCCGAGCTCGATGCCGCGACCGCCCTGGCCGAGCTCGAACGCGCGCGTCGGGCGGTGCGGGTCCGGATCGCCGGCGACGAGCGCTGGGTCGCGGTCGAGGACGTGGCTCGCTACCGCGACGCCGCGGGGGTGAGCCCGCCTCCCGGGGTGGCCGAGGCGTGGCTGGCGCCGGAGGCGGCACCGCTGGACGCGCTGCTGCTGCGCTGGGCACGGACGCATGCCCCGTTCACGGCCGACGCGCCGGCCGCCCGGTGGGGGATCGCCCGGGGCGCGGTGGATGAGCGGCTCCGGGCACTGGTCGCCGGGGAGCGCCTCCTGGCGGGGGCCTTCCGGCCGGGCGGTGAGCCGAGCGAATTCACCGATCCCGATGTGCTGCGCCAGCTCCGCCGGCGCTCGCTGGCCCGCCTTCGGCGCGAGGTCGAGCCGGTCGACCCCGAAGTGCTCGCGCGGTTCCTTCCGGCCTGGCAGGGTGTCCGCGCCACCGCCGGCGGCATCGGCAGGCTCGTCGAGGTCGTCGCCCAGCTCGAGGGCGTGCCGACGCCGGCCTCGGTGCTCGAACGTGATGTCCTGCCCGCCCGGGTGGCCGGGTACACGCCGCGCCTCCTCGACGAGCTCGGGGCGGCCGGGGAGGTCGTCTGGATCGGGCGGGGCGCGCTGGGCCGCGACGATGGCCGGGTCGCGCTCTATCGCCGCGACCGCGTCGACGTGCTGGCGGCCGTGGGCATGCCCGACGATCGGCCCACGAGTCAGGTCCACGACGCCATCCGGCACCACCTCGCGCGCCGGGGCGCCTCCTTCTTCCCTGCCATGCGGGCCGCCGTCCCCGATGCGCGCAGCGACGACGAGCTGCTCGACGCGCTCTGGGACCTGGTGTGGGCCGGGGAGGTCACGAACGACACCTTCGCGGCCCTGCGGGCCCTGTCCCTGCCACGGTCACGCTCCCGGGCGACGCCGCGCCCTGGACGGCTGGTCGCCCTCGGCCCGCCGCGAGCCGCAGGCCGCTGGTCGCTCGTCGCCGACCTGGTGGGTGAGGAGCGGACGCCGACCGAGCGCGGGCACGCCCTGGCGACCTCGTTGCTGGAGCGGCACGGCGTGGTGACGCGCGAGGCCGTCGCGGCCGAGGGAATTGCGGGCGGCTACGCGTCGGTGTATCCGGTCCTGCGCGCCATGGAGGAGTCGGGCCGGGCGCGGCGCGGCTACTTCGTCGAGGGCCTCGGGGCCGCGCAGTTCGCGCTTCCGGGCGCCGTCGACCGGCTCCGGTCGGCACGCGATGCCGACGCCACCGTCCACGTGCTGGCGGCCACCGATCCCGCGCAGCCGTATGGCGCGGCGCTGCCGTGGCCACGCGGCGCCGACAACGACCGGCTGCCGCTCCAGCGGGCGGCGGGCGCGTACGTCGTGCTCGTGGACGGCGCCGCGGCGCTCTACCTGGAGCGAGGCGGCCGGAGCCTGCTGACGCTGCCCGGCGGCGGGGAGCCCGGGGTGCGGGTTCGCGCGGTCGGCGCCCTGGCGTCCCTGGTGGCGCCCGGCGGCCCGTTTCGGGAGCTTCGCATCGAGCGGGTCGACCGTGGACCGGTGGGGGAGTCACCGCTCGCCGAGAACCTGGCGGAAGCCGGCTTCCGGCCGAGCTACCGGGGCTACCTCCTGCGTCCGCGCTGAAGCGGCCGCGCGGCGCCGGACACAACGAAACGTCCCGAAGGAACCACGGGACCGGTTGATGCAATCTCTCGGTCCACGGACTCCTCCGGGACGAGATCTACGATATCGGCACCGTCGGCGGCTGCCTAGCCTGTTTCTCCACCACTTCTTCCGATTCCGCCCGGCTTTTCCACCGGTTGTCCACATCGGCGGCCCAACCTACAGGCGACCGGCCTCGATGATGCGCTGCAGGAACTCGCGGGTCCGCGCCTCCTGCGGATCGCTGAAGATCCGATCCGGGGCGGCGTCCTCGAGGATGCGTCCGCCATCCACGAAGGCGACTCGCGACGCGATCTCGCGGGCGAATCCCATCTCGTGCGTGGCGATCAGCATCGTCATGCCCTGGGTCGCCAGGTTGCGAATGACGTTGAGCACCTCGCCCACAAGCTCGGGATCGAGCGCACTCGTGACCTCGTCCAGGAGGAGCAGGTCCGGGTCCATGGCGAGGGCGCGGACGATGGCGACGCGCTGCTGCTGACCGCCCGACAGCCGATCGGGCACCTCGTCCCGCTTGTCGGCGAGCCCGAATCGGTCGAGCAGCTCCATGGCCCGTGCCTCGGCCTCCGCCCGCGGCAGGCCCAGCACCTTGCGTGGGGCGAGGGTGACGTTGCCGAGCACCGTCATGTGCGGGAACAGGTTGAACGCCTGGAACACGATGCCGATCCGCCGCCGGATGCGATCCACGTCCACGCCCTCGGCGGTGATCTCCTCGCCGTTGACGAGCACGCGCCCTGCGTCGATCGGCTCGGTCAGGTTGATGCAGCGCAGCAGCGTCGATTTCCCGGAGCCGGAGGCGCCGATCAGACACACGATCTCGTGCGGGGCCATCTCGAGGTCGATGCCGCGCAGCACGTCGAGGTCGCCGAACGACTTCCAGAGGCCCTCCACGACCAGGGCGCGATCGTCCGTCATCGGTCCCGCGCCAGCCTTCCGAGCAGCCGCCCCCGCCGGCTGCTGCTGGCCCCTCCTGCGGAGGATGGGCCGCGACGGTCGCGCTGGCGGGCCATGAGCCAGTCGGTGAGGCGGGCCAGCGGGATGGTGAGCAGCAGGAACACGAGCGCGGTGACGAGGTACGGGGTGAAGTTGAACGTCGCCGACTGGCGGATCTGTGACTGGCGGAAGACCTCGACCACGCCGATGAAGCTGACGAGCACGGTGTCCTTCTGGAGGCCGATGAAGTCGTTCAGCAGCGGCGGGATGACGCGGCGCACGGCCTGGGGCAGGACGACGAAGCGGAGCGCCTGGACCTGGCTCAGGCCGAGCGATCGGGCCGCGGCGGCCTGGCTGGGATGGATCGACTCGATGCCGGCCCGGTACACCTCCGACACGTACGCCGAGTAGAGCAGCGTGAGCGCAACGACGCCCCAGAAGAAGGGGTCGTTCGGGACGCCCGGAAGGCGCAGGCCGGGAATGCCGAAGCCGAGCACGTAGATCACGAGCACTCCCGGCAGCGCTCGGAACAGGTCGACGTACATCGTCGCCAGCAGCCGGACCGGGAACAGGACCGGGCCGGGCAGGCTGCGCATCACCGCCAGCACGAGCCCCAGGACGAGGATGAGCACCTCGGCGATGAGGAAGAGGCGGACGTTGACCTCGAAGCGCGCGACGATGTTCGGCGCCGACTCGGTGAAGTTCTCCCAGTCGAAGAAGGACCGCTCGACCCGCTCCCAACCGGGAGCGTTCACGACGACCAGGACCAGCGCGGTGAAGAAGACGGCGGTGGAGACGATGGCGATCGCCAGGGATCGCCCGCTGTAGGCCCGCACGCGCCGGCGGGCGGGACGCACGAGCTCCGGCGGGACGGAGCCCGCCCCGCCGGAGTCCGGTCCGCTCACGTGGGTGACGCGGGCCGAGGGATCGGTCCGACCCTACTCGAGCACCGGGACGTCGGTGTTCTCCGACATCCACTCCTCGGTGATCGCCTCGAGCTCGCCGCTGTCGCTCAGCGACGCGATCGCCTGGTTGACGCAGTCGGTCAGCGGGCTGTCGAGCTCCAGCACCAGGCTGAAGTACTCCTCGCCGGTGGCGCTCGACGCGGGGAACTGCCCGACCACGACGCCCTCGTCCATCTGGACCGCGGTGATGAAGAACGCCGTCGGCAGGTCGACCACGATGCCGTCGACCTGCCCCGCGTTCAGGGCCGCGATGGCGGCGTCGTTCGTGTTGTAGACCTGCGGATCCTGGGCAGGCTGGATCTCGTTCTCGATGTAGGCCAGGCTCGTGGTGCCCACCTGGACGCCGAGCCGGAACTCGGCGACGTCGGCGATCGACGTCGCGCCGGTGATGTCCGTGCCGGCGTTGGCGACGAGGGCCTGGTTGCTGAAGTAGTAGCCGTCGCTCATGTCGACCTGCTCGGCGCGCTCGGCGGTGTACGAGACCTGGGCAAGGTAGAAGTCGAACTCCTTCTCACCGGGCGAGTAGGAGTTGTCGAACGGCACGGCCATGAACTCGACGCTGTCGTCGTCGAAGCCGAGCTCCTCCGCGATGGCCCACGCGACCGCGCCCTCGAAGCCGCGCTTGTTGGTCGGATCGCCGAGCTCCCACGGGTCGGTCGCCTCCTCGTCGTCGGCCGGCGGGTCCCAGTACGGCGGGAAGGCCGGGTTGTCGGTGCCGATGGTCAGCTGGCCCGCGGTCTTCGTCTCGAGCGAGTCGGGCGTGCAGGCGTCGGCCACGGCGGACTCGGTCGGGGAGGCAGCGTCGGTCGGCGAGGCCGCGTCGGTCATGGCCGGGGAGCTGGCGTCGGCGGTCGGCGAGGCGTCGGTGCCGTCGCTGCAGGCGGCGACCAGCACGATCACGAAGAGGAAGGCGAGTGCTCGGGAGAGCCTGGACATCGTCGGATGCTCCTGTGGGGGTGGTTGCCGGTGCGGTGCGGTGAGTCTAGCCGCTCTCCGGCGCGGGTCAATCAGCCCGCGAGAGCACGACGCTCGCGCCGGATGCCACGCCGAGATGGGAGGCCAGGTCGCCCTGGTTGCGCGCCAGGGCGAGGTTGCCCGACGAGTCTCGGTAGAGCAGCGTCGCACCTGCCGGAACGTGCCCGAAGCTCGGGGCCCAGGTGACGGCGAGGTCGGCATCGCCGACCCGCGCACGCAGGATCGCCCCGGGGTCGATCGGCCCGAAGGCAGCGCCCATCGCGTCGGCGCCAGCGGACAGGCGCAGGTTCCCGAAGGTGTCGACGTAGATGACGGCCGCTGCGATGCGTCCGTCCGAGGCCATCGTCGGAGGTCGTTCCAGACGCTCCAGGGTCGCCGGATCCACCGCGCGGCCGAGATCCTCGAACCCCGCATCCCCAGCGGCGAGGTGTGCGGTGGCTGGCGCGAAGATGTCGCGTCCGTGGAAGGTGGAGCTCGCGACCGGCAGCCAGAGCGCCCGGTTCGACAGCTCTCGCGCCTCGACGATGCCGCCGAGCGCCTCGGCCGTCTCGATGAGCAGGCCGTTGTCGGGCCCGACCAGGACGTCACCGCGCGCCGCGCGGATCGCGATCGGCCTTCGGCCGGTGCCGACGCCGGGGTCGACGACCGCCAGGTGGACGCCGACCGGCAGGAACGGAAGCGCCGAGCGAAGCACGAAGCTCCCGTCGCCGATGGCGTACTTCGCGATTGCGTGCGAGATGTCGACGATCTGCGCATCGCGGCAGATGCCGAGCATGACGCCGCGACAGGTGGCGGCGGCGCCGTCCAATCCGAAGTCGGTGAGGAACCCGATGACCGGGTGCCGCGTGCGCTCCATCGGCCGATCCTACGCGTCAGTCGACGGTCACGCGCTCCCGATGCTTCGGCACGTGCGGCTCCATGCCCAGCTCGTCGCGGATGCGAACGGCGAAGGCATCGGCCGCGTCCGGATCGCCGTGGACCACGAAGACGCGCTTCGGCCGCCCGTTCGATCCGTTGCCCGACGCGCCGAAGTGGCCCAGCCAGGCCTCGAGCTCGTGCTGGTCGGCGTGGGCGCTGAAGCCCGAGATGGATCGGACGCGGCAGCGGATCGGGATCTCCTGGCCGTCGATGCGTGCGCTCTTCGCCCCGTTCTGGATGTGCCGCCCGAGCGTTCCCTCCCCCTGGTAGCCGATGAACAGGATCGTGCTCGCCGGATCGGGGAGGAAGTCCTTGAGGTGATGCATGATCCGCCCGCCGGTGAGCATCCCGGAGCTCGCGACGACCATGAACGGCCGCTTCGCGGTGCGGATCGCCTTCGACTGCTCGACGGAGTCGGTGAACTCCTGGCCGGGGTACTCGAGCGGCGACTCGCCCGACGCGATGAGCTCCTTCGTCTCGGCGTCGTAGATCTCGGGGTGGTCGTGGTAGACCGATGTCGCGCGCGATGCCATCGGCGAATCCAGGAAGAGCGGGAGGCGGGGAATTCGCCGCTGGCGCACCAGCTCGTCCAGCACCCAGATGACCTCCTGGGTGCGCCCGATGGCGAAGGCCGGCACGAGCAGCACGCCCTCGTCGTCCGACACCTCGCTGATGGCCTGCACCAGCTCCTCGATCGCGGCGTCGTGGTCGTCGTGCTCGCGGTTGCCGTACGTCGACTCGACGACCACCGCGTCGGCGTGGGTGAGCCGTGCCGGATCGCGGAGGATCGGCGAGCCGTCGCGGCCGAGATCGCCGGAGAACACGATCGTGCGGTCGCCGCCGCCGTCGGTGACGCGCAGCTCCACGATCGCCGAGCCGAGGATGTGCCCCGCGTCGTGGAGCACCGCGGTCATGCCGTCGGCGACCTCCACCTCGTCGCCGTAGTCGCAGCCGCGCATCTGGGACATCGTCTGCTCGACGTCGCCCTCGTCGTAGAGCGGATGGCGGGTCTCGGTCCGACCCTCGGGCTCGGCGTTCCGCAGGCGCTCGGGGAGGTCCTCGTCGTCCACCTCCTCGGCCACCGCCTCCGACTCGGCCTCGATCTCGTCCGCGTGGCGCCGGTTCCAGCGCTCGGCGAACTCGACCTGGAGCTTCGCCGAGTCACGAAGGACGATCTCGGCCAGGTCGACCGTCGCCCGGGTCGCGTGGATCGGGCCGCGGTACCCCGCCTTCACGAGGGCCGGCGTGCGGCCGCAGTGGTCGAGGTGCGCGTGCGTCAGGATCAGCGCGTCCACCGCCTCGGGCTCGTAGGCGAACGGCAGGCGGTTCCGCGCGATCTCCTCCGGCGAGCCCTGGAACATGCCGCAGTCGACCACGACGCGCGCGCGGTCGCTCGAGACGAGGAACTGCGAGCCGGTGACGCAGCCGGCCGCGCCCAGGAACTGGATGGTGACGCTCACGGGTTCCCTCCGGGATGAGGGACGAACTGGAGGTCCACGATCGTGCCGTCCCGCACGCGACCGAGGAAGTGGCCGGTCCACGCCGGCACCGGCACCTTCGCAGGATCGATTCCACCGACCGGGCCGCCGGTTTGGCAAGCGGCCCCCTCGCCGTCGCAGAGCATGACCTCGCCGGCGCGGGCCACCAGGGCGCCCTCGAGCCAGATCCAGCCCGGCGGCTCCTCCTCGGCGGCGACCGACGGATCGAAGGCCTCGCCTGCCCGCGCCTCGTGGGCGACCGCCCCCTGGCAGGCGATCGGCGCGGTCATGTCGTCACGCGTGCCCGCCGGCCGGCCGTCGGAGACCACCGTGACGCGGTCGCGGTCGCGGTCGGCGGGCCGGGTGGCATGGACGACCAGCCCCGGCCCGGGCTCGGTTGCGCTGAACCGCGACCCGTCGGCCGCGTACGTGGCGCCGCTGACCGCCTCGAGGAAGTGCGCCGCCCCGCACCACCCGACGAGCCGGCCGGGCTCGCCGGCGCCGACCGGCGCACGGGCATCGACCGCGACGACCGGTCCGTCGGTCAGGTTGACCAGGAAAGCGGGCCGGCCGTCCTCGAGGAGCACCGGCTCGGCGTCGCCAGGAGTCGGGACGGCGAACGTGCCGAGGTCGCGGCCCAGGGGCGCGGCGACGTTCCCCGCGATGAACGCATAGCCGATGGCCATGACCGCCGCCGCGGCCGCGCCGAGCCCGATGAGCAGCCGCTGCCCGAGGTCACGCATGCCGGCCGATGATGCCATCATCGACGCATGGCCTTCCCGATCGAGCCCCCGATCGAGCCGATGCTCGCCAAGCCGACGCCGGAGATCCCGACGGACGACGGGTGGATCTACGAGCCGAAGTGGGACGGTTTCCGGGCGCTCGTCTTCCGGGACGGCGGCGAGGTCCACGTCCAGTCTCGCGACCGCAAGCCGCTGAACCGCTACTTCCCCGAGCTCCTCGATCCGCTGCTGGCCATCGGCGGTGCCGACGCGCGCTTCGTGCTCGACGGCGAGGTAGTGATCGCCGACCCCGCTGGCGGACTCGACTTCGACGCCCTCCTCCTCCGCATCCATCCCGCCGAGAGCCGGGTACGGATGCTCGCCGAGCGGTCGCCGGCGTCGTTCGTGGCGTTCGACTGCCTGGCCGATGGCGACGACGACCTCCGCGACGCCCCGTTCGCCGATCGGCGCGCGCGCCTCGAGCGGCTCCTGGCCGACCCGCCGGAATCTGTTCATCTCACACCGTCGACCACCGATCCGGCGACGGCCCGCCACTGGTTCGACGTCTTCGAGGGCGCCGGGCTCGACGGGGTCATCGGCAAGCGAGCGGCGGACCCCTACGCGCCGGGGAAGCGAACGATGGCGAAGATCAAGCACGCCCGTACGGCCGACTGCGTCGTCGCCGGGTTTCGCTGGCACAAGAACGGCCCGGGCACGCTGGTCGGATCGCTCCTGCTCGGCCTGTGGAACGCCGACGGCCACCTCCAGCACGTCGGCGTCACCTCCTCGTTCACGATGGCGAAGCGCGCCGAGCTCGTGGAGTTCCTGGAGCCGTACCGACGCGACGGGCTCGCCGACCACCCGTGGCGCGACTGGGCGCTCGCCGAGGCGTCGGCCGCGGAGGAGGGACGGCGGCTGCCGGGCGGGATGTCGCGCTGGAATCGCGGCAAGGACCTGTCCTGGGAGCCGGTGCGGCCGGAGCTCGTGTGCGAGGTCGGCTTCGACCACCTCCAGGGTGACCGATTCCGGCACGCGGCAACCTTCCGCCGCTGGCGACCGGACCGATCGCCGGCCGACTGCCGATACGACCAGCTCACCGAGACGCCGCCCGCGCTGTTGGCTGACCTGTTCGCTCGCGAGGCGGATCGGGGCTAGACTCCACCCGCCGTCGCCCGCCGCAGGAGAAGCCTTCCGTGTCCGTCGCCGCCGACCCGAACGCCGCCGTCAACGACCTCGCCGACCGGTTCTGGGAGGGCGTACTCGAGCGCGACTCGACCTGGGCCACCCTGCTCGGCGACGAGCGGTACAACGACCGGTGGCCGGACCTCGGGCCCGAGGGGCGTGCGGCCGAGGAGGCGGCGTTCCGCGCCACCCTCGACGAGGCACGCGCGATTCCATCGGACGGGCTCGATCCGGAGCAGGTCATCACCCGCGACCTGCTCGTCCTGGTCGCCGAGAACCACCTCGCGGCGCTCGAGCAGCGGCAGTACCAGCTCGGCATCGACCACATGAGCGGGCCCCAGATGCTGCCCGCGCAGATCGCGCAGTACCAGGCCGCCGACACGCCGGAGCGTCTCGAGAAGCTGCTGGCCCGATGGACCGCCTATCCGGCCATGATCGAGCAGTACGTCGGGACGCTCGCCGAGGGCGTGGCCGACGGTCGGACGGCCGCCGCGGTGCCGGTGCGCCGCACGATCGAGCAGATCGAGCGGATGCTGGCGGTGCCTGCCGCAGCCTACCCGGCAGCGAGCATGGTGGAGGTGGGTGACGCCGACCGCGCACCGATCGTCGAGGCCGTCGAGAAGCACGTCTTCGCCGGCTTGCGGCGGCTCCACCAGTTCCTCGTCGAGGACTACGAGCCGCATGCGCGGCAGCAGCCCGGGATCAGCGCCACGCCCGGCGGGGACGCGGCGTATCGGCTCGCGATCCGGATGCACACCACCGTCGACCCCACCGCGGAGGAAGTGCACGAGTTCGGCCTCGAGGATCTCAGGTCGATCGAGGCCGAGCAGGACGAGATCGCCGGCCGGCTGGGGCACGCCGACCGCCATGCGCTGCGGGCCGCGCTGGCCGACGACCCCGACAACCACACCGATGATCCCGAGGCGATCGTGCGGCTGGCCGTGGCCCAGACCGACCGCGCCTACGCCGAGGCGCCCACCTACTTCGGCCGGCTGCCGCGCACGAACTGCATCGTGAAGGCGGTGGAGGCCTACCGGGAGAAGGACTCACCGCCGGCGTTCTACATGCCGCAGTCGCTGGATGGCACGCGACAGGGCCAGTACTACATCAACACCTACCAGCCCGCCGATCGGCAGCTGCATCGGTTCGCGGCCATCACCTTCCACGAAGCGACGCCGGGCCATCACTTCCAGATCGCGATCGAGATGGAGCTCACCGGCCTGCCGGCGTTCCGGACCCTGGGCGCGCGGATGGCGGGCGTCGCCTACAGCGAGGGCTGGGGGCTCTACACCGAGCGCCTGGCCGACGAGATGGGCCTCTACGCCAACGAGCAGGAGCGCTTCGGCATGCTCGAGGCGCAATCGTTCCGGGCCGCGCGACTCGTCGTCGATTCCGGCCTGCACGCGATGGGGTGGTCTCGCGACCAGGCGATCGCGTTCATGCACGAGCGGGGCTCGCTGCCGATGGTCGACGCCGAGATCGAGGTCGATCGCTACACCATCTGGCCGGGGCAGGCGCTCTCCTACAAGCTGGGCCAGCGAGAGATCGAGCGGGCCCGCGCCGACGTCGCCGACCGAATGGGGGACCGATTCGACCTGCGCGCCTTCCACGACGAGGTCCTCGGCCACGGCTCGCTGCCGCTCGGCACGCTTCGGCGCGAGATCGGCGGCTGGGTCGAGGCGGCGGTCGCCTCGCGACCCTAGTCGGCCAACCCGAGCACCGGCATCTCTGGCAGTCAGCGACCCTCCGGCGGCGCTTCGTCGCGGAACTCGGCCCAGGGATCGTAGTCAGGGTCGGGCGGCTCGGCCGCGGGACGCAGCGCCTCCGGAACGTTCCGAAGATTCACCCGGACCCGCCACCACACCGTCGAGCGCCCGCGCATGGCGTCCACCAGCAGATCCTCCGGATCGCGGACGTGCGCCGCCGCCTCGGGATGCCGAGCGCGCCAGCGGTCGAGGCCGGCGAGCGCATCGGCCTTGTCGGCGGCCTGGGAGATGACGAGCAGCGGCTGCGAGGAACGGCGCCGGCCGGTGGGCGAGACCGTGCCGTCGGCGTTGCGCGTCGGCGGCTTGGGCGTCGCCGGCGCCACCGATCCCGCCCGGCCGCGGGGGGCGGTGGGATCCGTCGGCGCACCCTCCGCCACGGGACGTCGGCGCTTCGACGGCTGCACCCGCGGCGGCTCGCCGGCCTGCTTCGCATAGTGCGGCGGCCACGGGGCGTCGCCCTGACCCTCCGCCTCCTGGCGCGCGACGAGATCCAGCAGCGGCTCCAGCGAGTACGCCACGTCGTCGATCCCGGCGCCGATGTCCCCGAGCCGGGCGTACCGCTTCGGAACGGTCCGCAGCGTGAAGTCCTCGAGCTCGGCGTCGGGGACCTCGCCCCAGCTCAGGGGCGCCGAGACGGTGGCCGAGGGCCGCGGCCGCACCGAGTACGCCGACGCCACCGTCCGATCCTTGGCGTTCTGGTTGTAGTCGAGGAAGACGCCGTGCCGCTCCTCCTTCCACCACTTGCTGGTGGCCAGTGCCGGCGCGCGTCGCTCCACTTCTCGCGCCAGGGCCAGTGCGGCGCGTCGGACCTCGGGATAAGCCCAGCGCGGCTCGATGCGCACGTTGATGTGGATGCCCCGCGAGCCGGAGGTCTTGGGCCAGCCAACCAGGTCGTGGTCGGCCAGCACCTCGCGAGTTACTAGCGCCACCCGACGCACGTCATCCCACTCAACGCCGGGCACCGGATCGAGGTCTACCCGGAGCTCGTCGGGATGGTCGAGGTCCTCGGCCCGCACCGGGTGAGGATTGAGGTCGATGCAGCCCAGGTTGACGACCCACGCCAGTTGAGCCGCGTCTCGGACCACGACTTCCTCGG
>DATHTR010000112.1:0-38341 GCA_035463095.1 Candidatus Angelobacter sp. | reverse complement strand
CCCAGAGCGCTCGCTCGTGGCCTTCGAACACGGCGGCCAGGTCGGCGTCCAGGTCGGTGAGGTCCTCGCGCACCCCGTCGGGCAGGGATGCCAGGAAGTCGGAGATCGGCGTGTCGGTCGGCTTCATCCGTGAATGCTAGGACGGCGGACCGGGGCGCGGTAGCATCGGTCTTGCACTGGAGGCCAGCCATGACCGATGCGACCGCCATCCCCGTCAACCTGTTCGACAACGAGCGCGAGCTCGTGATCGTGGCGCCGATGCCCGGCGTCGGGCCCGAGGACATCAGCATCGACGTCACGACCGACGGGCACCTCACCCTGCGCGCGCGCCAGCACGGCGAGGGCCAGGAGCGGATCGACTACCTCACCCGCGAGTGGTCGTACGGGCCGTACGAGCGGACGATCGAGCTGCCGTGCGCCGTCGACGCGATGCGCGCCAACGTCAGCTACGGCAATGGCGTCGTGGCGATCACCCTCCCCAAGGTGGGGGCGACGGTCGCCGGCCGCGTCCTCGTGGAGCGAACCGGCCTGGCGCGGGGGATGACCGCGGGTCACGTCGGGACGCGGGGCGGTGACGATGATGATCCCACGCCAGACGACGGCAGCCGCGCCACGACGGTCGTGTGATCCTCTACTTCCTGCGCCACGCGGAGGCCGAGGCCGGCGAGCCCGGCCGCGACGACGAACGCCACCTGACCGATGCCGGAGAGGCGACCATGCGCGCCGCCGGCCCGCTCTTCCGCCGGCTGAACCTTCGGCCGGACACGATCATCAGCTCGCCACTGCCACGCGCGCTCGGCACCGCCGAGCTGGCGAGCGAGGCGATCGGTTCGGGCCCCCCGATCGCCGACGACCGACTCCGGCCGGGCGCCGGCTGGGGTGACTTCGCGCGGGCCATGGCCGACCGGCCGGATGCGCGGCGAGTCCTGTTCGTCGGTCACGAGCCCGACCTCTCGTCGACGATCGCCCACCTGACCGGCGCGTCGTCGGTTCGGATGCGGAAGGGCGGGCTGGCCTGCGTCGAGTTCTACGGCGTCCCGGAGCCCGGAGCCGGCGAGCTGGCGTGGCTGATCGATCCCGATCTGTACCTCGACGGCTGAGCCGATGGAGGACGTCGCTCGCCGCGAGACGCGGGTCGCGGCCTACGCCGTCTGCCTCGACGGCAGCGCCATCCTCCTGAGCCGCATCGCGCCGGGCGCCACGGCAAGCTCGGACGGCATGTGGACGCTCCCCGGCGGCGGCGTCGAGTTCGGGGAGGATCCCCGCGATGCGGCCCTGCGCGAGCTGGCCGAGGAGACCGGACTGGAGGGCGAGATCGAGTCGCTTCTCGACGTCGACTCGTGGTCGGGGCACTTCGTTCATCCGCGCGACGGGGTCCCGACCGACTTCCACGCGATCCGCATCCTGTTCCGCGTCCGCGTCACCGGCGGCGAGCTCCGCGACGAGATCGGCGGCAGCAGTGACACGTGCGCCTGGATCGGAGCGGAGGACCTGCCGCTCCTGCCGCTCGTGGAGCTTGCCCGCACCGGCGCTCGCCTCGCCGGCTTAATCTCATAGTTGCGCAAGTTCGCAAGTACTGATACCGTACGGGCATGACCACGATGACGGCCGGCAGGCCGCTCGACATCGACCGCTATCGCGCGGCGGCCAACATCTGCCGCGCCCTGACCGATCCGAAGCGGCTCGCGCTCCTCTCCCTGCTTCGAGACGGGGAGCGAACGGCCGGCGCGCTGGCGGCGTCGCTGGGCTGCCCGCCCCCGAACGCGAGCCAGCACCTGGCCGTCCTGCGGCACGCGGGGCTCGTGGCCGCTCGTCGCGAGGGCACCTCGATCCACTACTCCCTTGCCATGCCGGAGATCCTCGACGCGTGCGACGCCGTCGCGCGCGTGGCGTCCGGCCGGATCGACAGCCGCACGGCTGGAGGCTGGTGATGTACCTGCAGCAGCTGTTCGTGAAGGGGCTCGGCCACGCGAGCTACCTGCTCGGCGACCCGAGTGCCGGCGTCGCGGCCGTGATCGATCCGCGTCGCGACGTCGAGGCCTACCTGGACGCGGCGGATGCCGAGGGACTTCGGATCACCGACATCCTCGAGACCCACGTCCACAACGACTACGTTTCCGGCGCCGAGGAGCTCCGACGCCGCACCGGGGCAACCGTACGCGCCTCGGCCGACGCCGGACTGACACGGCAGCACGAGCCCCTGCGCGACGGCGACGAGATCCGGGTGGGCTCGCTTCGGGTCCGCGCGGTCGCCACGCCCGGGCATACGCCGGACCATCTCTCGTTCCTGGTCGCGGACCTGTCGCGCACCGATGAGGACTGGATCCTGTTCTCGGGCGGCGCGCTGCTGGTGGGCACCGCGGCGCGGCCCGACCTGCTCGGCGGTCCGGAAGAGGCACGGCGCGCCGCCGCCGTCCTGCACGGGACGCTCCGTGACCGGATCGCGCCGCTGCCGGACTGGATCGAGCTGTACCCGACCCATGGCGCGGGATCGCTGTGCGGATCGGGCATCGGCGGGAAGCGCTGGTCGACGGTCGGCTTCGAGCGACGTCACAACCCGGCGCTCCACCAGCCCGACGCCGACGCCTTCGCCCGCTTCATCCTCGCCGATCAGCCCAGCGTCCCGGCCTACTGGAAGCGCATGCGGCCGATGAACCAGGCCGGCGGAGCGTTTCTCGAGACGCTCGAGCCCCCGCGCCCGATGACCGGCGACGAGGTCGCCCACGCCGCCGGCCACGGCGCCGCCCTCATCGACACTCGCGACGCGGAGCGCTTCGCCGAAGGGCACATCCCCGGTGCGCTGTCGATCGGCCTCGGGGACACGTTCGGGACGTGGGCCGGCTCGGTGGTCCCGATCGACCGCGAGGTCGTCCTCGTCCTGGAGCGGCCCGCGGACCTCGAGCCTGCCCTCGCCCAGCTCCGCCGGGCCGGGTTCGACCGGGTGATCGGTTGGCTGCACGGTGGCCCCGAGGCGTGGACCGGCGAGACCGAGACGCTCGAGCGCGTGCGGCCCGAGGCGCTGCCGCGCAACGGGCGAACGGTTCTCGACGTACGCGAGCTCTCCGAGTGGCGCGACGGCCACATCCCGGGAGCGGTCCACATCCCCGGAGCGCAGCTGCCGGACCGCCTCACGGAGGTGCCGTCCGGGCCGGTCGCGGTCGTGTGCGGCAGCGGATACCGTTCGGCGATCGCGGCAAGCGTCCTGCTGCGCGAGGGACGCGAGGACGTGGCCCAGGTGCCCGGCGGCATGGACGCCTACCGCGCAACCGGGCTTCCCATCACCGACGAGCGGCCGGCATGACCGGCGGAGGACCGATGACGACGCACCATCCGTACACGTTCGGCACGACCCTGGATCGGTCGATCGACGAAGCGCGCGCGCTCGTCACCGATGCGCTTCGCGCCGAGGGATTCGGCGTCCTGACCGAGATCGACGTCCAGGCCACCCTGCGCGACAAGATCGGCGTCGAGCGCACGCCGTACCTCATCCTCGGCGCCTGCAACCCGCAGCTCGCCAACCGCGCGCTCGAGGCGGATCCCTCGATCGGAGCCCTCCTGCCGTGCAACGTCGTGCTCCGCTCCGTCGAGACCGGGACGCAGGTGGAGGTCATGGATCCGCTGTCGGCGCTGGGCGTGGCACGAAGCTCCGCCATCCAGCCGATCGCGGAGGAAGCCAACGCCCGCCTGCGGCGCGTGGCGGCGGCCCTCGAGTCGGCGGTGGCCGGATGAGCTTCCTGTTCGGCCCGAAGGTCGAGGAGGCGGATGTCAGGGCCACGTCGGCCGAGCTGGCCGATGCCGGCGGTGACGCGATCCTGGTCGACGTCCGCGAGCCACACGAGTGGCGGGCCGGGCACGTCGCCGAGGCGCGCCACATCCCGCTCCAGCAGCTGCCCGAGCAGCTCGCCTCGCTGCCGCGCGAGACGCCGGTCTACCTCATCTGTCGATCGGGGAACCGCAGCGGCCACGCAGCCGCGTATCTGAAACAGGCGGGCTTCGAGCGCCCGATCAACGTGAAGGGCGGCATGATCGCCTGGGAGCGCGCCGGCCTGCCGATCGAGCGCTAGCGTGTAGGCTTGGCCGCATGGCCGACCTTCAGCTCCACACGCTGCTCCTGTGCGACTACGCGCTCACGGCCCAGGACGGGAAGATCAGCGCGGTCGGCGTCTTCAGCCAGATCAACGTCTCGCGCATGCCGGCCACGCACGGCCGGTGCTTCATCGTCGCGATCCTGGAGTCCACCCCCGGGCCGCACGAGCTCGCCTTCCAGGTCGTGAGCCCCTCCGGAACGCCGGTGCTCCAACAGGCGCCGAAGCTGCGCATCGAGGTGCCGCCGTCGGCGACGACCGCGAACATCGTGGCCGACCTGAAGGGCATGCGGCTGGAGGAGATCGGGCGCCATCGGATCGAGGTGCGCTCTGGCGACGAGCTCCTCGGCTCGACGCCCTTCCTGGTCAACCTCATCCTGCGTCAGCAGCCGGGAAACGCCTGAGACGATCTCACGCGCCCGGGACCGTCGACGTTCCACCGGCATGAGCATCGCCGACATGGAGCGCGCATTCTTCGCCTCCGATCCCGCCTGGGACTCCCGGTTCGTGGCCGCCGTCCGGACCACCGGCATCTACTGCCGTCCCTCGTGCCGCGCGCGCAAGCCACTGCCGGCCAACGTCACCTTCCTGCCCGATGCCGCCGCGGCCCGCGCGGCCGGGTACCGCGCCTGTCTGCGCTGCCAGCCGGACGCCGGCACACCCGTCGCGCTGCGGCGCATCGACACGCCGATCGGCTCGATGACCCTCGGCGCCACCCGGCGGGCGCTCGTGCTCGCCGACTTCACCGATCGGGCGATGATGCCGGCCCAGCTGGCGGCGGTCCGACGGCGGATCGGCCCCACCCTCGATGGCGCCGCCCCGCTGCTCGACGAGGCCGCGCGACAGCTCGACGAGTACTTCGCCGGGGCGAGGACCGGATTCGACCTGCCGATCGATGCGCCGGGCAGCCCGTTCCAGGAGCGCGTCTGGTCCGAGCTGCGATCGATTCCCTACGGCGAGACGATCTCGTACCGCGAGCTGGCCACGCGCGTTGGAATGCCGGCGGCCTCACGGGCCGCGGGACGCGCCAACGGCTCGAACCGGCTGGCGGTCATCATCCCCTGCCACCGCGTCATCGCCGCGGGCGGCGGCCTCGGCGGCTACGGCGGTGGGCTCGCTGCCAAGCGCGTCCTGCTGGAGCTCGAGCGGAGCAGGATCATTCCCGCGGCTTGAAGTCGGCCCCGAGCGCGTGATACCCGCCGTCGACGTGGATCATCTCGCCGGTCGTCATCGACGACCAGTCGGAGAGCAGGAACGCGCACATCTGGCCGACCGGGGTGGCGTCGGTCAGCGACCATGCCAGCGGCGCGCGGGCGCTCCACGAGCCGCTGATGGCGTCGAAGCCCGGGATGCTCTTGCCGGCCATGGTGCGGATCGGCCCGGCCGACACGGTGTTGACCCGGATGTTGTGCTCGCCGAGGTCCCGGGCGAGATAGCGCGTGGCGGCCTCCAGCCCGGCCTTGGCGACGCCCATCCAGTCGTAGATCGGCCAGGCGAAGCGTCCATCGAAGGTGAGGCTCACGATGGATGCCCCGCCATCTTCCCCGGCCACCTTCATCGGCTCCAGCAGGCCCACGGCAAGCGCCTTGAGCGAGAAGGCCGAGGTCTGGAACCCGAAGGCGACGCTCTCCCACGGCGCGTCGAGGAAGTGCCCCCCGAGCGCGTCCTGCGGCATGAACCCGATCGAGTGCAGCGCGCCGTCGAGCCGGCCCCAGCGCTTCGCGATCTCGTCGGCGACCGCCGCCACGTCGTCGGGATTGTTGACGTCCATCTGCATCACGTCAGCCGGTTGCGGCAGCTTCCTCGCCACCTTCTCGGTCAGGCGGACGCCCCTGCCGACGTTGGTGAGCAGGATCTCGGCGCCCGCCTCCTGGGCGACCTTCGCCACCGAGAAGGCGATGCTGTCGTCGGTCAGGACGCCGGTGATGAGCAGCTTCTTGCCGTCGAGGAGCATGCGGACGGGAGCCTCCAGTGCACGGGTGTGAATCGGGCGCGGCCGGACAGCGGCTGGATGCCGATTGTACGCGCCCGGATTCGCCGTCTCCCGGAGGTGGAGGGCCCGCCTCAGCCCTGCCGGTCGAACCCCGGCGGCGGCCGGAAGACGAGCACCACCATCAGAACGACCGCCGCGAGGAACGCGACACGAGCACTGCGGCACCGACCATCCCGTCGAGCGGTTCATCGCGAAGGTGACGCCTCCCCCGCGGATGCGTTGCGCGACGCCCGGCGGCCGATGGGGCTAGCATCAGGCCGCCGATGATGATCCGACTCTACGATTACGACGTGCCCGCCGCCGACCCCGATGCCGGCGTCCCGAGCCTGCGCCCGCTGCTCGAGGCACTCGATGCCGGCGAGCGACGCACGATCCTGACCGGCCTGTTCAAGCCCGAGCGCATCCCCGGCACCATGGAGCGGCTGACGACGCTCGTGGAGGACATCGACGCCAGCTTCGCGAACGCCCTCGTCACGCTCGACAACGCCACACGGTCCCGCCGGTTCGTGGCGATCGACGAGGCGAAGGCGATCCTGGACCGATGGCTCCCCCCGGCGGTGGTGGCCGGCGAGCGCGAATGGGACGTCGCCCGCCTGCTGGAGCCGTACGGAGACGGCTCGTACCACGGGAAGCTGTTGAAGCGGACACGAAAGCAGCTGCGATCGGTGTCGAGCCGGGACGCGCTGCGCACACCGTTCCTGTTCCGCCGCACCTGGGGCGCCCCGACCGGATGAGCCGCTCGGCCAGGCGCCGCCGCGGGCGGCCGTATCAGCCGCTGCCGCAGCGCCGGCACGCCTGGGTGGGCCGGCTGGTGATCGTGCTGGTGGGCCTGGCGCTCGTCATCGGCTCGCTCGCCCTGTTCGGCGGGGTCCAGTAGTCGCCGAGCTAGAGCGTCTCCTCCATCAGCGAGCGGACATGGAGCAGCAGCTTCGCGAGCTCCGGCATGGCCGCCAGGAGGTCCAGGTCGTCGGGCTGGACGTGGTCGAACAGACGGAACTCGGTGTGGGCGGCCAGGATCCCCGCTCGCTCCAGCGCCGACGCCAACCGTCGTGACTCGACGAACGGGACGTGATGGTCCTCGATCTCGTGCATGAGGTGAACCTCGGCATCCAGGCCATCCAGGTGGCGAACCGGTGAGATGGCATCGATGAAGGCCTGCGCCGTGGCAGGGAGGCTGTCGATCACCGCCTGCGCGGCCGCGAGGTCGGACGCGGTGAGCAGATCGTGCACGGTGGCCGCGACCTCGGTCCGCAGCGAAGCGGCGAGCTCGGGGGCCGGCGGCGGACGCTCGCCGGCCAGGATCGCCTCGGCGTAGGCCTCCCGCAGCGCGTCGCGGTCGCCGCGATCGCTGACCTGGTCGAGCAGGAATCGGAGGTAGACCTCGCGGGCCAGCGGCGTGGGGGTCCACGGCACGGCAGTGCCCTCGTCGTCGAGGTACGCGTGGGCGGACACGGACGCGAGGTACGTGGTCGCATCGGCGAAGGCGCCGAAGGCATTCACCCAGCGAACCTGGTCGCGGATCCGAGGGTCGGCGGCGGCGCGCAGGGCGAGTGACCCTCCGACGCTGAACCCGACGATGCCGAGCCGCTCGCGGTCCACTTCCGGGCGAGCGGCGAGGAGCTGGAAGGCGCGCACGACACCGTCGATCTCGCCGACCTCGAGCCGTCCCTCGAGCAGGGTTCGAGAGTCCGGGACCACGACGGCGACGCCGGTCCGGGCAAGGCCCTCCGCAACGCGGACGATGGCCGGGTGGTTGCGGCCGAGGTTGTTCACACCGAACACCACGAGCATGCCTCCCGCCGGGCGTTCGACCGATGCCCACGAGGGCAGCCACACCTCGGCCAGATCCGGCTCCTGGCCCGGGGCGGCGGCACGATACGGCTGGCTCTCGCGCTGGGGATCCTCGCTGAACCAGTCGAGCGGCTTCGGGCCGGCGTCGAGCAGCGTCGGCAGCATCGCGGCGGTCTGGATCGCCACCCGGCTCGGCTCCCAGGCGACGGCGAGGACGACGACGGCCAGGAGCACGACTCCGATCCGTCCGGCGCGTCCCATCGGCCCATCCTACGCGACCTGATCCGGCGACCCGCGGCGCCCGTATCGGTGGCGTGAACCACGAAACGTGCGATCGAGTGGCCCGGCTTGCCGCGGGATGGGCGCTGGGCGCCCTGGACTCCGACGAGGCAGGTGAGGTCCGCGACCACCTCGCGACGTGCCGGCGCCCGCATCCCGAGCTGCGCGACGCCCTGGCCCTCGCATCGGCCGTCGGTTCGGCGCTGCCTGCCGCGGACGCCCCCTCGACGGCGCTCCGATCCCGGCTGCTGACGGCTGCACGTTCCGACCGGCAGCCCGGCCGTCGCCCGGCGCTTGCGCTGCTCCGGGGCGCGGCCCCCACCTCGCGCCTGCCGTGGCGTGGCATCGCGGCGGGCGCCGGGACGCTGGCTCTTGCCGCCAGCCTGGCGCTCGCCGTGCTCGTGGGCGAAGCGGGCGCCCTCCGCGATCGCATCGGCCAGCTGGAGGGCCAGCTGAGCGCGGCCGCCACCGACCTGGCGAGCGCTCGATCCTGGATCGATCGCGCCGTGGCCCGCGGCGGAAGCGCCTACTTCATGGAGGGCGAAGGAGATGCGAGACAGGCGAACTTCATGCTCGTCGTCGAGCCCGAGGCGGCAGGAGCGATGCTCCTGATGAGCGGCCTGCCGGCGCTCGACCCGACCGAGACGTACGAGCTGTGGGTCGAGCGCGACGGAGCGATCATCGGCGTCGGCACGTTCCGCCCCGACGCGGGCGGGCTCGCCGCGGTCGCGATCGACGACAGCCTGGCCGGGATCCGGCAGGCGATGATCACCATCGAGCCGGACGGCGGATCGGCGCAGCCGAGCGACGGCGAGGTGATCATGCAGGGCGAGCTCGGGATCTAGGCGGCTCAGCCCTTCGCGATCCTCTCCGCTGGATCCTGCCCGTCCGCCCGGCGGGACGCCGCCTGCTCGACCTGGAGCCGGAGCCGGTACAGGACGTTCCACTCGTCGCCACCCAGGCTCTCGGTGTCCATCTGCTCCTGGATCTCGTCGAGCCGCTCGCGCATCGCATCGACGTCGCCGTTCGCCGACTGATGCGCCTCCATCAGGGCGTCCTCGATCCCCTGCGCATCGTCGCTCCAGGTGAGGTAGGCGTTGCTGAAGGCGAGCTCCCGCTCGACCGCCGCGCGGATGCGGTAGGTGTCCTCCTTCGGGCCGGTGATCGAGATGTTCGTGGCGTAGGTGTAGATCTGCACCTCGCCTGCCTCGAGCCGCATCGGGTCGCCCCGCACCACGGCCCCGAGCAGATGCTTCACCGCGTAGCCGACGGTCCGCATCGGCCAGGCCTTCATGCCGGTCAGCTCGCCGACCGCGACCTCCTCGATGCCGATCGACCGCAGCGCGTCGCGCACCGCCTCGACGAGGTCGTCGTCATCGCTGCCCTCGCGCATGACGAGCGGGACCTGGACGAACTTGCGCTTCTCGCGCCAGCGCTGGAAGAGCAGGATCGGCGTGAACAGGATCATCTCGAGCACGGCCAGGCCGAGCATGAGGGTCGCCTGGTAGCTGCGCGGCAGGAGCCCGAGCCACGTCTTCACGTCGCGCTCGGGGTGGAAGCGCCCGTAGACGGCCATGGCGGCGACCGCCGGCGGCAGGCCGACGACGGCCGCCATCAGTCCGAGATAGTGGTACCAGACGACGTCGAAGTTCTCCTCGATCACGCCGGTGGCCTCCAGGATCGCACCGCCCAGGATGGGAATGGCGAAGCCGACGATGACGACGATCCAGGCGGCCGCCATCAGGCTCACCACCGACAGCAGCCGGCCCTGGCGGCCCGGCACCTCGCCGAAGTACAGGGAGGTGGCCCAGGTCAGCGCGAACCGGGCCGATCGGCTCAGCGCCTGCCAGGCCAGGAGGAGGACGAACGGGAGGAACGGCACGGTCGGCGACCAAGCAATCGTCGTGCCGGTCAGTCGATCCGGAGCGGCCGCACCGTCATGACCTCGTCGACGCGGCCTTCCCACTCCTCGCGCGGCGAGTCGCAGAACAGCTCGATCTCATTCCCGTCGGGATCGACGGTGTACAGGCTCTTCGTCACGCCGTGGTCCGCGGTGCCCTTGAGCAGCCCGCGCTCGGACAGGAGCCGGTGCGCGACCTTCACGGCCTCGAAGTCGGCGAGCTGCACGGCCACGTGGTACAGGCCCACCGAGCTGGCGACCGGGGACGGAGCGGAGTCGCCGACGCGGAGCAGCGCCAGGTCGTGGTGGTTCTCCCCGGTGGCGGTCAGGAAGATCATCACGTTGCCCATCTCGCTCGACACCCGGAAGCCGAGGAGGTCGCGATAGAAGGCGAGCGACCGATCGAGGTCGCGGACCTTGAGGACGACGTGGCCGACCCCGATGGGCTGGAGCATGGGCCGATGCTACCCCAGGCCCTCGCGCCGACGGGTTACGGCAGGCCCAGCTTCAGGCGGCAGGCCGGCCAGGGCTGGTAGCCGCGGGCGTCGCGGAGCCGCTCGGCCACCACGATCTGCTCCTCCCGCGTCGCCTGGTGCGGGTAGTCGGCGAACTCGCCGCCGCCGTAGTCGTGCCACGTGCCGTAGCTGAACTGCAGCCCGCCGTAGTAGCCGTTCCCGGTATTGATCGACCAGTTTCCGCCCGACTCGCACCTGGCGAGGTCGTCCCAGACGCTGTCGCCACGGTAGGTGGCGGACCTGGCCGGTGGCGGCGCGGCCGATGCAGCCGGCGGTGGAGGTGGGGGCGTGGCGACCGCGTGCAAGGTCGCCTCCATCGGGGCGCTGCCCGGGGTCGGGAGCGCCTCGGCGCCGAATCGCTCCGGGGCGTCGTTCGGGGCGCCCTCGACGGACAGCCGAGCGCTGAGACCGCCGCCCCGATCGCCGGTCCCGTCCGGCACCGCCGCGACCGGCAGGAGCCGATCGGCGAGGGCGACGGCCGGAGGCAGCTCCGCGGCGGAGCGTGCCGCCAGCGGCGCCAGCAGGCCGATCCCGAGGGCGCTGAGCACGGTGAGCAACCCGATACGGGTCAGCAGGTGCATCGGTCAGTCGCCGAGGTGAAGGGTGACGGTGATGATCCCGGCGCTGCGCGGCCGGTCGGTGACGAGCGCCCAGGCAGTGGCGGACAGGTCGGCGACCCGCTGGTTCGAGGTACCCCAGTAGCAGGCGCAGTAGTCGACCACCGGCAGCTCGACGCAGCGATCCGCGCAGACGGTCACGTGGCCCACGATGCCGCGGCCACCGGCACCGCCGAGGGCTCCCGGGAGCGCGACGAACGCATCGGCCGGGGTGAAGCCGAGCGGACAGGTGCCGACCTTGTGGCAGTACCACGACGCGCGGCCGCTGATCGTGCCCCCGCTCGGCGTCGGCGTGGACGGCTCCGGCGCGGATGCGCGGGGCGCGGCGACGGGCGCGGCGGTGGGAGGGGGAGTGGCCTTCGTCACCAGGGTGGCCTGCATCGGCACGGCCGCGGGGGTGGGGAGGCCTGGTGCGGCCAGGGCCTCGAAGGAGGCCGGCGCATCGACGGCGGCGGCGGCCAGGTCGGTCGACGCGGTGCGTCCGGTCAACGCACCCCGGTCGAGACCGAGAGGCGTGACGGGCGCGATGTCAGCGGCCGCCAGCAGCGGCTCCACGCCGGCGCCGGCCTCGACGCTGGCGGAACGGGCGGCGAGGGGGGTCAGGGCGGCGATGCCCACGGCGCTCACGATGGTCAGTGCGGCGACGCGCCGCAGGAGGTCCGGCAATAGAATCGATCCCAGTGCGTGATCCGACCGGCACGGTCAGTGCACCACGAAGCGCATGACCCGTGCCGGCGAGCGGTCACCCTAGCATCCGCTGTCGGACCTGTCGAGCGAGAAGGAGGCCCCATGGCACGCAAGCGCAAGGAGCCGGATCAGCGGCGAGGGTCCGTCGTCGTCCGCGACAAGGGAGCGAGGGGCCGCGGGACGGAGGACGCCAAGCTGCTGCGCTCCCGGGAGCAGGTCGGCTTCCAGGAGACGGATACCTGGCGCACGCTGCGCATCATGGGCGAATTCGTCGAGGGCTTCGACGCGCTGGCGGAGGTCGGTCCCGCGATCAGCATCTTCGGCTCCGCGCGGGTCGGTCGCCGCAACCGCTACTATGCCGCTGCCCGCCGGCTCGCGGCCGCCCTGGTGAAGGAGGGGTTCGCCATCATCACCGGGGGCGGCCCCGGCATCATGGAGGCCGCGAACCGAGGGGCGAAGGAGGCCGGCGGCGTCTCCATCGGCGCGAACATCGAGCTGCCGTTCGAACAGGGCCTGAACGAGTACGTCGATCTCGGCATGGAGTTCCGCTACTTCTTCGTGCGCAAGGTCATGTTCGTGAAGTACGCGGAGGGATTCGTCATCTTTCCCGGCGGCTTCGGCACGCTGGACGAGCTGTTCGAGGCGCTGACCCTGATCCAGACCCACAAGGTCGACAACTTCCCGGTCGTGCTCTACGGGGCGGAGTACTGGGAGGGAATGCTCCAGTGGATCCGGGACAAGCCGCTGTTCGAGGAGAAGATCAGCCCGGAGGACCTCGACCTGCTCATCGTGACGAGCGACATCGACGAGGCGTGCGCGGCCATCGTCCGTCATCACCGCTCGCGGGAGCAGGCGCGGCGCGAGGCGGCCAGCCAGAAGGCGACGCGCAAGGCCGTGCAGAAGGCCGACGCGAGCTGACCGGCCGGTCCCGGACAGCAACGACGGCCCGGGGGAACCGGGCCGTCGTGCATGGGTCGCCGTGGGTGCTCAGCCGATCACGCCGAGCAGCCACAGGATGATGATGATGAGCAGAATCGTGCCCACAATCCCGAGACCGAACATCGGTGCTTCCTTCTAGCGAGTGTCTGCGGCCCGGTACGCAATGCGCATGCCAGCGGCAGCCGGAAGGGAACGGCGGAGGGGGTTCGGTGGCGGGCCCGACCGGATTCGAACCGGCGATCTCCAGCGTGACAGGCTGGCATGTTGGGCCACTACACCACGGGCCCGCGGGAGTGACGGTGGCGGAGCATAGCACACCGATCGCGAACCTTCAGGAGGTGCTCCGGTGCCGCAGCCGGCGCACCAGGGTCCACCCGACCAGGCCATACAGGAGGGCCAGTCCGGCGCATCCGGCGGCCGCTCCGATGGCTGCCAGCGGCACGAGCGAGCCCGCGGCGCCCGCCGTCAACGCCGCGGCGGCGAGGGCCCCGAACGCGGCCCCGGCCACGCCGGCCAGCAGGATGCCGGCGCTCTCTGCCCACGCTCTCCCCTGCCCCAGCGCCGCCACGACGCCGAGGTGGCCGATCCCGAGCGCCAGGACTCCCGTGGCGAGCGCGGCGACGGTGCGGCCGAGCGATGCCTCGTCGATGCCGAGCGGCGGGAGAACCGTGCGCAGGGCGTCAACGCCCGCCATGGCGACCCCCAGGCCGGCGATGCCGGCCACCGCCCACGCCAGGCCGGCTGCCAGAAGGATGGCGCGGTCCACGCCGTCCCTCAGCGGCGGGGGCGGAGCAGGAGCAGGGCGCTGACCCCGAAGACGAGGACCGCGACCGTGAGCGCCACCGCGATGACCGGGTCCGGGGGCGGGGTGACCATGGCGAGCACCGTGCCGATGGCGGCCAGTCCGCCCGCGACCGCGGACAGGATGCCGGTCACCAGCCGCGCGCGCCGCGCCGCCGCCAGGACGCCCAGGCCTCCGGCCGCCAGCCCCGCGCCGAGCAGCAGGAGGACGACGCCGAGCACAGCGGGCAGGATCGCCAGCGAGCCGGCGTTCGGCGGTGGACTCCCTCCGTAGCGGCTGCCGATCGTCAGCGCCATGACCACGATCCCGATCCCGCTGATGACGAGCGCCACGCCACCGACCATCACCGCGACGGTGGCCGCGGCGGTCGCCTCGCCGAGGTGAGTCGGGGCGAGGGATCCCGAGGTGCGGGCACGGATGCCGGCCGCCGAGGCGGCACGGACGGGGCGGCGATTGGTCATGGGCGTCGGATTGTACGCGGAGCGGCGGGCCGCCTGCAGCCGTGGCGCTATGCTCGACGGCGGATGCCGTACCAGCTGCCACCCGATCCGCGCACCGAGCGGCGCGAGCGATGGTCGCGGTGGATCGGGTTCGCCTTCGCCGCGGTCCTGGTCGCGCTCGTCGCGTACCTGGGGTACGTCGGCTACGAGGGATCGAGGCAGCTCGCCGCAGCCCCCGTCCCGACGACCGACTGCCGGACGCCCGCGAGCTTCGGCTGGGACTACGAGCCGGTGAATTACGACCTCGCCGGGGACGCCCCCCTTGCCGAGGAGCCCGATCCGGAGGAGTGCACCGCGCGGGGCGCGGCCGCCGGTGGCGAGCTCGTGAGCCGCGATGGCGTCGCGATCGCCGCCTGGTATGTCCCGTCCGGGGACGGCGCCGGCCCCAGTGCGCCGACCGTGGTGATGGCCCACGGTTGGGGGAGCAACAAGAGCAACATGCTGCCACGCGCAGCGCTGCTCCACGACGCCTACAACCTGCTGCTCCTGGACTTCCGCAACCACGGGCAGAGCGCGACGGCGAACACGACCCAGGGCGTGCGCGAGGCCGACGACCTGCGAGCCGTCATCGACTGGCTCGTCGCGGAGAAGGCTCCCGATCGCATCGCCCTGTTCGGGGTGTCCATGGGAGGGGCCAGCTCCCTGCGCCAGGCCGCCCGCGACGATCGCATCGATGCGCTCGTGATCGAGTCCACCCACGCCACCATCGGGAGCGCCGCCCAGTCGAGGCTCGACCGCGCCGGCTATCCGCTCTCGCTGCCCGGCTCATGGGCGATCCTGCTCGGCAGCCTGATGCGCACCGGCGAGGATGTGACGGTTGCCGATCCGATCGCCTCGGTGGCACGCCTCGGTGGCCGACCGCTGCTCCTGATCTCGGCCGGGGCCGACGACAGCCTCGGCCCAACGGACGCCGACCAGCTCCTCGACGCGGCCGAGGAGGCCGGGTCGCCGGTCACGCTGCACGTCTGCCCTGGCGCCGGGCACGCCGGCGCGCCGGACGCCTGCCCGGAGGAGTACGCCGAGTGGGTGCTAGGCTTCCTCGAGCGCCACCTGGCCGAGCCGGGCTGAGCGCCGCACCCCGATTGCACCCCTGGCGGCCGCATCGAGGCCGATGAAGTCCCGAGGTACCCCGATCCCGATGACGACGACCCTCGCCGAAGCCGATACGCGGTTCGACCGCGCCATCGACCGCTGGTTCCGCGACCAGCTGGCCCTGCGGCCCGAGACCGCGACGTTCCTCGGCGTGCACGACCATGACGGCGAGCTCTCACCGGGCGGCCGCGACGCCGTGGACGCCGAGGTCGAGTTCTTTCGGCGCACCATCGACGAGATGACCGCGATCGATCCTGCCGAGCTCTCGCCGGATCGAGCGCTCGACCGCGACCTGGCCATCCACCAGGCGCGCCTGGGCCTGTTCTGGCAGACCGAGTACCGTCCGTGGGCCGGGGCGTCGCACGGGGCCGAGCACCTCGGCGAGGCGCTCTTCCCACTGTTCACCCGCGACTTCGCCCCGCTGCCGGAACGTCTGGACAGCATCGTCTCCCGCCTGGAGGCGGCTCCTCGTCACCTCGTCGAGACGCGGGAGCGGGTCACGGCCCCGGTCCGGCTGTGGACCGAGATCGACATCGAGTCCACGCGGAGGCTGCCGTCGTTCCTCGATACGATCCTGGCGGCTGCCCGCGCCGAGGTCGGCGAAGGATCGGCGATCGCGTCCCGCCTGGAGTCGGCCGCGGGACGGACGAAGGCGGCGCTCGTCGAGCACGAGGCGTGGCTGCGGGACGACGTGCTGCCCCGGGCCGAGTCCGGATGGCAGGCCGGGCCCGAGCGTTTCGAGGAGATGGTCCGGCTCCGCGAGCTCGACGCGAACGGCGACGAGATCCTGGCCGTCGGTGAGGAGCTGCTGGCCAGCGAGCACGAGGCCCGCGACGCCGTCTGCACCGAGATCGACCCGACGCTGTCAGCCGGGGAGGTCGCCGACCTGGTGAAGGACGATCACGCCGCGACCTTCGCCGAAGCGCTGGGCGAGTACCGCCAGGCCATGGACCGGGCGCGGTCCTTCGTGGTCGAGCACGGGCTTGCGACACCCCCGCGCGAGGACCACTTGAACGTCATCGAGACGCCGTCGTTCATCCGCCACCTCATCCCCTTCGCCGCGTACTACGATCCGGCCAGGTTCGACCCGTCGCCGGTCGGCACCTACATCGTCACGCCGCCCGCCACGCCCGAGATGATGCGCGAGCACAACCGCAGCTCGATCAGCAACACCTCCGTCCACGAGGCGTACCCGGGCCACCACCTCCAGCTCAGCGCGGCCATCACCAACCCGAGCCTGGTGCGCCTCTTCTCGGGTGCCCCGGAGTTCGCCGAGGGATGGGCCTTCTACTGCGAGCGGATGATGAAGGAGGCCGGATTCGACGACACCCCGACCGGGTGGTACATCGTCCATACCGATGCGATCTGGCGCGCGACGCGGATCATCCTCGACGTGCAGCTGCACCGCGGCCAGATCGGCTTCGACGAGGCGGTCGATCGGCTCGTGTCCGAGACGGGGTTCGAGCGGCCGGCGGCGCTGGCGGAGGTGAAGCGCTACACCTCGACGCCGACCTACCAGCTCTCGTACCTGTTCGGACGCCACATGATCGAGCGACTCCGCGACGACGTGCGGGCCGCCGAGGGCAGCGCCTTCGACCTGCGACGCTTCCACGACACCCTGCTGTACGGAGGGACGATGCCGGTCTCCTACGCCCGCCGCCTCTTCCGGGATCTCGCCGCATGACGCGAGGCACTTCGCTCGTGCTGGCCGGGGTCCTGTCGCTCGCCGCGTGCTCGGCCGAGCCGACTCCGACACCGGCAGCCGCGTGCCCGACCGAGGCACCGACCTCGACATCCGCCCAGGCCTCCCTCCGCGACGCCGGCCTGGCGACCGTCACCATCGGCGGCGCCGTCGAGGGTGAGTTCGTCATCGAGCTGTACCCGGATGCCGCGCCGATCGCCACGGCGAGCTTCGTCGACCTCGCGCGCTGCGGCTTCTACGACGGGATCGCCTTCCATCGGATCATCGCCGGGTTCGTCATCCAGGCAGGGGACCCGATGACCAGGGATCCGAGTGCCGATCCGGGGCTCGTCGGCCGCGGCGGTCCGGGCTATCGATTCGAGATCGAGCCACCACGATCCGACCTCTCGTATCGGACCTACTCGGTCTCGATGGCGAACGACAGCGTCGCGAACGGAAGCCAGTTCTTCGTGGCCGTCGAGGACCTGACCGGGGGCCTGCCGCCGAGCTACACCATCTTCGGGCAGGTGGTCTCGGGTACCGAGACGGTGGACGAGATCGCCGCCGTCCCCGTCGCGGACCCGCAGGTCGGCAGCCCGCTCGAGCGAGTCGTGATCGAGTCGATCACGATCGCATCGGGGGCCGATGGCGGCTGACGCCGTCTAAAGCCGCTCTGTTTTGTAAAGGAATCTCAACCTCGCGATGTCTTGTCGAAACAGAACACGCGGTCTATCCTCATGAGGCTGTTCGCACAGCGATTCACTACTGGTTGCAAGGCCATGGGTAGGTTAGGGTTAGGGTAGTGCGGGAAACCGTGCGTGAAAGATGCCCTTGCGATTAGCGAATCCGGCAGCAATGGAGGCCCCCGCTTCGGCGGGGGCCTCCGACTCTGTCCGGCGCCGCGCCGACGCTCAGCGAGGCACTCACGAGGTCTGGACGCCGATGATCGTCCCGACCGTCCAGGTCACCGCCGCCGCGACCCCGCCCAGCAGCACCTGCCGGGCCGCCGAGAACGCCATCGACCGTCGCGTGAGCGTGCTGATCCCGATGCCGAGCAGCGCGAGCGCCAGCAGGCTCAGGCCGAGGCTGGTGACGAAGGCGCCGACGCCGGACGTGACGAGGTACGGCACCAGCGGCACGAACGCGCCGAGGGTGAACGACAGGAAGGAGCTCGCCCCGGCGCTGACGGGCGAGCCGATGGAGCGCTCGTCGAGCCCGACCTCCTCGAAGATGAGGGTGCGCACCGCCTGCTCGTCGTCGGCGAAGACGCGCTCGACGAACCGGTCCGCCTCTCGCTCGGTGAAGCCCCGGTCGCGGTAGATCCGGCGCAGGATGGCGCGCTCCTGGTCCGGCACCTTCTCCAGCTGGTGGCGCTGGAAGGCGATCTGGTACTCGAGCAGCTCGCGCTGGCTCTGGACCGAGATGTACTCACCGACCGCCATGCTGAAGGCGCCGGCGAGCAGGCCCGCGACGCCGGCCAGGACGATGATGCCCGGCGCCGGATCGGCCCCGGCCACGCCCATCACCAGGGCCAGGTTCGAGACGAGCCCGTCGTTCGCGCCGAACACGATCGGGCGCAGCACGCTGTTCGCGCGGTTCTCGTGCGGTGATGTCGGGTCCGGGAGACGGTCCGGGTCGGTGACGGCCACGGGCGCAGCGTACGCCGTGGCGACGGTATGACGCACCACACCGCGGCGTGTACCATGCCCTGCGGCCCACGACGGCCACCACTCGACCGCGCGCCGGTAGCTCAGTGGATAGAGCGTCGGCCTCCGGAGCCGAAGGTCGCAGGTTCGAATCCTGTCCGGCGCGCCACGACTGCCGATGTGCCCCGGCACGGTAAGATTGCCCGGCACTCCGCCCTCCCGAGCGGGCGGTCGGCGAAACAGCGGGGGGCGTTTCGCCACCCAGCCCAGTTGCCGCGTCGACCCCACGGCGGGTCGCGGCCATGGAGGAGACAGATCCAGTGAAGTTCCTGCGAATCCCAGCGGTGCTCGTCGCCCTGGTGCTCGTGCTCGTCGCCTGTGGTGGCGACAGCGGCGGGACCGCCAGCCCGGACGCCACCGACGACACCCAGAGCCCCGACGCGACCGCCACCGACGGCGGGACCGCCGCCGACTGGCCCGATGAGCTCGTCATCGGCTTCGTCCCGTCACGCGAGGCGGACGCCCTCGTCGAGACCATCCAGCCCGTCGCCGATTACCTGAGCGAGTACCTCAGCGAGCAGGCCGGCAAGGACATCACCGTCGACGGCTTCGTCTCGACCGACTACACCGGCCTCGTGACGGCCATGCAGACCGGCCAGGCCCACATCGGCGCCTTCGGACCGTTCGCCATGCTCCAGGCCGTCGACCAGGCGGACGCCGAGATCATCCTGCAGTCCGAGCGCTTCGGCAGCGGCACATATCACACCCAGTTCTTCACGAACAATCCGGACGCGTACTGCGAGGACGAGCCGGTCGAGAACACCCGGGTGGTGGAGGACGAGGAGGTCACGTACCTCAACTGCAACGGCACCGACCGCGCCAACGACGAGACCCCCGAGGGTCCGGTCGGCATCGACGCCATCGGCAACGTCGAGAACGGCACGACCGTGTCGTTCGTCGAGCAGACCTCCGCGTCGGGCTACATCTTCCCGGCAACCGTGTTCGCGGTGGCCGGCCTGAACCCGGAGACCGACATCGACCCGCTCTTCGCGGGCAGCCATGACGCGTCGGTCATCGCCGTCTGCCAGGGGCAGGCCGAGGTCGGCGTGAGCTTCGACGACGCCCGGACCGTCGCGGTCACTGACTGCGACGTGGCCAGCGAGGTCGTGGTGTTCGCCTACGGCCCGGAGATCCCGAACGACGGCGTGGCCGTCTCTGGCGACCTGCCGGACGATCTGCAGACCGCGATCCAGCAGGCCCTGATCGAGTACTCGGAGACCGAGGAGGGGGCCGAGGTCCTCAACTCGATCTACAACATCAACGCCTTCACGGAGCCGAACCTGGATTCGTTCCAGATCGTCCGCGACGCCGTTGACCAGCTCGGCGCCGGCCAGTAGCCGACGCCACGAAGGGGCGGGCCCGCGCGGGCTCGCCCCTTCGAGCATGCGCCCACGATGATTCGCCTCGAGAACGCCTCGGTCACCTACCCCGGGGGCGTCCACGCCCTGAAGAACCTGACCCTCGAGATTCCCGATGGCCAGATGATGGTCATCGTCGGGCTCTCGGGCGCCGGCAAGTCCACGCTCATTCGGGCCATCAACGGACTCGTGCCCCTCACCGGCGGTGACATCACCATCGACGGCGCCAGCGTCCGTCACGCGAAGCCGAAGCAGCTGCGACAGCTCCGCTCGAAGATCGGGATGATCTTCCAGACCTTCAACCTCGTGAAGCGCACGACGGTGCTGAACAACGTCCTCATGGGACGCCTGCACACGACCGGGACGTTCCGCTCGCTCATCGGCTGGTACCGGCCGGACGACGTGGAGATCGCGATGCGCGCGCTCGAGCGCGTCGACATCGTCGAAAAGGCCTACGTGCGCGCCAGCAACCTGTCGGGCGGCCAGCAGCAGCGCGTCGGCATCGCCCGGGCGCTGGCGCAGGAGCCCACCATCCTCCTGGCCGACGAGCCGGTGGCCAGCCTCGACCCGCCGACGAGCCACGTCGTGATGCGCGACCTCCAGGGCATCAACCGCGAGCTCGGCATCACCACGATCGTGAACCTTCACTTCCTGGACCTGGCAAAGGTCTACGGCGAGCGCATCATCGGCCTGCGTGCCGGCGAGCTCGTGTACGACGGGACGGGCGCCGAGGCCGACGAGACCGTGTTCCGCGACATCTACGGTCGATCGCTGACGGCGGACGACATGCTGGGCGCCGCCGATATGAGCGCCGCCGCCGGATGACGGCTGCCGCTCCGGCTTCGTCGCGCCGACCGCCAAAGCCGAGGCCGTCGATCTGGGTCCCGATCGGGATCGTCGCCTTTCTGGCGCTGACGTGGGCCTCACTCAGCCGCGAGTTCGGAATCGGATTCGACCTGTTCAAGGTCCTCGGCGACCTGACCCGCGGCGCCCCGATCCTGTCCGACACCAGCCGCCCGGTGGCGCAGCAGGGCCTGCTCCATCCGAACTGGGCCTTCCTCCCGCGCACCGTCGGGCCGATGCTGGAGACGTTCCAGATGGCGGTCCTGGCCTCCGCCATCGGCTGCGCGATCGCCCTGCCGGTGGCGTTCCTCGCATCGCGCGTCACGGCGCCGAACCTGCCGACCTACATCGCCGACCGCGGCATCCTCAGCGTGGTTCGCGCCATCCCAGACATCCTGTATGCGCTCGTCTTCGTGGCCGCCGTCGGCATCGGCGTCCTGCCCGGCATCATGGCGCTGATCCTGTTCAACATCGGCGTCGTGGCCAAGCTCCTGTCCGAGACGGTCGACGGGGTGGACACCGGCCCGATCGAGGCCTCCCGCGCCGGCGGGGCGAACCGGACGCAGACGGTCCGGTGGGCCGTCCTCCCGCAGGTCCTGCCCAACTACGTCGCGTACTCGCTCTACACCTTCGAGCTGAACATCCGCGCCTCGACGGTCATCGGCATCGTCGGCGCCGGCGGCATCGGCTACCTGCTGAGCGGGCAGTACCGCTTCTTCAACTGGAGCAACGTCTCGGTCATCATCATCGAGCTGTTCGTCTTCGTCTTCTTCATCGAGCTCGTCTCCATCTGGCTGCGGCGGAGGCTGGTGTGACCCGGCAGCCGACGGCGCGGCCGGAGCGGCCGTCGCACGCGAAGCGGAACCTCGCCCTGGTCGGGACCCTGCTGCTCGTGGTCTGGGCGGCCGTGGCCATCGACATCGACATCGAGAACCTGGTCCGGCTTCCGGGCGGCGTCGGGCTCGTGTTCTACAAGATGTTCCTGGAGAACGGGCCGGATTTCAGCTACCTCGGGCGCTCGCTGGAGGCCATGGTCGAGTCGCTCCAGATCGCCTGGGTCGGCACCGTCATCGGGGCGGTGCTCTCCCTGCCGCTCGGCTTCTTCGCCGCCAAGAACGTGTCGAGCGGATTCATCTCGAACGCGGTCCGCCAGGTGCTGAACGGAATCCGCGCCTTCCCCGAGCTCATCCTGGCCATCGCCATCTTCATCCCGATCGCCGGACTGGGGCCGGTGGCCGGCGCGCTGGCCGTCGGCATCCACTCCATCGGCACGCTCGGCAAGCTGACCGCGGAGGTGATCGAGGGGATCGACACCGGCCCGGTCGAGGCGGCGCGCGCCGTCGGCGGCCGCCCGCTGCAGGTGCAGCGCTGGGGCGTGCTGCCTCAGGTCCTGCCCGAGATCATCGCCTTCTGGCTCTACCGCTTCGAGATCAACATCCGGGCCGCCGCCGTGCTCGGCGTGGTGGGCGCCGGCGGCATCGGCACCGTGCTCCAGCAGACGATCGTCTTCGGTCGCTTCCCACGGGCCGGCATGGCGATCATCGTGGTCGTGGTCGTCACCATCCTGGTCGACACGATCTCCGGCTGGGCCCGCCGCCGGATCATCGAGGGCGTCGGCGCGAAGCGGGTGTCCGGCGACGAGATCATCGCCCAGCCCGAGGCCGTCGAGGTCAAGCCCTAGGCCGTCCTCGGCGCAGGATGGGCGCGAGCTGGACGATGGCCGCCCCCACGGCGGCGAGCACCAACCCGCCGACCTGGAGGCCGCCAAGCTCTTCGCCGAGGATGACGACGGCGAGGATCGCGATCTGGATCGTCATCGTGTTGTTCACGACGCTCGACTCGACCGCGGTGAGGATCCGCAGCGTGTGGTTCCACAGCGTGAACGCCAAGGCGGTGTTCACCACCGCCAGCCAGCCGATGATCAGCCACCCGACCGGGTCGAGCGCCGGCCAGCCTTCGAGCACGAGCCCGACCACGAGCAGCGCGCCACCCCCGACCGCCATGCTCGTCGCCGTCAGGCCGATGGGACCCCCGAGCCGGCCAATGGCGTCGCGCGCCAAGCTCCGGCCCAGGTGTGCCGAGAAGGCGGCGGCGAGGACGCAGACGCCGGCGGCCAGGAACCCGAGCTCGGTCCCCGGCTCGACCTCGAACGGCCCGAAGTAGAGCGCCGCGCCGACGGTCAGCAGGCCGATGCCGGCCGCCTGGCCGATCGTCGCGCGCTCGCGGCTGCCCGCCAGGGCGAGGATCGCCACCGCGGCCGGAATCGATGCCAGCATCAGGCTGACCGCCGTGGCTGGCAGCAGCGCCAGGGCCGCGAATTGGCCGCCCTGGGCCACGGCCACGAACAGGAGGCCGTAGATCGCGACGCGAGCCGCCAGCCGCGCATCGAGCGGGACGTGGTTCGTTCGCGCGCGCATCGCGCGCAGCCCGAACGGCAGGAGGATGACGGCGGCGAGGGCGTATCGAAGGCCCGCGAACGAGATCGGCGCCATGTCCAGGTCGTCGAGCCCGATCTTGATGAGGACCCACGAGGTCGACCACAGGAAGGTGACGAGCAGCGCCTGGAGCACCGCCAGCGCGTGCTGGCGACCGGTGCGCGGATCGGCGACGGGCTGGTTCGGCAGAGCGGGCCACCTTACCAGAGCGCGTCCCCGGAGCCCCGGTGCTCCCCTCGGCACGCCCCACCGCGCGCCGGCCGCATCCTCCGCGCGCGGGACCGGAGGATCGGCGAAGATCGGGGCATGCAGGAGCTCGATACGGCCGGAGCGCTGGTCCGACGCGACCGCCAGGCGCGCGAGGCCGAGGAGGAGCGGCTCAGCCCCTCGGCGACCCGGTCGGCGGACTCGCGCGGGCGCGAGCGGCCCGAGGACCCCGACCGCTTCCGCACCGCCTTCGAGCGTGATCGGGATCGGATCATCCACTCCAAGGCCTTCCGACGCCTGAAGCACAAGACGCAGGTCTTCCTCAACCCCGAGGGCGACCACTTCGTCACGCGCCTGACCCACACCATGCAGGTCATGCAGGTCGCCCGCGCGCTGGCCGCGGCCCTGAGCCTGAACGAGCCGCTGGCCGAGGCGATCGCGCTGGGGCACGATGTCGGCCACTCTCCGTTCGGGCACACCGGCGAGGAGGCGCTCTCCCCGTACTTCGCCCCGGACGAATGGCACCATGCCGCGCAGTCGGTGCGCATCTTCGAGGTCCTCGAGGACGCGAACCTGACCTGGGAAGTTCGCGACGGGATCCGTGCTCACTCCTGGAAGATCACGCCGCCGCCATCGACGCCGGAGGCCTACTGCGTTCGCTTCGCGGATCGGATCGCGTATCTCGCGCACGACGCCCTGGATGCCCGTCGCGCGGGCGTGCTGCGCCGCGAGGACTTCCCGCCCGCGGTCACCGATCGGTTCGGTGAGCCGGGACGTCCCTGGATCGACGCGATGATCACCGCGGTCGTGGATGAGTCCCTGGCGACCGGCGCCGTGCGCATGGACGGCCCGACGCTGTCAGTGATGAACGAGCTGCGCGACTTCATGTTCGCCAACGTCTACCAGTCGGCCGAGCAGCAGCGGCAGCAGCGTCGGGCGATCGGCGTCATCCGCGACCTGATGGACTGGCACCTCGAGCACCCCGAGGAGATTCCCGATTCGTACCGCGAGCACCACGCACCGCTCGTGGTCCAGGCCGCCGACTACATCGCGGGCATGACCGACCGCTACGCGCTGGCGACCCACGACCGGATCTTCCGGCCGTCGTTGAACCTCTAGCCGGCCGAGGGACCGCCGAAGATCCGGAGCGCCTTCGGGCGCACCTCGAAGGTGACCGGCGTGAGGCCGGCGCTCAGGCCGTCGGCGTGCGCCGGCAGCGCTCGCCGCACGCCCTCCACCTTGACCCGCTCGGCGGTGTAGGTCGCAACGCGAGGCTCGCGCTGGGGCCGGCGGCGTGCCACGGCCAGGAAGTGGCGCATGATCTCCCACCGGCCCATTCCGTGAAAGACCGACACGTTCAGCAGCCCGTCGGCCGGGTCGGCCTCCGCCGCCACCGCGAAGCCCATCCCGTGGTACGGGCCGTTGCTGACGATGACCGCCGGCGATCCGGTCCGGTACGACGTTCCGTCGATCGTGATGCGCATCGGCGTCTTCCGCATCCGCAGGCCACGCATCAGCAGGCGGACGGCTCGAAGCCAGCCGCGCCGCTCGGCGAGCTCGACCGCCAGGAAGCCGATGGCGTCGACTCCAACGCCCGCTGCCTCGAAGAAGGGGCGGCCCTCCTCGCCCTCGCGGACCACCCACCCCGCGTCGACCTCCAGCACCTGGCCGGTCCCGATGACGTCGAGCGCCGCCTCGAGCGTCACCGGCACACCGAAGCCGCGCGCCATGTTGTTGAAGCTGCCCATCGCCAGGATCCCCAGCGTGGCGTCGCGGTGCCCGACGAGGGCAGCAGCGGCCAGGCTCACCGTCCCGTCACCGCCCGCCACGACCACGTCGTGCCCGGTGTCGCCTGCGTGACGCGCCAGCTCCGCCAGGTCGTCGCCCTCGGCAAGCTCCCGATGGCTGACCTCGAGCCCGCGACGCTGGAGCGCCGCGCGCAGGGCGTCGGCCGTCAGGAGGGCCGGGTCGTCGGCGAGCCCTGGTCCGGACCCCGGCTTTCCTCCTGCCACGGGATTGACCAGCAGCAGGATCGGTCGTCGCGTCACTCAGGTTCCTCGTTGATATGCCTGGAAGGTCCCGTCCCCGCAGGCGAGCACGATACGCGGCGGGAGCGGATCCTGCGCCGTTGGCGGCACCCGGCCCGGCTCGACCCAGACATCCCAGCTGGCGAGTCCGAACGATGTGGTGCCGGCCAGCTCGAGCTCACCGTCGACGCCCGGGAGCCTCGGCTCGTCGGTGGGCTCGTCGGCGGGCCGGTACGCGGCGGGCTCGTAGGGCAGGAGCGAGGGGCACTCCGCCGGCGCACCGACGCGCCAGATCCCGACCAGCCCGACGAGGAGGAACACCACGGCGCCGAGCGTGCCGCAGCCGATGGCGCGAGGGCTCACCCGCGCACGATCCCGAACTGGTCGAACTCGCCGCTCGCCGGCTCGCGGCGGATCTCGACACGCTCGACCCGAGCCCCGTCGGGCCCGACGTGGAGCAGTCGCTCGAGCTCGTCCAGGCGATCGGGCATGCCCTCCGCCACCAGCTCGACGGACCGCTCGTCATCGGCATTCATGATCCAGCCGACGAGCCCCAGCGCCTCGGCCCGGCGCCGCGTCCACCAGCGGAACCCGACGCCCTGCACCCGGCCCTCGACCCGAGCGCGAAGCCGCTCGGCGCTCACCGGTGCTCCGCCACCGGCAGCCATGGCCAGGCCAGCATGGCGGTCTCGAGCGACAGCTTCGGGGCGGCGTTCTCACGGAGCGCGTCGTGCATCCGTTCGAGAAGGCCGGCGACGTGCACCAGCTGGGCGGGGTCGATCGCAGGTGCCACGCGCTCCAGCTCAGGTCCCAGCTCACCGCCCGGCGCGAGCTCCGGGCGCCCCGCGGCCACGACGAGCAGGTCGCGCGTCAGCTCCAGCCAGGCTTCGACCAGGCTGAGGGCAGCCGCCCGTTGCGCGGCCGCCGGTGTCCGCACCTCGTCCTCGTCAGGCGGCTGGAGGTCGGCGGCGCCCAGGCGCGCCGTTTCGTCGAGCAGGTCGCGGGCAGCGGCGAACCGCTCCGCACGGCCGCGTCGAAGGAGCGCGAGCAGCTCCACCTGCGTCCGCCGGCGCCAGTCCAGGTGGTCGCGGTGGTCGACGAGACGCACGGCACGCCCCACCAGCCCGTGGGAGAGGCGCGCGATGCTGGTGGCAAGGTCCTTCGGGAGCTGCCGTCGATCGACCAGGAACGTGACCAGCTCATCGGCCGGCACGCGGCCGATGCGGATCGGCTGACATCGCGACCGGATGGTCGGCAGGAGTCGCGACGGCTCATCCGCCACCAGGATGAAGGCATGCCGATCGCTCGGTTCCTCGAGCGCCTTGAGCAGGGCGTTCTGGGTCTGCTCGTTCGCGCGGTCGGCCGACTCGATCAGCACGATCCGTCGAGGAGCGGTGACCGGTGCGCCGGCGGCCTCGAGCAGCCAGCGACGAGCCGCGCCGACGATGCTCTCCCCGGTCGATCGGGCGGCGCGCCACGCGTCCGGCGATCCGACCACCAGGTCCGGGTGCGTGCGAGCCCGGGCGTCGCGACAGCCGCGGCAGCCGTTGCACGGTCGCTCCCCGGTGCCGTCCGCGGTGCAGAAGGCAAGCGCCAGCAGATCGTCGACGAACGAGCCCTTCCCTGCGCCCGATGGCCCGCAGACCAGCAGGGTTCGCCCCAGCCGGCCGGCTTCGGCGGCCCGGCGCACGATGCGTCGCGCGGTCGGCTGCGCCAGGCTCAGGAAGCCGGTCGCGTCGGGCTGGATCACGCGGTCGAGTGTAGACGGGTGAGGTGGCATACTTCATGCACCCAATCACGGCCGAATCAAGGAGGAACCCATGCCGAAGGGGCGTCCGGCATCAACGGCCGATGACATCGCCGACAACATTCGCTCGCTGATCGACCGCGTGGTCGACGCAAAGTTCACCCAGGAGATGGCGAAGCGCGGCCAGGATATCGCCGCATTGATCGCCGAGCGCGGCACCGACGCCGGTGAGGCAGCCGGGGAGGCGTGGCGAGAGACACGAGGGGCACGACGCGACGCCGCCAGGCGGTTCTCGCGCGCGGGAAGCGACGCGCTCAAGTTCTCGGATGAGACGTGGCGCAAGAATCTGCGGCCCGCGCTCAAGGATCTGTGGAAGCAGCGCACGGTCGCCATCGGGGCCGCCGGGGCTGCAGTCCCGGCATCGCGCGAGCTCGTCGATTCGGCCGCCGTGCGGCTCGGGCTCAAGCAGCGCGAGGAGCGGCACTGGGGCGCGTTCTTCCTCGGCCTGCTGCTCGGGGCCGCGGCGGGAGCCGTGGTCGCCCTGCTGACCACGCCGAAGCGGGGCAGCGAGATGCGACACGAGCTTGCCACGAAGGTCGACGAGGTCACGGCCAAGGCGAAGGACTCCGAGTGGGTCCCGATCTTCCAGCGCGACGCGAACGGCCATGCCGACGAGGCGGCCGAAGCGCTCGCCGACGCGGGTGGGTCACTCGAGACAGCGGCCACCGAAGCCGGGGCCGCGAGTGGCCAGGCCGCCGATCAGGCGGCCACCGACGCCGCCGAGGCGATCAACGAGGCGTACGAGCCCGTCGACCGCGAGTCACCCGCCTAGGGCGGCAGCGCACCGCGAACCGCACACGAGCCGGTCCCGACGGGACCGGCTCGTTGCATGTCGCGCATGGGGTTGCTCAGTCTCCGGCAGCCTCGCCCCGCGGCCGTCGCGCCGACCGGAACCGGCCCCAGATGCCCTGCGGCTCGCCGTCCGCACCCTCGCCCGCATCGGTGTCGGCCGCTGGAGCATCGGCCGTCTTGGTGCGCGTGCTGCGTCGCCTGGGCTTCGTCTCGGCGTCGGCCTTCGGAGCATCGGCCCCGGCATCGGCGTCGGACGTCTTCGTGCGCGTGGTGCGCCGCCTCGGCCTGTCGGTGGCCTCGGCCGTCGGCGCATCGGCCCCAGCATCGGCGTCGACCTTCTTCGGTCGCGTGCTGCGTCGCCTGGGCTTCGTCTCGCCGTCGGCCTTCGGAGCATCGGCCCCGGCATCGGCGTCGGCCTTCTTCGTGCGCGTGGTGCGGCGCTTCGGCTTGTCGGTGGCTTCCGCCGTCGGCGCATCGGCCTCGGCCTCGGCATCGGTGGCTTCTTCGCCCTTGGTGGCCGCGGTGAGCTCCGCGAGCTCCTCGGGGCTCAGACCGAGCTCCGCGAGCGTCTCGGGGTCGACCTCGCTGAAGCCGTACTCGCGCTCCTCGACCCCGTCGAGCTGGCTGAGGTCATCCAGCTCCTCCCAGCCGATCTCCTCCCCCGGCTCGCCGGCGACCGCGGTCGACGGCTCGTCCTCGCGACGGCCCCGTCCACGGCCGCGCCCGCCACGCCGGCGACGACGGCGACGGCTGGCATCCTCGACGTCGGCTGCCGATTCGGCTCCCGGTGCGGCGGTGGGTGCGGAGGCGACCGGGGCCGCGTCGGAGGCGGCGGCCGCAGCCGACGGCCGACGGCCGGTTCCGCGGCGTGGCCGACCCTCGCCGGACGATGCACCGGTCCCCGACTTCAGGGCGGCCAGGGCCGCAGCGGCGACCGATGGCGATGCCTCGCGGAAGCCGAACTCTGGGTTGACCTCCTTGGCGGGCATCTCGGGCGTCGGCATGGCGGTGCTGGCCTCGCGGCTGCCCTCGCCCTTCTTCCGGCTGATCGACGCGATCTTCATGATGTCGGTGAACACGTCGGCCACGGCGATCAGGTCGGACGAGGTGTTCGGCTTGAAGCTGATGACCTCGCAGCGGATGCCCTTGTCCTGCAGCGCCTTGATGGCCGGGGCGAAGTCGCCGTCGCCCGAGGCGATGACCGCGATGTCCATCCGATCGGCCAGGCGGAAGAGGTCGACCACCAACTCGATGTCGAGGTTCGCCTTCATCCGGCCGTCGCCGAACTTGCGGATGTCCTTGATGACCGGCTTGTAGCCGTTCTTCGCCAGGAAGTCGATGAACTTGCGCTGGTTCTCGTTCTCCGGGTCGAGCCCGGTGTAGGCATAGGCGCGAATGAGGTCGCGCCCCTTGGTCGCGTGCTTGAGGAGGGCGACATAGTCGATGTCGACGTCCTGGCCTCGAGCCGCGTAGTACATGTTGGCGACGTCGATGAACATCGCCACGTTCTTGCTCACGGTTGAGCTCTTCTCCTGTTGGATGTGATATGGCCCCTCGCGGGTGGTCAGCCGATGGGTCGGCCCAGGGTTCGGCCGCGGCTCGCGAACCGGTGTCGCTTCCAGAGCGACGGTTCTGCGGATGCCAGCGGCTCGGTCACCTCCACGCGCGTGCAGCCCTTGTTTCGTGCCGAGCTCGCGAGCGCCTCGATGATCTCGTCGGCGGCGCGTCGTCGGTCGGGCCCTTCCAGCGTCTCCGCGGTCGCGAGGCCGAGCTCGTCGATCACGCCGACGAACGGGCCGGATCGCACCGAGGGCCTGATGGCGAGGACGCCGACCCCAACCACCCGCCGGTCGCGCTCCGCCACGACGACCGTGGCGGAGGGAACGAAGAGGAGGTTGCGGAGGATGTCGGCCACGTCGTGTCGCGGCGGCTGATCGACCGGCTCACCGGACGCCAGCAGGCGGACGGCGGCATCCAGATCGGTGAGTCGAGCGGTGCGGACGTGGACCTCCACGGGGCCTCTCGGGAACGATTCGCAGCGCGTGCGCTGCTGGAAGACCGAGGCAACGATACCACGAATTCCGCGTGAACCCGCCGGGCGCGCCGCGGGTAGCGTTCAAGAGGCGGCGAAAACGTATTGCGCCGCGCAACGGCACGCGGCTATGATGCCGCGCACCTTGACACGCCGGGTCCGCGCATGCGCGTCGTGCCCCGAGCACCACTGGAGGAGAGAAACGCGGATGCAGAAGTACATGCGATGGAGCGCCGTGCTCGTCGTGCTGATGTTCGTCCTTGCCGCTTGCCAGAGCGACGGCGGATCGGGCCAGACCGACGATCCCGGCAACGGGAACGGGAACGGGGGCGGGGACTTTGAATGCGAAGACGAGATCGGGTGCGTGACGTACGCGCCGGGTGAGGCGATTCGCATCGGCAGCGCGCTCGTGATCAGCGGGCCGGATGCCTCGCTCGGCCTCGACAGCCAGTACGGCGTCCAGGTCGCGATCGAGCTCCGCGGCGAGATCCACGGCCACGAGATCGAGCTCGACGCACAGGACGACGGATGCAACGCCGAGGGCGGCACGGCTGCCGCGCGGACGCTGACGTCCGACCCGACGATCGTCGCGGTCATCGGCACCAGCTGCTCGAGCGCGGGCGTCCCGGCGGCCCAGATCACGAGCGACGCGGGCGTCGTCATGATCTCCCCGTCGAACACGGCCCCGTCGCTCACCTCCGAGGAGGAGCACCAGCCGTTCTACCTGCGCACCGCGCACAACGACACGGTGCAGGGCGAGGCGATGGCTCGCTTCGTCTGCGAGGAGCTCGGCTTCTCGACGGCCGCCACGATGCACGATGGCAGCCCGTACGCGGAGCAGCTGCAGGCGGTCTTCCAGGAGCAGTTCGCCGAGCAGTGCGACGGCACGATCACCGGAACCGAGGCGGTCGAGCCGACGCAGACCGACTTCAACCCGGTGCTCACCAGCCTCGCGGCCGGTGATCCGGAGTTCCTGTACTACCCGATCTTCACCGCGGCCGGCGCGCTGGTCACCCAGCAGGCCCGCGACATCATGCCGGACACCGTCCTCGCGGGCGCCGACGGCATGTTCAGCGACGCCTTCCTCGAGGCTGCCGGCAGTGCGGCCGACGGGATGTACCTGTCCGGCCCGGACCTCGAGTTCTCGGGGACCTTCTACCAGGAGGAGTTCCTGCCGGCGTACTCCGAGGTCTCCGGTGAGGATGCCCCGATCTCCGTCTTCCATGCCCATGCCTACGACGCGGCGACGATGATCTTCGACGCGATCGAGGAGGTGGCCACGGTCGAGGATGACGGGACCATCCACATCGGTCGCCAGGCGCTGCGTGACGCGCTCTTTGCCACGAGTGGCTTCGAGGGCATCACCGGCTCGCTGACCTGCAACGCGACCGGCGACTGCGCCGATCCGTCGATCTCGGTCAGCGAGGTCGTGAGCGGGGCCTTCCAGAGGATCTGGCCGTAAGCCCCGGTCGCTGACCGGAAACCAACGTGATGCGGTGAGCCGGGGGACCCCGGCTCACCGCATCACACATCCACCGCCCAAACCGGAGCACGACGCGAGGCCGATGCGTTTCCCCGAGCGCTTCACCATGACCGACGCGATCCTGTGGACGATTCGGATCGGTGTCCTCGCGTTCGTCGTCATCGGGTCGTACCTGACCCTCAGCCAGGGCCTGTACTCGCCCACCGCGTGGGGTAGCTTCCTCACGGCCGGCGTCGCCCTCGGCAGCGTCTACGCCCTCATCGCGCTGGGCTACACGCTCGTCTACGGCATCCTGTTCATGATCAACTTCGCCCACGGCGAGGTGTTCATGGCCGGAGCCTTCACCGCCTTCTTCGCGGCGAGCGCCCTGAACGACATGGGGATGCTCGAGAGCAACCTCTTCGTCGCGATTCCGGCCATCCTGCTGACCGCGATGATCACCTCGATGATCGTCGCCATCCTGCTCGAGCGGATCGCCTACCGACCCCTGCGACGCGCGCCACGGCTCGTCCCGCTGATCACCGCCATCGGCGCGTCGCTCTTCCTGCAGTACACCTTCCGTGGCCTGTACGGCGCGCGACCGCGCTCGTACCCCACGCTGGAGATCCTCGCCGGCGACTTCGTCATCCTCGGCATGTCGATCCCGCGCACCCGGGCGATCGTGATCATCGCGGCGGTCCTGCTGATGGTGGCCCTGTTCTGGCTCGTCGAGCGCACCCGCACCGGCCGGTCGATGCGCGCCGTGTCGGAGGACAAGGACGTCGCGGCCATGATGGGCATCAACGTCGACCGCGTCATCGTGCAGACCTTCGCCATCGGCGGCGTGCTGGCCGGCGCGGCCGGGATCCTGTACACGCTCATGTTCAACCAGGTGAGCGCGCACATGGGCTTCCTGCCGGGCATCAAGGCCTTCACCGCCGCGGTGCTCGGTGGCATCGGCAACATCGCCGGCGCGGCGCTCGGCGGCCTCATGCTCGGCATCCTCGAGGCGGTCGGTCCGTTCCTCCTGCTCAGCGGCTATGGCGTGCCATCGGCGAACCAGCTGAAGGACGTCATCGCCTTCGCGGTGCTCGTCCTCGTCCTCGTCTTCAGGCCGAACGGCATCCTCGGACGGAAGGAGGGCACCTGACATGATGGGGAGCGCCGTCCGTCGCGCCGTCACCATCGGGCTCATCGCCGGGGTCGTCGCCCTCTACGTCTCGCTGGTGGGCCTGGTCGAGGCGTTCAACCCGCGCAACATCGTGACCGGCTACCTGGGCCTCGGCACGGTCATGCTCGCCATCATCGCCTTCGTCGCGGGCTACCGCGCCGGAACGCCGATGCGGCAGGGGCGCGGCACCGTCCTCCCGCTCGGCGCGGGCCCCACCATCGGCGCGGGCCTGGTGGCCGGAGCCATCGCCGGGGCGATGCTCGGCGCCCTCGTCGTCCTGATCGACGTCATCAACCTGCAGGGCATGCTCGTGAGCGCGACGCCGCGCCTGCAGGACGCGCTCATGTTCACGGAGGACACCGCAAGCTCCGCGATCGCGCTGGTCGGCCTGTCGGCCGTGGTTGCGCTGGTGGGCGCCGCGCTCAACCTGCTTCCACATCGGATCCGGCGACCGCTGATCCTGTCGCTCCTCATCGTCCTGCTGATCAGCATGCTCGAGCCGATCGTGCGGGTCATGCTCGTGCAGCTGGACGCGCAGTGGCCCTTCCTGCCGTTCGGGGAGCTCGCCGGATTCCTCTACCTGCGAGGCGGGCTGACCCTGACGTCGACCATCGTCCTGCTCATCCTGGTGCCGATCGTCATCGTGGCGTGGACCAACCGGGACCGGCTCCGGCAGCGCGTGGAGCGCCGCGACCGACCGGACATCGAGGACATCGCCGATACCACCACGCCCGCGACGAGCCGCCGTCGCCTGACCACCGGCCAGATGATCTGGTGGGGCATCTTCGGCGTCTTCCTGCTCACCGCGCCCATCCTCCTCGGCGTCCGCCTGAGCGAGGTGATCGGCACGGTCGGGCTGTTCGTGCTCCTCGGGCTCGGACTGAACATCGTCGTCGGCTACGCCGGCCTGCTGGACCTGGGATACGTGGCCTTCTTCGCCGTCGGCTCGTACGTCACCGCGGTGCTGACCTCGGCCGCGTCGCCGGCCTTCGCTCCGGAGCTCAGCTTCTGGGCCGCGCTGCCGTTCGTCATGGTCGCCGCCGCGCTCATCGGCCTCATGGTCGGCTTCCCCGTCCTGCGGCTGCGCGGTGACTACCTGGCGATCGTGACCCTCGGCCTCGGCGAGATCGCGCGGATCCTCTTCCTCTCCGACTGGCTCGCCCCGTGGGTGGGCGGGGCGCAGGGGATCCTGCGCATCCCGCCGCCGGAGCCGATCAGCCGTGACCCGCAGCAGCTCTACTACCCGATCATCTTCTTCTGCATCCTGGCCGCCATCGCCGCCTGGAGCCTCGCGAACTCGCGGGTGGGACGAGCCTGGAACGCCATGCGCGAGGACGAGGAGGTCGCGGAGGCGACCGGCATCAACACCACGAAGTACAAGCTGCTCGCCTTCGCCACCGGCGCCGCATTCGGCTGCATCGGCGGCGCGTTCTTCGCGGTCAAGATCGGCTCGGTCTTCCCGCACAGCTTCGACATCGAGGTCTCGATCAACGCGCTGGCCATCGTCATCCTGGGCGGCATCGGCAGCATTCCGGGCGTGATCCTGGGCGCCGCGGTCCTCGTCGGCCTGCCGGAGCTGCTCCGTGAGTTCGCCGAGTACCGGCTCCTCATCTACGGCGCGCTGCTGGTGGCGATGATGATCCTGCGCCCCGAGGGCCTGATCCCGAACCGCCAGCGCCAGGCCGAGCTGCACGAGAGCGAGGACTCCGACGACCAGTACGAGTCCGATGCGGGCGAGGAGACCGGGCAACCGGTGGTGACGACGGGAGGCGCCGGATGACCGCGACCCAGACCCGCCCCGGCGAGACGGCCCCGGAGCAGGAGTACATCCTCGAGGCGCGCCAGATCACGAAGGTCTTCGGTGGCCTGGTGGCGAACAAGGACGTCGACTTCGCGATTCCGCACCGCGCGATCGTCTCGCTCATCGGCCCGAACGGCGCCGGCAAGACGACGTTCTTCAACCAGCTGACCGGCATGTTCGAGCCGACCTCGGGCGAGATCCTGCTCGAGGGTCGATCGATCGTCGGGCTTCCCGCGCACCGCATCGTGGAGCGCGGCATCGGCCGGACCTTCCAGAACATCCGCCTCTTCGGCGACATGTCGGTGATCGGCAACGTCATGGTCGGGCACCACGTGCGCATGAGCTCGCCCTGGTGGGCTTCGCTGCTGCGGCTCCCCGCCACGCGAGCGGAGGAGGCAGCCACCCGACAGCGGGCCAAGGAGCTGCTCGAATTGGTCGGGCTGTCGCGTCGCTACGAGGAGGAGTGGGCGAAGAACCTGCCGTACGGCGACCAGCGCCGGCTCGAGATCGCGCGGGCCCTGGCCAGCGAGCCGAAGCTCCTCCTGCTCGACGAGCCGACCGCCGGCATGAACCCCGGCGAGACGGCACGGACCACGCGGCTCATCGGCCAGCTGCGGGACGAGCTCGGCATCAGCATCCTGCTCATCGAGCACGACATGAAGGTGGTCATGGGCATCAGCGAGCGGATCACGGTCCTCGACTACGGCGAGAAGCTGGCGGAAGGCACGCCGCAGGAGATCCGGGAGAATCCCCAGGTCATCGAGGCCTACCTGGGCAAGCAGGCGACGACCGAATGACCGAAGCGACGACCCCCCCGGCCACCGACGAGCACGAGCTCCACGTGGGCGCCGGCCACCGCGGCGACACGCTCCTGGAGCTCGACGACATCCACGTCTTCTACGGCAACATCCACGCCCTCAAGGGCGTGTCGATCAACGTCGGGCGCAGCGAGATCGTGACCCTCATCGGCTCCAATGGCGCCGGCAAGAGCACGACGCTGCGCGCCATCAGCGGCACGCACAAGCCGCGCACCGGCGCCATCCGGCTGTCCGGGCGCGAGATCGACCACATGCCCGCCCACGAGATCGTGGGGCTCGGCATCGCGCACTCCCCGGAGGGGCGCAAGGTGTTCAGCCGCATGACGGTCTACGAGAACCTGCAGATGGGCGCGTTCAGCCGCGGCAAGGCGTCGATCGACGACGACGTCGCCCGTGTCTTCGACCTCTTCCCGCGCCTGCGGGAGCGGCGAAGTCAGAAGGCCGGCACGATGTCCGGCGGCGAGCAGCAGATGCTCGCCATGGGTCGGGCGCTCATGGCCCGCCCGACCGTCCTGCTCCTCGACGAGCCGTCGATGGGCCTCTCCCCGATCCTGACCGAGCAGATCTTCCGGATCATCACCGAGATCAACGGCCAGGGCACGACCGTCCTGCTCGTCGAGCAGAACGCGCAGATGGCGCTGAACATCTCGGATCGCGGCTACGTGATCCAGACCGGCAAGATCATCCTGGCCGATACCGCCGCCAACCTCGCCGCCAACGAGCAGGTCCGCCAGGCCTACCTCGGCGAGATCTGACCGTGGCCGGCGATCCCCGGCCACCGCGTCAGCCGGATCAGCCGCGCGAGCCGCGCGACTACCGTCCTGATCTGCGCCCGATGCTCATCCTCGTCGGCCTGCTGGTGGCGGTCGTGGCCGCCTGGCTGCTCCTCTCGCCCCTCATCCTGCCGGCCTGACGGCCGGCGCCGACGTCGGCGCCCCGCGCCGCGTTCAGGAGCGTCGTGGAGCCCCGAACCCGGCACCGGCGCCGTACAGGATGAGCGCCACGCCGACCGCCGCCAGGGCCAGGCCGGGTGACTGCTGCGGCAGGGGAAGGTAGCCGACCGACCACAGCTCCCAGCCCCGGTAGGCCAGGGCGCCACCGCCGACCAGGCCCAGCAGCAGGTAGACCCACGGCGAGTCGAGGATGAATCCCCATCGACCTCGCATGTACCCGATGTCGAGCAGGACGAGCGCGGCGATCGCCGCGCCGAAGATGACGATGCCCGGGCCCTCCAGCCCGATGCCCTCCTGCGCCGGGACCCGCACGCCGGACACCGAGTCGCCGCCGGCGCGCCACCACGGCAGGAACCCGGAGCCGATCATGGCCAGCGCGCCGAGCAGGACGAGGAGCCGGAAGCGGCCGCCGCCCTCCATGGATCAGCCCTCGGGCGGGGCGCCGCCGTAGACCGACGGCTTCAGGACGCCGATGTAGGGCAGGTTGCGGTAGCGCTCGTCGTAGTCGAGCCCGTAGCCGACCACGAATCGGTCGGGGATCTCGAACCCGCGGTAGTCGATCGGGATGTCCGCCAGCCGCCGAGCCGGCTTGTCGAGCAGGCAGACGATGCTGACCGATGCCGGCGCCTTGTCGGCGAGATACTTGAGCAGGTAGTTCAGGGTCAGCCCGGTGTCGATGATGTCCTCGACGATGATCACGTGCCGGCCCTCGATCGACCGCGACAGGTCCTTGAGGATCCGCACCTGCCCCGACGTCTCGGTGCCCGCACCGTAGCTCGAGACCTCCATGAGATCGATGCTGACCGGCATCTCCATGGCGCGCATGAGGTCGGCGAGGAACGGGAGCGCACCCTTGAGCACGCTGACCAGCACCGGATCGCGGTCGCCGAAGTCCGATGCCAGCTGCGCCCCGAGCTCGGCGACACGGTTGGAGATGGTGTCCGCGTCGAGCAGGATCTCCTCGACGTCGTCGTGAATGCCCATCGGCTCAGCGGGCCACGGAGGCGGGGGTGGTGGCCGAACCGGAGCCGTTGCCGGCGCCGGTGTGCGCGTAGGCGCCGTTGGCCGCGGCGACATCGGTCAGGAAGTCCAGCCGCCCGTACTTCACCATGAGCGCCCGGAAGTCACGAGCGTAGAAGAGCTTCACGCGTACCTCGGGATACAGCTGCCGCATCCAGCGCAGCTTCCGATTCTTCTTGCGGACCAGCGACTGCTTCAGCGTCGTCAGCTCGACGTACAGGTCGATCTCGGGCAGGTAGAAATCCGGCGCGAACGACTCGACGACCGCGCCGTCGGCGTTCCAGGAGATGGGGAAGACGTCGGGTTCGTACTGCCATGCGACCCCGTAGTAGTCGAGGATCCTCGCCAGCTCCGCCTCGCTGTCGTGCGCGAAGCGGGGTGACGGGTCCCGGGTCACCGAGTCCGCCACCTGGCCCCGATCGTAGCCTGCCGTCGCCGGTCTGATCCCATCTGCGGGCGAGTATATCGGGGCGAGTTATCCACAGTTCGGGCCGCGGTGCACGGATGGTGGATAACTCTGCTTGTGATCCACAGCCGGGGCGGGCTAGGGTGGTCGTCCTGCTTCTTGCGGACGACCGAGTACGGTAACCGCGGATGACCGGGGCCGATGCGAGAGCCGGCCGCGACGACCGATCATTCGCGGGAAGACCGAAAGGTTCGTCCGAAGGAGCATTTTCCTTGTCCGAGACCGATGCGCGCGCCGCGCGTGCGGCCTTCGAGCGCCTGCTCGACGCTGCGCCGGAACTGGCGCGGCGGTTGTCGCCCGCCTACACCGGGCAGGCGGAGCGCTTCGTCGCCCTGCTCCTCGAGGCCAATACCCGCCTCAACCTGACGCGCGTGGTCGAGCCCGAGGCCGTCGCCCGGCTCCACCTGCTCGACAGCATCGCCGCTCTGCCCATCCTCGACGACCTGCGGCCGGAACGGGCGCTCGACCTCGGCTCGGGAGGGGGCGTGCCGGGCATTCCGCTCGCGATGGCCCGGCCCGAGGTGCGCTGGACGCTCGTGGACTCGGTCGGCAAGAAGGTGGA
>DATHTR010000111.1:0-5702 GCA_035463095.1 Candidatus Angelobacter sp. | reverse complement strand
GTTGAGGATGAAGAACGGGATGTCCAGCAGCTGCGCCACGCGACGGGCGTCGTCGGCGGCATCCGGCGAGCAGCAGCTCCGGCTGAGCTCGTAGCCCTCGGGCAGGTCGCCGTGGGTGCGCATCCAGACGCCGATGACCTCCTGGTCGGCGGCCGTCTCCCGTGCCAGGAGGGCCGCCGCGACCGAGGAGTCCACCCCGCCGCTCATGGCGGCCACGATCCGGCTCATGCGGTGGCCACCGCCTTCGGATGGAGCCCGGGCACGCTCCGCAGGCGCGACACGCAGGAGGCGATGACCTCGAGGGTGCGCTCGACGTCGGCCGCGGTGATCCCGGGTCCGAGCGTCAGGCGGAGCGAGCCATGAGCCAGGTGCGGGTCGATCCCCATCGCCAGCAGCACGTGGCTCGGCTCGACGCTGCCCGTGGTGCAGGCGCTGCCGGTGCTCGCCTCGATGCCCTCCAGGTCGAGCGCCGCGACGAGATCCCCGCCCTCGACGCCGTCGATCACGATCGAGGCGGAGTTCGGCAACCGCTCGTCGGGGTGCCCGGTGAGCTCGATTCCCGGGAGCGCGGTGAGGCCGGCGATGAGCCGATCTCGCAGGGCCAGCATCGGCGCGTGGTCGGACTCCTGCGCCAGGCGCAGGGCGGCGGCGAAGCCGACGGCGCCCGCGACGTCCTCGGTTCCCGCCCTCCGCTGCCGCTCCTGCGCCCCGCCGGAAAGCTGCGGCAGCATCGCGGTGCCCTGGCGCACGTAGAGCGCACCGATCCCCTTCGGCCCGCCGAGCTTGTGCGCGGAGGTGCTGACGAGGGTGGCCTGCCACGCGTCGGGCGCTGGCGCCTCGAAGGTGGCCGACTGCACCGCATCGACGTGGAACGGGACCCGGCGCTCGCGGCAGATGGCGCCGATCTCGGCGATGGGCTGAGTGGTGCCCATCTCGTTGTTCGCGGCCTGCACGCTGACGAGCGTCGTGTACGGGGTGATCGCCGCGGCCACCTCTGAGGGGTCCACCCGGCCGAATCGGTCCACGCCGAGGTACGTGACCTCGAAGCCCTGGCGCTCGAGGACGGCGCAGCTGTTCAGGACCGCCTTGTGCTCGACCGCGCTCGTGATGACGTGGCGACCCTTCGCGCTGCCCGCCCAGGCGACGCCCTTGACGGCCAGGTTGTCCGCCTCGGTGCCGCCGGAGGTGAACACGATCTCGCGCGGCTTGGCGCCGATGATGGCGGCGATCCGCTCCCGGGCCTCGTCGAGCCCCTGCCGGGCACGACGGCCCGACGCGTGGATGCTCGACGGGTTACCGTGATGCTCTCGCAGGTACGGGAGCATGGCCTCGAGCACCTCGGCGCGCAGCGGACTGGTGGCGGCGTGGTCGAGGTAGATCGCCATGGTGGACCGATGATAGCCGCGAGCCAGGTCAGGTGCCCCGTGGGGTGCAGTGGACGGGCCACGCGAGTGTGGACGTGCTTGAACACGCTCGCCGCACCACGCCGGCGGTCGACGGGCACAATGCTCGTGTGGCTGACATCGGCCATGCGCCAGGACAGACGAGAGGACCGCCCGATGATCGTTCGAACGCTCAAGGAGACCGAAGGCACCGATCGGGACGTGCGCGGCGATGGCTGGCGGGCCGTTCGCCTCTTCGTCCGCGACGACGGGCTCGGCTTCTCGATGTCGGAGACGACGGTCGACGCCGACGCGGAGATGCACCTCTGGTACAAGCACCATCAGGAGGCGTGCTTCGTGATCGAGGGCTCGGCCGAGATCACCGAGCGCGACACCGGCGCCGTGCACCGCATCGGTCCGGGGTCGGCATACGCCCCCGAGCACGACCGCCACACGATCCGGGTCCTGGAGCCGCTGCGGCTGGTGTGCGTGTTCAACCCGGCCCTCACCGGGCGCGAGACCCACGACCCGGACGGCAGCTACCTCCCGGCCGCCGACTGAGTCAGCGCTCGACGATCTCCAGGCGCACGCAGACGTTCTCGACGGCGTTCCCGGTGCAGATCCGCCAGGTCCCGGCCGCGGCCGTCTCCGGGATCCGCAGCCGATCGGGACCGGGGCCGACGACGCCGATGTCGGGAATCGCGACGTCCTCGTCACCCGGCACGAACCAGTCGCCGGGGGCGTTGCCCTCGCCGCTCGAGATCAGGCCATAGCGGTAGGCCCACGTGGGGCCGACCTCCTCCTCGAGGACGAAGTGGATGCCGCGGACCATCCCGTCGGGGAAAGAGAGCTCGACCACGTCGCCGGGAGCGGCGATCTCGCGATCGGCGACCATCGATGCCGGACGGAAGACGGCGGTCGCGTCGTGCGGCGTGCTCAGCGGCACGAACGAGTCGCAGGCGGCCGCGGCCAGGCTCAGCCCCAGCGCGACGGCCGTCACCGCCGGTCGCATCGGCTTCAGTCGTCGGGGGTGACGGCGAGCCGGAGCTCGGCCAGCTGCTCCGGCGCGATCGGCGAGGGAGCGTCCATCATGAGATCGGCGCCGGACTGCGTCTTCGGGAAGGCCATGACCTCGCGGATGTTGTCGGTGTTGGCGAGCAGCGCGGCCCATCGGTCGATGCCGAGCGCGATCCCGCCGTGCGGCGGCGCGCCGTACTCCAGCGCATCGAGCAGCGCGCCGAACTGGTCGCGCATGCCCTCGATCGTGTGGCCCATGAGCGCGAATGCCTGCTCGAGCAGCGGACGCTGGTGGATGCGGACCGATCCGCCGCCGAGCTCCCAGCCGTTGAGCGCCAGGTCGTACTGCTGGGCGCGCACGCTCCCAGGGTCGGAGGACAGGCGCTCGACGTCCTCGGGCACGGGCGCGCTGAACGGGTTGTGGGTCGCGTCCCAGCGCTCGCCGTCGGCGTCCCAGGTGAACATCGGGAAGCGATGAACCCAGACGTAGGCCAGGACCGATGGGTCGCGCAGGCCGAGCCGATCCCCCATCGTGAGCCGGACGTGACCGAGGGCCTCCGCGGCGGCGATCCGATCCGCATCGGCCACGATGAGCAGGAGGTCGCCTGACTCCCCGCCCAGGCGATCGCGCAGCGCTCCCTCGGCGTCGCCGAGGAACTTGGCGGCCGGCCCGTGCAGCGTGCCGTCTCCCTGGACGGCGAGGTGGACGAGGCCCTTGGCGCCGTGGCGTTTGGCCAGGTCGATCAGCTCGTCCAGCTGCTTCCGTGACCAGTCGCCGCAGCCCGGTGCCCGGATGCCGAAGGCCGCGCCACCGGCGGCCAGCGGCTCGGCGAAGACCCGGAAGTCCACTGCTGCGATCGTCTCGTTGAGCTCGACGAGCTCCATGCCGAAGCGAACGTCGGGCTTGTCCGATCCGTATCGGTCGATGGCCTCCGCGTAGGTCAGTCGCGGGAAGGGGTCGGCCATGATCGGCCGGTCGGGGCGGACGGCCTCGCTGACCGCGATGGCGGTGCGCTCGACGAGGTCCATGACGTCGGCCTCGCCGACGAAGCTCATCTCCAGGTCGAGCTGGGTGAACTCGGGCTGCCGGTCGCCGCGCAGATCCTCGTCGCGGTAGCAGCGCGCGAGCTGGTAGTAGCGGTCGTAGCCGGCCACCATGAGCAGCTGCTTCAGCTGCTGGGGCGACTGCGGCAGGGCGTAGAACTGGCCGGGCTGGAGGCGGCTCGGCACCACGAAGTCGCGAGCGCCCTCGGGAGTGCTGCGGATGAGCGTGGGGGTCTCGATGTCGACGAAGCCCTCGTCCTCGAGCACGCGGCGAATGGCGCCCGAGAGGCGGGCGCGCACGAGGAGGCGCTCCTGCATGCCCGGTCGCCGCAGGTCGAGGTAGCGATGGCGGAGGCGCAGCGACTCGTCGAGCCCGGGCTGCTCCTCGTTGATGTAGAACGGCGGCACCTTCGACGGGTTGAGGACCGTGAACCGGTCCACGGCGACCTCGATCTCGCCGGTCGCCAGCTCGGCATTGGCCGTTCCCTCGGGTCGCGCCCGGACGACGCCGGAGACCTGCACCACCCACTCGTTCCGTGCTGCCTCTGCATCGGCGTGCGCGTCAGGCGCCTCCTCCGCGCTAGTCACGACCTGGGTGATCCCGTGCCGGTCCCGCAGGTCGAAGAACGCAAGATGCCCGTGGTCGCGCCGCCGATGCACCCATCCGGCGAGCGTCACCCGCTCCCCGATCCGGTCGGGGCGCAGCTCGCCACAGGTGTGGCTCCGGAAGGTGGTGCTCATGGGAGGCGCCATGGTAGCCGATGCGTCGCGGGACCCACGACCCGGAGCCCGCCTACCGGAGTCGAGCCGCGACCTCGCCCAGCGCGACCGTCTCCTGCTCGCCGGTCGACAGGTCCTTCAGTCCGAGTTGGCCGCGAGCAAGCTCCTCCCCGATGATGACGGCCCACGTCGCGCCGGCCTTCGCCGCGGCCTCGAGCTGCTTTCCGAGCTTGCGGGAGCTCCCGTCCGGGCGCACCGCCAGGCCCGCCTCGCGGAGCACGGCCGCCACCCGGAGACGATCGGCGTGGTCGGCCACGACGCCGACGACGGCGACGAGCGGACCCGGGGCGGGCAGGGCGACCTCCTGCTCGGCCATGGCGATGATCGTGCGGTCCAACCCGAGCCCGAAGCCGATCCCCGGCGTCGGCCGGCCGCCGAGGAGCTCGACCAGGCCGTCGTAGCGCCCGCCGCCGCCCAGGGCCTGCTGCTGCCCCTCGCGTCCGGCGATGGCGAACTCGAAGGCTGTGCGCGTGTAGTAGTCCAGACCTCGAACCAGGCGATGGTCGACCTCGTATCGGACACCGATGGCGTCGAGCAGCGCCAGCACCGCCGCGAAGTGCTCACGGCACGGCTCGCAGAGGTGGTCGACCGAGCGGGGCGCCGTCGCGGCCAGCTCCGGGTCGAGCGCCTTGTCGTCCAGGACCCGGAGCGGGTTGAGCTCGAGGCGTCGTCGCGAGTCGTCGCTCAGCGTGTCGAGGTGCGGGCGGAAGTGCTCGACGAGCGCCGCGCGGTACGCCGGCCGGCAGGCCGCATCGCCGATCGAGTTGACGTGCGCGACGACGTCGGTGAGGCCGACCTCGGCATAGAAGCGCTGGGCAAGCTCGACGAGCTCGGCGTCGACCGCCGGGCCCGGGTCGCCGAGGACCTCGACGTCCCACTGCGTGAACTGGCGGTAGCGTCCCGCCTGGGGCCGGTCGTAGCGGAACATCGGCCCGGTCGTCGTGAGGCGCAGCGGACCGGGGCGGACGTGCATCCCGTGCTCGATGTAGGCGCGCACGATCCCGGCCGTCGGCTCGGGCCGCAGCGCCCACTCGGCGCGCTCCTCGTCGCTGCCGCGCGCGCCGCCGACACGGAACATCTCCTTCTCGACGGCGTCGGAGGACTCCCCGAGGCCGCGCGCGAAGAGCTCGACGCGCTCGAAGAGCGGGATCTCGACCCGCTCGAAGGCGTAGCGCCGGGAGAGGTCGCGCGCCACGGCCTCGACGTGCGACCAGGCCGCCGCATCCTCCGGCAGCAGGTCGCGCGTGCCGCGCGGGGCGCTGATGTGGGCCATGGTCGGAGTCTATCGGCCGTCGGCGTCCGACGTGAGCTCGACGAGGCGGATGCGAGGTTCAGGTCTCGGTGCCGGCTCCCATCCGTCGACGCGTCGACACGTCGACGGGACGCTCGGTTCCCTCGTGGGCGGGGTGCTCGACGAGGGCGACGAGCCGGCTGGCCATGAAGCGTCCCGTGCGGACCGGCGTCCCCGAACGCGTGACC
>DATHTR010000110.1:0-37614 GCA_035463095.1 Candidatus Angelobacter sp. | reverse complement strand
TATGCGGCACCACAACTCCCGCCGTTCCGTAGACTGCGGTCATGTCCGACCGCTACGACGTCATCGTCATCGGCCTGGGCGGCATGGGGTCCGCAGCGGCACACCACCTGGCCCGTCGCGGCAAGCGCGTCCTCGGGCTCGAGCAGTACGCCCCCTTGCACGAGCTCGGCTCGTCACACGGTCTGACTCGGATCATCCGTCTCGCGTACCACGAGCACCCGTCGTACGTGCCGCTCCTGCGCCGCGCCTACGAGCTGTGGCACGACCTCGAGCGCGAGGCGGGGGAGGAGCTCCTGGTCACGACCGGCTCCATCGAGGGCGGGCCCGAGGACGGGCCGATGTTTCGCGGTGCCCTCGAGGCCGCCGAGGAGCACGACCTACCGCACGAGGTCCTCGACCTGGCGGAGATCACCCGCCGCTACCCGGCCTGGCGCAACCTCGATCCCGGCACGAAGGTCGTCTGGCAGCCCGACGGCGGATTCCTGCGCTCGGAGGCGACGATGCAGGCGCACCTCGACGGCGCCCGCGCGGCCGGTGCCGAGCTGCGCTTCGAGGAGCCGGTGCGCGGCTGGGAGCCGACGGGTGACGGGGACGGCGTGCGGGTCACGACCGCCGCCGGAGCCTACGAGTCGGATCGGCTCGTCATCTGCGCCGGCGCCTGGGCGCGGCGCCTGGTGCCGTCGCTCGAAGGGCTGGCCGTCCCGGAGCGTCAGGTGCTCGCCTGGCTCACCCCGCGTTCGCCCGAGGCGTTCGGCGTCGACCGCTTCCCGGTCTTCATCCTCGACGTCGCGTCGGGCTCCTGGTACGGCTTCCCGACCCACGAGGGCCACGGGCTGAAGGTCGGCTGGTACCACCACTTCCGCGAGCCGATCGAACCCGACGACCCCGACCGCTCGACCCGGCCCGACGACGAGGCGGCGCTCCGCGCCTTCGTCGAGCTCCACCTGCCCGATGCCGCCGGCCCGACGGAGATGCTCAAGGCCTGCATCTTCACGAACTCGCCCGACGAGCACTTCCTCATCGACCGGCTGCCCGATGCGCCGCAGGTGAGCGTCGCCGCCGGGTTCTCGGGGCACGGCTACAAGTTCTGCAGCGTGGTCGGCGAGATCATGGCCGACCTCGCCACGGACGGGGCGACGCGCCACGACATCGGGCTGTTCCGGCTCGACCGCTTCGCCTCCTAGGCCGATGTCCACCGGGATCGGGCAACCGCCGGCGAAGATGTGGACAACTTGGTGGACAGACCCCCTTCCGATTGCCGTGGATCGGCCATACGATGCCCGCCGGTCCCGCATCCTGTGAACCGATCGGTTCCGCGGACCGACCGTCATCATCAATCGTCCCATTCGCACATCGCGAACACTTGGAGGGTGCCATCGAATGACGCAGTGGTCGTCCGTGTCCGACGCCACGGGGCGGTCGGATGCCTCCGCCGACGTGCCGCCCGACGTCGCCGCCTTCATCCGCTATTGCCATCATCGGCGGGGTGCGACCTGGCCCGAGCTCTACGACGAGATGTGCGCCGTCGCCGCGCGCCGGGAGTTCAACGGCTGGGATCACGCCGAGCTGGCGTCGCGCGGCCTCACCTTCTCCCTGCTGGAGATGCCTCGGCTGGCAGCGTGGTCACGCTCGATCGTGGCCTCGACAGACCGACGCGCGGAGAATGGTGACGCGAGCGCGCACCACGGTGCCGGAACACCACGACTCGAGGCCCGGGCCGCGGTCGCCTGACGGCCGCTCGTTCGGAACAGATGCTTTCCAGGGTGATGCCCCGGTCCGAGCTCGGCGGACCGGGGCATCGCGTTGTGCCCCAGTCCACGCATCGGCCCGCGTTGGGCCGGCCTGGGCTCAGTACGTGTGGCGCCGCGCCATCTCGCGCTCGATCATCCGCTCCATGACCATGTACTGGGTGATCCGCCGCCGGAGCTCGTTCGCCTCGGGCGTGTAGAGGTGCACGTACTGCTGGAGCTCGAGGCTGAGCTTGCGGCTGAACATGCGTGCATGGTCGAGGTTGCGACGCAGCAGCACCTGGTCCATCCGTCGCAGATGCTCCTCGTTGAGCAGATCCTCGTCACGCAGCAGCTCTCGATCGATGTCGAGCTGCGTCCGCTGGAGCTGGGTCCTGGTGATGATCGGTTCGTCGGCCATCGGTGCGGCCAAGTCTAGCGCGTCACGTCGGCCGGCCTGCCGAGCAGGCGGTCCACCAGGGCGGTGATCTCGTCGATCCCGAACGGCTTGGCGAGCACATGCAGGTTCGCCACCTTCGACAGCTCTGCCTCGCGCTCCCGCAGCGTGGTCACATCGGCCGAGCACACGATGATCGGCGTCTCGGCCAGGGCCTCATGTGAGCGGCTCAGGGTGACGAGCTCCCAGCCGGACGTATCGCCCAGCAGCAGATCGACGATGACGAGTGCGGGCTCCGAGGCCGCGAGCTCGGCGACGGTCGTGCGCTCGCCGTCGAACAGCGTCACCTCGTAGCCGGCGGTGTCATCGAGGATGGCGGCCATGAGCTCGAGGAAGTCGGGGTTGTCGTTGACCACGCTGATGCGCGGGCGGTCGGTGGACATGTCGGGATCCCCCATGGGCAGGTACGGTGCCGGGCACGTCGGCGTCCGCGAGTATAGCCAGCCCAGGCACAGCCTGCCCCGGGGGAGGGTGGAGGCGGCCGATGGCGGTGGGTATGCTGGTCGCGGTCCCCGTAGCTCAGAGGACAGAGCAGCCGCCTTCTAAGCGGCCGGTCGCAGGTTCGAATCCTGCCGGGGACGCCAACCGCCCGCGTCTCAGTGCGCGAGGCTCTCGATGAGACGGACCGCCTCAGCGAGGCCATGCTCGCCGGCGATCCGGGCCGCCAGGGCCTGTGCCGCCTGCCTTCGTCGCGGGTCCGCCGCCGTCTCGAGCAGGGCGTCGGCGAGCCGATCGGGCACGGCGTCGACGGGGACGGGGGCCGGAGCCAGCCCGAGGTGCGCGAGCCGGTCGGCCCAATAGCGCTGGTCGCCGACCTGCGGCACGACCACCGAGGGAATGCCGGCGGCGCACGCCGCGTGCGATGTCCCGGCCCCCCCGTGATGGAGCGCGACGGCCGAGCGAGGGAACAGGGTCCGATGGTCTGCCGCTCCGACCTCGATCAGGTTCGGTGAGCTCACGCCGGTCGGCGTCTGGCTCACGACGCGGCGCCCGCCGTCGAGCAGGCGGTGCACCACGGCCGCCAGCATCGGCTCCGGGAGCGGCGCCATGGAGCCGAAGGTGATCGTCACCGGCGCCGGTCCGTCGTCGAGGAACGCCGCCAGAGGCTCCGGGAGCGGGGCGGGCGGAACGTCCTCCTCCCAGCGGCCGGTCACCCGGGTCGACGTCGGCAGGTCATCGGGCACCGTGATGATCGACGGGGAGCAGGCCACCAGGTGGAGCCGCGGCGAGCGCGCGCGAAACAGGGGCAGGCCGCGCTGCTCGCTCCCGGCGCGCGACAGGATGGCATCCAGCGGACGGCCGGTCCTGGCCAGCGCGCGGTCCACGAGGTACCAGAGCAGTCGGTTGCCCGGCCCGAGGTTCGGCATCCCCGGCGGTGGGGCGGTTGCCGTCGGGAGCAGCACCGGGTCGAAGGCCACCGTTGCCCAGGGCAGCTCGTCGTCCAGCACGGCGGCATGGGCCAGGGAGTGGATCGCGTGGAGGAGCACCAGGTCGTGCTCGGGCAGCAGCGACCGGAGCCGGCGCAGATGGGCCTCCCCGTCGGCCAGGTGGAAGTCGCGCAGAATGGCGACCTGGCCCATCGGCCCATGGCGAGCCGCATCGGCGGCGACCGCTGCGATGCGGGCCGGATCCGCGTGCGGGCCGGCGACCTCGACCCGGATCCCCGGCAGGCTCATCGCGGCGCGATGGACCGGCCAGGTGACGACGGTCACCTCGTGGCCCCGGGCCACGAGCCGGCGGGCGAGCGCGCGGAACGGCAGCACGTCACCCGTCGTCCCGACGGTCGCGAGGGCGATCTTCACGTCAGATCGCGGCGATGCTGCGGGGCGCCATGCGGGGACCATATCGCGGCGCAACGACGCGGCCCACCTCGAGCAGGCGCTGGACGCGCCCGCGCTGTCCGGCATACGGCTCGAGCAGCTCGAGCATCCTGGCATCGTCCGCGCGAGGCTCGCCGGCGAGCGCCCAGGCCACCATGTTCGGGACGTGGAAGTCGCCGATGCTGATTGCGTCGGGATCGCCGAATGCGCTGCGCAGGACCTCGGCTGCGGTCCAGGGCCCGATGCCGGCGAGGGCGACCAGGCGGCGCCGCGCGTCGGTCGCATCGGTCGAGCGCTCGAGCCAGGCAGCACGCCCGCCGACCTTTCGAATCACGTCCGCTCGACGTCGCTCGACACCGAGCGGGTGGAAAGCGTGGTACGGCATCGCGGCGAGTTGCTGCGGCGACGGCGGAAGCAGGAGGCGGGCATCCGGGCCCGGTGCCGGCTCGCCGTGGCTGCGCAGGAGGCGCCCGTAGGCGCGAAACGCCTCGGTCCCGGTCACCTTCTGCTCGAGCACCGCCGGCACGGTGGCAGCCACGATGCGCCGGCTGCGGGGAAGGCGCAATCCCGGATGGCGTCGCTGGAGAACGCGGATCACCGGGTGGTGCGCGACCAGCCGCTCGGGCTCGTCCTCCTCGCCGATGAGGGCCGGGGCGCCATCCAGGAGTGCCTCGGCCCCCGCACCCCAGGCCGTCGCCTCCACCGTCAGCGCGCCCGCGTGCTCGAGCCGGAGGGCCGCCGGTCCCGCGGCGGTGTGCGCCGCAAGCCATGCCTCGCGTCGTGTCAGGGCAATGGTCCGATCACCGCGGCCGTGCGCCAGGGGCCCGAGGGTCAGCGCAAGGTCGAGCGGCCGTCGCAGCTCGATCCGCCGCCGGATCATCGCCGCATGGAGAGGAGGATCGGCGTGGCGCTGCGCTGGGCCGCCTCGAAGTCGGCTCGGCTGCGGATCCCCCGGTAGCCCTCGGCGACGACGAGGTGGGCGCAGGCGGCGCCGAGCGAGCCGGACGGGCCCGGAACGAGCAGCACGTCGGGGGCGTGCTCGCGCAGCGCGACGCGGACCGCCGTCGCCAGGTCATACCCGGCGGTCGGGAAGACCTCGATGGTGTACCGAGCCAACTCGGCGGGATCCGCCGAGAACGGCGTGTGGCGCCGACCGCTGCCGTCCACGAGCGTCACGCTCGGCGGCGACCAGGCGAGATCCGCCAGCTCGGCGGCAGCGGCCCGGGCCGCTGCGGCGCGAAGCGGCGTGTGCCAAGCGTCGGCCCCCGGGAGGCGGAGCGGATAGGTGCGGCCCGCGAGGTCGACCGGGTCAAGGGCGGCGGCCACGGCGTCGATCGCCGCGGACGTGCCGCCCATGACGGCGTACGCGCCGAGGTCGAGCGACAGGTGAGCGGGGCGGTCCGCTCCGTCGAGAGCGGCGACGACGCGTTCCTCGCGCTCGGGATCGACGCGCCACGCCTCGTCGGCGAGCGGGTAGACCAGCTCGGCGGGGGCTGCCTCGTCGCCGAGCGGCGCCTCCGCTGCCAGGGCCGTCCGGTGCACGAGCCGCAGGGCATCCTCGAAGGCGAGCGTCCCTGTCGCGGCCAGCGCGGTGTACCAGCCAGTCGAGCTGCCGGTCACCACCACCGCTTCGTGGTCTTCAGCGATCCGCTCCGCATCGAGCAGGCCCGCGAGGAACACGAGGGGCCATGCGTTCGACGGCCGGAGGTGGACCGGCGGATCGAAGCTCCCGGCGGCGGACAGCGACGCGAGCGACGGGAGGTCGAGCTCGGAGCGGAGCTCGTCCGCGCGCTCGACCCAGGCGTGGCGCGGAGGGAGAGAACCCAGAGAGGCGGGCGTGACCGAGCCGCGACCCGGAAAGACGACGGCAGCGCGGCTCACGTCGGCTGCCTCACGAGCGACCGGCGGGCTGTCGACGACGCTTCGCGGCGCGGACGCCAGCGGCAACGATCTGGTCGAGCCCGACGAGCACGGCGGAGGTCGCCGGACCGAGGGGGACGAAGCTGTCCACCGCGCGGACGGACGCAAGGCGCCGCCCGATGCGGCGTTCGCCGAGGTCGGCGATGATCGCGTCGGCCACGCCCCCGCCGGTGGCCCGGCACTCGTCCACGACGACGACGGCGCCCACCTCACCGGCGTGAGCGCGGATCGCTTCGAACGGCAGCGGGTTCAGCCAGCGCAGGTCGACGACGCGCGTGCGCAGGCCGTGATCCTCCGCGAGGCGGCGCGCGGCCTGGAGGCTGAGCCGAAGGCCGTTCGCGTAGCTGATGAGCAGCAGATCGGCCTCGCCGGTCGCACCGTGCACACCGACGTCATCCGGCAGCAGGACGGACGGCGGCGGGGGATACGCGGTCAGCCACTCGCCGTCACCATCGGCGTGGAGGTCCTTCTCGTGGTAGAGCGCGATCGGCTCGAGGAAGACGACCACTCGGCCGTCCTCGGCCGCCATCGCCACGGCCCCGCGGAACATGCGCGCCGCGTCGTCGCCACGCGACGGCACGGCCAGCACCAGCCCGGGGATGTCGCGCAGCGCGCCGATCGAATTGTCATTGTGGAAGTGGCCGCCGAAGCCCTTCTGGTAGGCGAGGCCGGCAATGCGGACGACCATCGGATTCCTGAACTGGCCCGAGCTGAAGAATCCCAGGCTGGCGGCCTCGCCCCGCAGCTGGTCGAGGGCGTTGTGGACGTAGGCGAGGTACTGGATCTCCGGGACGGGAAGCATGCCGGCATGTCCCGCTCCCTGCGCGATGCCCAGGATGCTCGTCTCGTCCAGCAGCGTGTCGAAGACCCGAGCGGGGCCGAAGCGCCGCTGAAGCCCGTTCGTGACGTTGTACACGCCGCCCTTGCGCCCGACGTCCTCGCCGAAGACGACCAGCTCGGGCCGGCGCAGCAGCTCGTCGGCGAGAGCCGCGTTCAGACAGCCAGCCAGCGTGCGGGCGGTGGGCGCCGTCGCGTCTTCCGGCAGGGTCGCCCCGAAGCTGCCGCGACGCGCCTCGGGGTCCATCACCGGCTCGGCTGCCCGGACGGCGACGCGGTCCGGGTGGTACGGAGCCATGGGCGCCACGACGTCGTCGGTGGTCTGAAGTCGCGGCCGCCGGCTCGCCTCCTCCGCCGCCGCGCGGATCCGCGCGCGCGATTCAGCCACCAGGTCGCGCAGCTCGTGCGGCGTCGCGGCGCCGGTCTCCACCAGGCGACTCGCCATGCGCTGCAGCGGATCGCCGGCCTCGGTCCGTTCGATATCGGCGAGCGAGCGGTACGTGTGCTCCGCGTCGCTGCCGGCGTGCCCCCACAGACGCACCGTGCGCAGGTGGAGGAAGGCGGGCTGGCGGGTGCCGCGCACGTGCTCGATGGCCGTCCCGACCGCCTCCCAGACCGCGTCGACGTCACCCTCGGCGGCAACGTACCGCAGGTGCGGCATCTGGCCGAACGTGTCGGCGATCCATCCGGACGGGGTCGGGACGCTGATCCCGGTCTCGTTGTCCTCGCACACCAGGAGCAGCGGCATCGGCTGCCCGACCCGCACCGCGTAGCGCGCCGTGTTGATCGCCGACAGCGCCGTCGCATGGTTCGCGCTGGCGTCGCCGAACGAGCAGGCCACGATCGCATCCGGCGCGACGCCGCTCTCGACGCCGATTCGGCGCGTGCGGGCAAGGCTGAACGCGAGGCCCATGGCCTTGGGCAGGTGGCTCGCGATGGTGGAGGTCTGCGGCGGGATCCACATGAGCCGGCTGCCCCACACCTTGTGCCTGCCCTGGGCGATCGGGTCGTCCGACGAAGCGACGATTCCGAGCAGCGCATCGAAGGCCGGGGTCACGCCCGGGTGCTTGCGGGCTCGGGCCATGACGAACGCGCCGGACCGATAGTGCAGGAAGGCGGGGTCGTCGCCCCGAAGGCGGGCTCCGACCACGGCGTTCATCTCGTGACCGGCCGAGCCGATGGTGTAGAAGCTGCGGTTCGTCTTCTTCAGCTCCCGCGCCGCGACGTCGATCTGCCGCGAGACGAGCCCGTCTTCGAACACCGCTCGCGCTTCCCCGGCGGTGAGCGTGCTTCCCTCGGCGATCAACTCCCCGGGCGCGAGCCGGTGGGAGACGGGGGCGAGGCGTTCGATGTGCTCGTCGAGCCGCTGTTCGACAGCGGTGACGCGGTCCCAGGTCATGCGGCTGGCAGGTCTCAGCTGGCTCGTGGGCGGGGAGCCTCATGATACCGCCACCGCACCGGGACATCAGCGCAGGGGGAAGTCCGCGCCACCCGACCCGGCGGCCGCGGCCGCGACGAGGAGCAGCTGAGCCGCGAGCGCCAGGATGGATGCGCGGGAGGCGAGCCTGTGGATGGGAGTGCGGAACATCGGACGGTCTCCGTGGTCGCACCGTCGCGGCGCCGTCGACGCCGCCGAGTGCGGAGCCCGATGGGACGCTCCCGGCCCTTATCGCGTGCTTACCGTGGGCTTACCGGCCGTCTGGCGACGGCGCCGGTCAGCCGAGACTGATCAGCAGGATGCCGAGGAGGGCAAGGCCCACCCCGACCTGCCCCAGGCGGGGCAGCCGCTCGCCGATCAGCACGCGCGCGAGGACCATGGTCACGACGGGGTACAGGCCCGTCAGGGCCGCCGCGAGGCCGATCGGCAGCAGCTCCAGGGACAGGACGTAGAAGGCGTTGCCGCACACGTCGAGGAGGCCGGCTGCGACGACCAGGCGGAGCGGGTAGCTGGCCATCCGCACGCGGCCGACGGCGGCCACCGCCGTCACGCTCGCCGATGCCGCACGACTCAGCACGAGCACCCAGAGCGGATCGGCCATCGAGGCCCCGACGTCGATGAGGACGTACCAGGCGCCGAAGCTCAGCGCCGCCAGCCCGGCCAGGAGGAGCGCCTGCCGGCCGAGCTCGGAGCGCGATGCCCCGCTCGCCGCCACGCCGGCGCCCGCCGCGCAGGCCACGCCGATGAGCTGCAGCTCGGAGATCGAGGCGCCGACGAGCGCGCCCACGGCCAGCGGGATCGACAGCGACCCAACGCCGCTGAGCGCCGTCACGAGACCCATGGTTCCCAGGGCCATGCCGCGGTACAGGGCTGCCAGGCCGGCGGCTCCGGCGACGCCCGCCAGCAGGCCGATCGCCATCGCGCCCATGGCCGGCAGCGGTGGCGCGTACCAGGCGGCCGCCAGCAGCAACGCCACGAGGCCGACCGAATGCGCCCCGGCCACCACCGCCAGCGCTCCGGCGCGACGCGAGGCGACGCCCCCGGCGAAGTCGCCGGCGCCGAAGGAGAGCGCGGAGAGCAGGCCGACGCCGACGCCGCCGGTCAGCACGGGGCGAATCCTCCATGGTCGGGTGCGGGTCCTCGCGGTCGCGAGCACCGGCGACTGTATCGCAGTGGGCCGATGGTCAGGTGCGTTGCGGACGCCTCGCGGAGTACCGTAGGGGACGACATCCGGTCACCCCCGAGCGCCGGATCGCTGCGGAGCTGCACACGCCGTGTCTCATTCGACTCCTGCTTCCGACGACCCTCCCGCCACGTCTCGCGCGCCATGGCGCGCCGCCGTCATCGGCATCGTCGCCGTCCTCGCGGTGGCCATCGGCCTTGCCGTCGGCTCGTTCCTGGCCACCTCGCGGGTCGCGGCCATCGGAGCTGCGGCGGAGTACGTCCCATCCACCGCGCCGTTCTACGTCGAGCTCCAGCTCGAGCCGAGTGCCGAGCAGGACGCGGCTGCCCGCGAGCTGCTGTCGCGATTCCCGGCGATCGACGGTGTCGATGTCGGCCGCCCCCTCGCCGACCAGCTGGCGGAGCTGCTCGACCGGGCGCTCGCCGAGGACGACCTCGACCTGAGCTGGAGCGAGGACATCGGCCCATGGACGGACGGCCGGGTGGCCATGGCCATGCTCGACCTTCCTCCGTCCGCGATGGACCCGATGGCCGATCCGATGGCGATGGCCGATGCGCCGCCGATGGTCATCATGCTCGGCGTGACCGATGCGTCGGCCGCGAGGACGACGGTCGCACGTGTGCTGGACGAAGCCGACGCCCCCGATTTCACGACCAGCGAGCATCTCGGCATCTCCATCCATGCCTCCGTCGACGGCGAGGGCGCCTACGCCATCACCGATGACCAGCTGATCGTGGCCGCCTCCGCGGACGATATCGTGGCGGCGCTCGACGCCGCGTCGACCGGGGCGACCCTCGCCGATCGCGACGACATCGCTTCGCTCGTGTCCGCTCTGCCCGACGACTGGCTGGCCTTCGGCATCCTCGACTTCACCGGGGCGATGCAGTCGGCGCTGGAGGCGGCGGGAGAGCAGTCCTCGGCGAGCGCAGCGGCGATGGCCCGCCTCCTCGATCACCAGTCGATGCGCGCCGCATTCACCGTGTCGGCCGGCGAGGACGGTCTCCACTTCGACGCGGCCGGCTCTCCGCCGACCGGGCCGTTCTCGGTCGATACCGCGGATCGCGGCCTGGCCGCGGAGGTCCCCGCGGACACGCTCATGTTCTCGGAGGGCGGTCCCATCGGGCCGGCGCTGGCCGAGATCATCGGCGCCATCAAGGAGGTCGCAGCTGACGAGCCGGAGGCCGCCGACTCGATTCGAACCGCGGAGGCGGCGCTGGGCGCGGACCTCGAGGAGCTCGTGGCCTGGATCGACGACGGCGCGATGGCGATCGGCTGGGATGGTACCGAGGTGTACGGCGGGCTCGTCCTCGTTCCGTCGGACCGTGCCGCGGCCGCCCGACGCTTCGATCAGCTCTCGACCTTCGCTCGGCTGGCAGCCATGGACCCCAGCACCGGCGTCTCCGTCGACGAGCGAACCGTGGCGGGCGTCGACGTGGTCACCCTGCACTGGGAGGACGCGTCGGCCGGGATGATGGGTGTCGCGACGTCGGTCAGCGTGCAGTACGCGCTCACCGACGATCGCGTCCTCATCGGCTTCGGCGAGCGCTTCGTGGGCCGCGCCCTCGAGCTCGACGAGGCAGGCAGCCTCGCCTCCGTCGCACGCTACACCGACGCCGTCGCGGCGCTGGGCGGACCGAGCGCCGCAGGCATCGCCTGGCTGGACGTGACGGGCGTGGTGTCGGCCGCCGAAGCGGCGCTCGGGCCGATGCTCGAGGACGAGGCGGACGATGTCATGGCCTGGCTCCGCCCGTTCGACCGCCTCGTGGCGGTGGGACGCCTCGAGGGCGAGGTGCTCGTGCAGCGAAGCGTGCTGCTCGTCCGGTGACCTCGGCCGACCTCGAGCCGTTGATCGCGGAGGAACCCGGCGTCGCCGCGGCCGAGCGCGCGCTGCGCAATGCCGGCGTCGCGCCATCGGCCTGGAGCAACGGTCCGGGCGACACCTACGCCGCGCACGAGCACGCCACCACGAAGCTCCTGATCTGTGCGGAGGGCTCCATCACCTTCCTGATCGGGCCGGACGGGACGCCGGTCGAGATCACGCCGGGCGTCGGGTTCGTGTTGCCGGCCGGCACGCGCCATGCCGCGCGGGTCGGCCCGCATGGCTGCACCTGCGTGGAAGGCCACCGCCGCCCGCGCTGATCAGCCCCGCGCGGTGGTGGATCGGTCGCGCCCGGCGGCCTCTCGCGCCGCGACCTCGTACGAGTTGTCGAGGTACCAGTGCTTCCCCGACCGTCGGGCGCGCAGCGCCGCCGCAAGGTAGGCGAGCGGGAACGCCCAACCGTGGCGCTGCCACTGGCGCACGTGCTCGAGTTCGTGGGCGAGCTCGACCTCGTCGAGGTCCCGCCAGGTGACCACGTGGCGGCCCAGGGAGATGGCCAGCCAGTTCGGAAGCACGCGGCGCCCGAGCGCGCGTGTCCACGGCCAGACGTGGATGCGGTGGCTCATCGGCTCCCGCCCACCAGCAGGTCACCGCGATCGCGCCAGCGGTCCAGGAAGCGGTAGAAGTTGCGTTTGCTGAGCCGGTCGCGCTCGTCGTCGGGGAGCGCCGTCCATCCGCGGTGCTCGTGGCGGAGGGCCGGCAGGGGAGCGGTCACCACCGCGCGCCATCCCGCATCGCGCACCGCGAAGCTGAAGTCCAGGTCGGCGTGGCGGTACCACTGGAAGCGCCGATCGAAGCCACCCACCGCCCGGAGCGCGTCGCGCCGCACGGCGAGTGCGTAGCCCTCGATGGCATCCACCTCGCCCGGACCCGCCTCCTCGAACCGACGGAGATCCGCGCTCCGGACGCCCCATCCTCCGGCGAGCCCGACGGCAGGGTCGTCGAAGGCATCCAGCAGCGGGCCGGCCAGGTCGTCGGTGGGCTCAACCGAGGTGTCGAGCAGCAGCAGGACCTCGCCCCGGGATGCCCGCAGGCCGAGGGTGCGCGCGTCGGCCCACCCGAGCCGATCCGTGCGGCGCACGACGATCGCCGGGAGCCCCGGGACGCGGTCCAGCACCGCGTCGAGATCGACGCCGGGTCCATTGCCGACGATGACCAGCTCCCACTCGACGCGCGGCGGATGGGCGGCGAGGCTCCGCAACAGGCGCTCGGCGTCGGCCGGATGGTCCTCGATGACCACCACGACCGACAGCGGCACGGCAGCAGGCTCGTCGAGATGGTCTGGCGACTCAGCCTCCGCGGTCAGGATCGGGCGCGCGCTCGAGCCGCGCTCCGTGTCCTGCACCTCCCAGCCCAGTGTCGCGAGGCGATCACGCAGGGCGTCGGCCCGCTCCCAGTCGCGCGCATCCCTGGCCTCGCTCCGCTCGTCGAGCAGCGCGCGTACCTCATCGGGGAGGCTGTCGAGGGAGGGCATGAACCGAAGTACTCCTGGCGATGACCTGAACGTACCGGGCGGCCGGAAGCCACCGCAACCGTACTATCCGACCACGAGCCGCATCCACCGCACCTGCCCGTGCGACGCGCGGCAGCAAGTGCCCGTAGACAGAGGTCCGAACCAACTGATGATGACGAACGAGGTCGGGAAGCTGCTCACGGCGTCCGAGGTCGCCGAGATGCTGCACCTGCACGTGAACACCGTCAAGCGGCTCGGGGACCGCGGCGAGCTCCCGTTCTTCCGGGTCTGCAAGCGTGGCGACCGCCGTTTCCGCTACGACGACGTGGTCGAGTTCCTCCAGCGAGCGAAGTAGCCCGCTCCATTCGATGCTCCCGGCCCAGGCCGGGGCGCAGCCTCCCGCCAGGGGGCACTGGACGACCGCCGAGGTGCCAACCTCTCGGCGGTCGTTCGACGTCCCCGGCATAATCGGTCGCGCGCATGACTGATGAACCAACACAGCGCCTCGCCGAGGGGCGCCGCCTGCTGGACGCGGGAAATCTCGACGCCGCCGTCCGCATCCTCGCCCAGCTGACCGGCCACCCGGATCCCGATCTCGCCGGGGACGCGTGGCTGGCGATCGGCACCGCCCGCTACCGAGCTGACGACGAGCCGGGGGCGCTGGCCGCCTGGCAGCAGGCCGCCAATGCCGGGGGCCGCGGCGCCTGGCTCGGCTGGCGCAGCGTGGCGGAGCAGCTCGTCCGCGACGGCGACCTCGAGTCGGCGGTGAGCGCCTACCGAGAGGCAGATCGTCGCGCGCCGCCGGACGAGCGTGGCGGGATCGCCAATCGCATCGCATGGCTGTTGAAGGAGACAGGCCACGACTTCGCGGCGAGGCGCGAGTTCAACCGCGCTCGAGGGGCGTACGCGCGCTACGTCCCGGCCGTCACCTACGGGATTATCGCCATCTGCGCCGTCCTGTTCGCGGCCGATGCCGTGCTCAGCCAGGGCGGCAGCCTCGGCGGAGGCCTGTTCGGCGGCGGCGTCGGGCCGATCGGCGAGGACCATCTCATCAATGCCTTCTTCGTGGCCCAGGGTGAGTGGTGGCGGATCTTCACGAGCGCGTTCTTCCACCTCGGCCCGATCCATCTCGCCTTCAACATGTACGTGCTCTACCTGTACGGCGGGATCGTCGAGCGCATGTACGGCCCGATCGAGTACGGGGCCATCTACCTGCTGGCCGCGGCCGGAGGCAGCGTGTTCACGATCCTCATCGACCCGGCGCAGTTCGCCGCCGGCGCATCCGGAGCGATCTTCGGGGTCATCGGGCTGATGTTCGCGGTCTCGCGCCGGCACCACGCGGTGCTGGGCCGCGAGGCCCGGGCGATGATGGGAGGCGTTGGGACGTACCTGATCTTCCTGCTCATCTTCACCTTCGCGGTGCCGGGCATCAGCTGGACCGGCCACGTCGGCGGCCTGCTCACCGGCGCCGTGCTCGGCTTCCTGCTGCCGCCGACGGGCGTCGCGACGCTGTCGGGCATGTGGCGCACGCCCGCGGGCGACCAGCTCCACGGGAGCATGGCCGCTCCGCTGCGGGTGGCCGTCTACGCGGGCGTCGCGGCGGTCCTGCTCGCCGGCTCGTGGGTCGCCGTGGAGCGGCTCGTCGGATGACCGCCGCCGCGGCATGCCGCCTGCGGGGCTGATCGGCATGTGCTTCTCGCCCGATGCCCGACCTCCACGTCCGCCGATTCGCGGCGCCGCCGTCGACGCCCGAGACCTCGTCCTCACCAGCCGGGACGGGACCGAGCTGGCGGCCTATGCCGCGCGCGCCGATCATCCGACGGGGGCCGGGATCGTCATCGTCCCCGACATCCGCGGCCTGCACCCCTACTACGAGGAGCTGGCGCTGCGCTTCGCCGAGGCCGGCGTCGACGCGATCGCATTCGACTTCTACGCCCGCACCGCGGGCGGGACGAAGCGGGACGGAGCGTTCGACCCGAAGGCCCACGTGCTGCAGCTCCAGACGGATCGGGTCAACGATGACGTGGCGGCCGCGGTCGCCATGCTGCGATCGCCTGAGGGCGGGGCGCCGACGCGCATCTTCACCATCGGCTTCTGCATCGGTGGCCGGATCAGCCTGCTCCAGGCGGCGGCCGGCCTCGAGCTCGGCGGCGTCATCGGCTTCTACCCGTGGCCGACCGGTGAACACCGCAGCGGCCTGCCCGCCCCCTCCGACGAGGCGCCGCGCTTCGGCTGCCCGGTCCTGACGATCTATGGCGAGGCCGACCACGGCATCGGACCGGATGCGCGTGACGCCTTCGCACGAGCGCTGGCGGAGGCCGGCATCGAGCACCGGTCGGTGACCTACCCCGATGCGCCGCACTCCTTCTTCGACCGCACCGCGGAGGAGCACGCCGGCGCGTCGGCCGCTGCGTGGGCCGAGGTGCTGTCCTTCATGGGCGTTGCCGTCGCCGACTAGCTCGCGGCAGGCGCCGCCAGGGTCGCGTCCTCGCCGTCGATCGGATAGACCGGGACCTCGCGCGCCCGTGCGTGGGCGATGACCTCGGTGCCGACCTCCAGCGTCGCGCTCGAGGGTGTCGCCGCTTCCAGCTCGAACCCCGAGGGGCTGCGCAGAACGTGATGCACTTCGGAGCCATGGAACACGCGGCGCACGATGCGGAGCACCGACTCCGGTCGCGGTGGTGACGTCAGCCGCTCGACGGGCAGCATGTGGAGCTGTTCGGGTCGCAGCAGCACCTCGGCACGGATGCCATCGGCCAGCGCGCCGTTCCCGGCTCGGAAGCGGCCGACCAGGGTCTGCACCTCGCCATGCCTCACCTCACCGGGGAGCAGATTGGCCTCGCCGACGAACCCGGCAACGAAGCGGTTCACCGGGCGCAGGTAGAGCTCGTCCGGGGTGGAGACCTGCTCGAGCCGTCCGGCACGCATCACCGCGACACGGTCGCTGATCTCGAGCGCCTCGCCCTGGTCATGGGTCACGAACACGGTGGTGGCGCCGGCGGTGCGCAGGATGTCGCGCACCTCGCCCCGGAGCTGAGCTCGCAGGGTCGCGTCGAGGCTGCTGAACGGCTCGTCGAGCAGGACCAGCGCCGGGTCCGGCGCCAGCGCGCGGGCGAGCGCAACGCGCTGCTGCTGCCCGCCCGACAGCTCGTGGGGCATCCGGCGCTGCAGTCCCGCCAGGCCGACGAGCGCGACGAGCTCCGCAACGCGCGCCTCACGTTCGCGGCGCGCGAGGCCGAACCCGATGTTCCCGGCGACGTCGAGATGCGGGAACAGCGCCGACTCCTGGAACACCATGCCGATCCGCCGTCGCTCCGGCGGGACGTTCCGTCGCGGGCCTGCGACCGCGGCGCCGTCGATCTCGATGCCACCGGCGTCGGGCCGCTCGAAGCCGGCGACGAGGCGAAGGAGGGTCGTCTTGCCGCAGCCGGACGGTCCAAGGACGCCGAGGAACTCGCCCTCGGCGACGGCCAGGTCGACGTCGTCGACGGCCACCACCTCCCCGAAGCGCTTCGACAGCGACAGGGTGCGCAGCGCGATCCGCGGATCGGCGGGGGCGGCGGGCTCCGGCATCCGCGCCATTGTGCCGCGTGGCGGCGCGAGCGTGGTCATCGGTCCCGGTCACCGCGGAGGACGAAGACCAGCGACAGGGCGGCCACGCCCATCATGAGCAGCGCCGGACCGGCCGCGCGGGCGAAGAAGCCCTCGCTGGTGGCGCTCCAGATCCGCACGGCCAGCGTGTCGAACCCGGTGGGCGCCAGCAGGATCGTGGTCGGCAGCTCCTTCATGGCGGTGAGGAACACGAGCGCGCCGCCGGCAAGCAGCCCGGGCCGGATGATGGGGACGGTGACCTCGCGCAGGACCGCGCCCGGCCGCCGGCCGAGCGTCCGCGCCACCTCCTCGACCCGGGGGCTGACCTGGAGCAGGGAGGCGCGGGTCACGCCGACGGCCTCCGGAGCGAACCGCACCAGGTAGGCGATCAGAAGGAGCGGCAGGGTCTGGTAGATCCACGGCAGCCACTGCGCCGCCACGAACACGAAGGCCAGGCCGATGACAATGCCGGGCAGCGCGAACCCGGCGTACGTGGCTCGCTCCACGAGCCCGCCGATCACGCCGCGATGCCGGACGGCGAGGATCGCGACCGGGATCGAGGCCAGCACCGCGAGGATCGCCGCCAGCGCTGAGGCGACGACCGAGTTGACGGTGGCGCCGACGACGAGATTGAACGACTCCCCGGCGGCCAGGCCGCGGGCGAGCCAGAAGCCGATGGTCCCGAGCGGGACGGCCACCGCCAGGCCCACCACCAGCACGCAGAAGGCGAGCGCCGGCCAGCGCCAGTGGCCGAGGCGGACGATTCGGGCCGGCCGCCGTGCGCCGCCACCCGACCGGTGGTAGCGGGCTCGGCCCCGCAGGCGCGACTCGGCGACCAGCACGGCCGCGGTGCAGGCCACGAGCATCAGCGCGAGGACCGCGGCGAGGGTCGGGTCGAAGCTGGCGCGGTACTGGACGTAGATGGCGCGCGTGAACGAGTCGAACTGGAGGAGGCTCACCGCCCCGAAGTCGGCGAGGCTGTACAGCGCCACGAGCAACGCGCCGGCGGTGATCGCCGGTCGGAGCTGGGGGAGCGTCACGTCGACGAACGTGCGCCACGGGCCGCGCCCGAGCGAGCGGCCCACCTCCTCGTAGGCGGGGTCCAGCCGCAGGAGCGCGCCGCGGACCGACAGCACGACGTACGGGTAGCTGAACAGCGTCAGCGCCAGGGCCGCCCCCGGGAAGCCGTACAGCTCCGGCAGGCGCTCGACACCGAGTGGCTCGAGGAGCGACTGCAGCGCGCCGCGCGGGCCGAAGGCGCCGACGACCGCGTAGCCGCCGACGTAGCTCGGCACCACCAGCGGAAGGACGCCGAGGATCGTCCACCAGCGACGGCCGGGAAGGTCGCTGCGGGCCGTGAGCCAGGCCATCGGCACGCCGATGAGGACGGACGCGACCGTCACCGTGCCCGCCAGGAGCAGCGTCCGTCCGAGGACCCCGAGGGTCCGCTCGCGGAGGACCAGCTCCCACGCCGTCTCGAGGTTCCCGCCGGCCAGCACCAGGAGGTAGCCGATCGGCAGCAGGCCGAGCAGCGCGACGGCGACCCCCGCCCCGACCAGCCAGGCCGGTGGGGCGGGGGCGCGGACGCGGGTCCTGCCGGCCGGGGCGGCCGGGGTGACGGTGGCCATCGGTCCTCCGCCCTAGAGGATGCCGACCTCTTGGAGCAGCTCGAGCGTGCCCTCGAGGTCGGAGAGATCGGACAGGTCGATGTCCGGGGTGCCGATCTCGCCGAGCGGCGGGAGGCCGGCATCCGGCCCGATGCTCTCGACGAGCGGGTACTCCTTCGTCTCACCGCCGAAGTACGCCTGGGCCTCGTCACTGAGCAGGTATTCCACGAGCCGCTGCGCGGCGCCGGGCTGCTCCGAGCTGGCGAGGATGCCGGCCCCGGCGACGTTGACGAGCGCGCCGGGATCCCCATCGGTGAGGTAGTGGTTCGCGGCGCTGATGTCGGGGTCCTCGGTGAGGCGCTGCATCAGGTAGTAGTGATTGATGAACGCGACGTCCACCTCGCCCGCCGCGACCGCGTCGAGCGCCGGATTGTTGCCTTCGTACACCTTCGGATCGTTGGCCTCGATGCCCTCGAGCCATTCTCGCGCCCGATCCTCCCCCTCGATCACCCGGAGGGCGGTGACGAACGCCTGGAACGAGCCGTTGGTCGGCGCCCAGCCGATGCGGCCGGACCACTCGGGGTCGGTGAAGCCGAAGATCGTGGCGGGCAGGTCCGCCTCGTCCACGCGGTCGGTGTTGTAGGCCACGACTCGCGCCCGTCCCGACACGCCGACCCACTCGCCGGACGGGGAGCGGAACCGCGCGTCGACCCGGTCGAGCACCTCGGACGGCAGCTCGGTCAGCAGGCCCTCGCCTGCGACGGCGCCGAGCGCCCCGGCGTCCTGCGCGAAGAAGACGTCGGCCGGCGAGTTGGCGCCCTCGGTCAGGATGAGGTTGGCCATCTCCGCGGTGTCGCCGTAGCGGGCCTCGACCTCGATGCCGGTGGCCTGCGTGAACTGATCGAGGAGTGGGCCGACGAGCTCTTCGGAGCGCCCCGAGTAGACGGTGATCGGGCCGCCGGCGGCAGGGGATTCCACGGCCGGCGTGGGGCTGGCGGCGGGGCTGCCGGATTGCGTGCCGCACGCGGCGAGCGCCAGGCTGAGCGCGGTGACCGGGGCAAGGATGAGGCGAGTGCGTCGCACGGGTGAATCGGTCCCTCGTAGGTGGTGGGTTGACGAACGCGCGTTAGGCTAGCCTTATGCCCAAGGTTCGTCAAAGCGAACTACCGATCGTCTTGTCGGAATTCGATGTGGCCGCTCGCGGCTCCGCCTGTCACGGCCCCCGCGGGCCTGGTGCATCGGGGTGAGACCACCGACGAACGACGGGCAGCTCGGTGGGTCGCACGGGTGCCAGCCGGCGTCGGCGGTGACGGCGAGAACCGGGTCAGTGGTCCTCGTCGTCGGGATGGAGGCCACCCTCGTCGATGTCGGCGGCGAGCAGCACCGCATCGGCCCAGTGGTCATGCATCCAGGCGAGATGCTCCCAGCGCGAGTCGACGATGCGCAGCGTGTCCCAGGCGGGCATGTCCTGCTGCTCGATGATCGTCATCTTCGCGGGGTCGACCTCGAAGACGTGGTCGAAGCGCTGGATGACGTCGTCGGTGATGCGCCTGGCCTCGGGGGGTCGCTGCGCGCCGAGCCGGAAGCCGATCATGGGAACACGTCTCCCTCCAGGCCGTACGCGCGGTCGAGCTCGTACTTGCCGGGGTTCATGATGTTGTTCGGGTCGAGGGCGGCCTTGATCTTCATCATCACGTCGTAGCCGCCGCCCATCTCGAGGGGCACGAGGTCGGCATCACCCTCGCGGGTCGCGCCGTGGCAGGCGGTGATCGAGCCGCCGTGCTCGAGCGCCACCCGGGCGATCTCGCGCTTGCACTCGACCCAGTCTCGCCAGTGCTCCTCGTTGAGCTGCTGCTCCCAGATCCCGATGTCGATCTCGGTCAGGTAGTCGCCCCACGGCTTGTACGCCCCGTTCGTGTAGGCGAACATCCCCCAGTCGTCGAGGATGCCGGTCTTGTCGATGTACTTCGCGGCGATGGCGTGCCACTTCTCCATGACCGCGGGGAGCTGGCTGTAGTTGATCGAGGCGTCCTCGCAGTGCCAGCTCATCGGCACCACCTCGCCGGTGCGCAGGCGGCCGTGGAGCGGCGTGGCGTAGCGGTCGTGGCGGCTGGCCCAGTCGCCCGAGCTGATCTCGTCGCCGAGGTACGTCCCGCCCGACTCGCGACCGATGCGCATGATCCGCTTCGCGGCCGGCTCGACCTCGTCGCGGGTGCCGTACATCGCCACCGCCACGACCGCCTTCACGTGATCCGGGCGGGGGATGTAGGCCTCGTCGTCGCGACGCAGGTAGCGGAGCTTGTACTCGTCGAACAGCACCACCCCGCCCAGCGAGGCGAGACCCGACTTCGCCAGCGCGCCGGTCGACTCCCAGGCCGATGTGTACGAGGGGTAGTGGAAGAAGGCGGCGAACTCGACCTCCGGTCGCGGCACGAGCTCGAGGGTCGCCTCGGTCACGATGCCGAGCGTCCCCTGGTGCCCCATGAACAGGTGCTTGAGCTGGTAGCCGGTGCTCGACTTGCGGATCTTCCGGCCGCCGCCGTCGCCGACCTCGATGATCTCGCCGGTCGGCAGCACCATCTCGAAGCTGATGACGAGGTCCCGGGTATGGCCGTATCGGCCGCCGATGAGCGACCAGCCGGAGGTGCCGATGCGGCCGCCGACGAGCGAGCACGGGTAGCTCGCCGGGTCGTCGGGGTACATGACGTTGTGCTTCCGCAGCTGCTCGTTGAGCTTCAGCATGTTGATGCCGGGACCGACCGTCACCGTGCGGTCGACGAGGTCGACCTCCTTGATCTCGTTCATCAGCTTCACGTCGACGATGATCCCGCGCTTCAGCGGAACCGCGCCGTCGTTGAGCCCCGTCCCGCCGGCCCGAGCCGTGACCGGGATGCGGTGGCGGTTCGCGAGCTTCACGATCTCGCTGACCTGCTCCGCGGTCCGGGGCAGCACGGCGAGGTCCGGGACGTAGGCGTCCCACTTGTGGACCGGGAACGGGGTCGGGACGCGGGTGCGGTTGTAGCGGGCCGGTTTCGAGGTCAGGACGCCTTCCTCACCGAGGATGGCGCGCAGCTCGTCGACGACGCCGTCCGGGATGCCGGTCGCGACGGTCATGCCGTCACCTCCCCGGCGCCCGCCACCTGCGGCCCGGCGTAGCCGTTGACGCCGCGGGGATCGAGGCCGGCCGACTCGGCGACGAGCTCGAGCAGGTCGACGACGTCGAGCCCCTGCTCCTCGCCGGCCGCCGAGAGCGGTCGCTCCGACCAGACGCAGGCCGACACGAGCGTATCGACCTCCAGCTCCTTCGCCTTCGCCACGCGGCGCCGGCTGATCTCGGCGGTGATCTCCGGCTTCTCGATCGGCAGGCCGGCGCCGCCGCCCGAGCAGTACGACCACTGGGTGACGTGGTCGACGTCCTTGAAGGTCAGGCCCGGGATGGCGCGCAGGATCTCGCGCGGCGACTCGTAGATGCCCTTGCGCTTGTTCAGCCGGCACGGGTCGTGGTAGGTGACGGTCCGGTTGATCGGGTTGGTGAGGGTGATCCTGCCCTCGCGGACGAGCTCGGCCAACAGCTCGGTGATGTAGACGATCTCGAAGTCGTACGACTCGCCGAAGTACTCGGGGTAGTCCTCGGTGAAGCTGATGTAGTCGTGCGGGTCGATGGCGATGATCCGCTTCGCCCCGACCGCCCGCCAGTCGGCGACGTTGTGCTCGGCCAGCTGGCGCGAGACGTCGACGTAGCCCATCTCCGCGGCCGGGCCGCCGCAGCACCACTGTTCGCGCATGAGGCCGAACTCGACGCCGGCCGCCTTGAGGACCTGGGCCGTCGACCGCGCCACGCTGGTGCGGTAGAAGGCCGCCTCGCAGTCGACGAACATGATCGTCTCGCCGCCGATCGGCAGGTCGAGGCCGGTGGCCCACTTCGCCACGTTCTCCTGGCTGACGGGGACCTCGATGACCGGCTCGTTCTTGCGGTCGATGGTTGCCTCCACCCAGCGCTTCCAGTTCGGCTGCTCGATGCCGGACTGGACGGCGAGCGCGCGCATCGCCTTGACCACCTTCACCGTGCGGGTCCGATGCCGGTAGAAGTCGCCGGTGAACAGCGTGTTCGGGCAGCGCAGCTCGCAGGCGCCGCACTGGGTGCAGTGGACGTAGTCGTCCGCCACGTCGGCGACGTCCAGGTTGCCCTGCTCCATCGCCACGATGTTGGCGTGGAAGGCGGTCGGGGTGTGCTGCTCGTTGCGGGTGACCTGCATGACGGGGCACACCTCGCGGCAGAACTTGTGGCCGGAGCTGAAGCACCCGTAGGCGGCATCCCGCCACTTGTCGACGAAGTCGGCCTGGAGCTGTCCGTCGGACATCGGATCGTAGGGAGGGGCGGTCATCGGTACCTCGAGATGACGATGCGTGCGGCGGGGCGGCGTCGCCGCCGCCCCGGAGTCGGACCTGGTCGGTCAGGCCGTCGCCGGCTCGGCGTTCAGGGCGGGCATCACCTTGTCGCGAATGAGCCGCAGCTGTGCATGCGTGTCGACCGCGTTGTCGATGTCGATCCCGGTGAAGGCCTTGACCAGGTACGGGTCGACCACGGCGGCGATGATGTGGTTCACCCCGGTCGAGATGATGTCGCGCTGCAGCCGCTCGCTGACCTCCTCCGGCGTGCCGGCCACGGAGAACTTCTCGCCGAGCTCGGGCGTGGTCAGCTCCAGGGCCTTCGGCACGTCCCCGGCGCCGAAGGCGTCGAAGATCGGCTTCAGATCGGCCCCGGTGATGCCGTGGCGGTTCAGCTGCTGCTCGGGCATGGCTGACAGGTAGAACGCGGCCATGATGCGGGCCGTCTCCTTCGCCGCCTGCGAGTCCTCCATGACCGACATGACGAGCCATGCGCCGAGGTCGAGGTCGTCCACGTTCCGACCCGCCTTCTCCGCCCCCTTCCGGGCGTTCTCGACCATGTAGGCGTACGTCTCCTGCGACGTGCCGATGGCCTGGTGCACGCCGTCGAACAGCTCGCCGCCGACGACGAACGAGCGCGGGCCGCCCATGGCGCCGAGCTTGATCGGCAGGTGCTCCTGGACGGGGCGCGCCAGGGTCCACAGGCCGGTGTGCTTGAAGAACTCGCCGTCGTGCGTCACGGCGCCGTCGTCGAGGAGCTTGCGCATCACCTCGCGCGCTTCCATGACCCGCGAGAGCGGCTTCATGCCGGTGGTGTCGATGCCGTGCTGGGGGAGCATCGAGATGTTGCCGAAGCTGACCACGATCTCGGCCCGGCCGTTCGTCAGCTGGTCGAGGGTGGCGGCCATCTGGGCCACGTGGGCAGGGTCGCGCAGGATGACGTGGGTGACGTTCGGGCCCATCCGGATCTGCTTCGTCTTGTCCGCCGCGGCGGCGAACAGGAGCCACATGTCCTTCCACCACGTCTCGTCGACCGAGTAGGCAGCGTAGAAGCCGCACTCGTCCGCGGTCGTGATGATCGCGATCGACTCATCGAGCGGGTACGCCGGGACGTGGCAGTAGCTGAACTTCACCATCGCGCTCCTCCTGAAGGGAACTCGGGAACCCCCACACCACGACGGGCAGATCTGGAGTTGTCCGCCCATCATGCCATCGAGGTCAACGGGTCCGATCGAGGCTAGAATCGGGTCGCAGCCCCGCCCGATTCCCCCTGACGGAGAACCGATGATCGACTTCTCGCTGACCGATGCGCAGCGCGAGGTGCAGCGCACGGCGCGCGCCTTCGCGGAGCGCGAGATCCTGCCACGCATCCGCGAGCTCGACGAGTCCGCCACGTACGATCGCTCGCTCTACGAGAAGATGGGTGCGGAAGGGCTGCTGGGGCTGCCGATCCCCGAGCGGTACGGCGGAGCCGGCATGGACTACATCGCCTTCGCCCTGCTGTGCGAGGAGATGGAGCGGGCGGATACGGCCTTCCGGGTCATCCTGTCCGTCCACACCGGACTGAACTCGCTGACCCTGCTGCAGTGGGGGTCGGAGGAGCAGAAGGAGCGCTATCTGGCGCCCCAGGCGCGCGGCGAGAAGCTGGCCACGTTCGGACTCACCGAGCCGGGCGTCGGGTCGGACGCGGCGAACCTGTCGACCACCGCCCGCCGCGACGGTGACCGCTACATCCTCAACGGGTCGAAGATCTGGATCTCGTTGGCGGACACGGCGGATCACGTCCTGGTGTTCGCCACCGTCGACAGGAGTGCGGGGCACAAGGGCATCACCGCCTTCATCGTCGAGCGCTCCTTCCCCGGCTTCAGCTCGGAGTCGCTCCACGGCAAGCTCGGCGTGCGGGCCGGCAACACCGGCATCCTGACCTTCAGTGACTGCGAGGTTCCCGCCGCGAATCGCGTCGGCGAGGAGGGCGAGGGCTTCACGATCGCGATGAGCGCCATCGACCAGGGCCGCTACACCGTCGCCGCCGGATCGGTCGGCCTGGCCCAGGCCTGCCTCGACGCATCGGTGAAGTACGCGCACGAGCGCTCGACCTTCGGGGAGGAGATCGGCCGCCACCAGCTGGTGAAGCAGATGATCGCCAAGATGGAGCAGGGGATCGTGGCCGGGCGCCTGCTCGTGTGGAAGGCGGGCTGGAAGAAGAACCGCGGCGAGCGCAACACGCGCGAGACGTCGCTGGCGAAGTGGTTCTGCACCGATCACGCGGTCGCATCGGCCATGGACGCGATCCAGGTCCATGGCGCCTACGGGTACAGCAACGAGTATCCGGTCGAGCGCTACCTCCGCAATTCCAAGGGCTCGGTCATCTACGAGGGGACCTCGCAGATCCACACCCTCATGCAGGCTGACTACGTGCTCGGCTACCGCAGGGACCGCGAGCTGCGCATGCCACAGCTGCCGTTCGAAGGGGAGATGTAGCCGGAGCGGTCGTCGGATCCTCGGTCCTGGTCCGGGCGGCGGAGGCATCCGGACCTATACTCCCCGGCGTGAGTCGTACCATCGAGCTCGTCGCCGGGCTCGTCCTTCTGATCGTCGGCGTGCTGGTGCTCGCGGCCGATCCGCTCGTGAGCTTCGTGCGTGGCATGGGCATCGGCGACGACATCCTGCGCTGGTGGCCCGTGCTGATCATCGGCATGTCGCTCTTCTTCCTGGTGCCCAGCTTCGTGGGCCGACAGCATCCGCGGCTGCGCGCCGGCATGGTCATCCCGGGGGCGATGCTGGCCGGCATCGGCGCGGCGCTCCTGTACACAAGCTTCACCGACCGATGGAACGCGTGGAGCTACCTGTGGAGCGTCCTGCCGTTCAGCTTCGGGCTGGGGATGTACGCCGCCGGCTGGATCGCCGACGCCCCGGCCTTCAAGTGGATCGGCGCCGGGATCGCCGCAGGCGGGGTGGTGGCCTACCTCGTGTTCGCCACGGCATTCGGTGGCGAGGCCTTCCGGCTGGTGGCCGCCATCGGGATCATCGCTCTCGGGCTCGCGCTCACCATCGGCGGCCTGGCCGACCGCCTCAGCCGGAAGTCGCCGGCGGCCTAGGTCCGCCCGCGAGCACCGCGCCGCGGATGGGCGGCGAACCAGGCGAGGATCCGCTCCATCCGATCGATCCGGCGGTCCGGCCGCCCGGACGAGCGCATCTCGTGATGCTCCTCCGGATAGAGGACGTACTCGACGGTTCGATCCAGGACCCTCAGGGCGGTGAACAGCTGCTCGTTGTCGGCGGGCGGACAGATGCGGTCCTCCTCCGATTGGAGCATGAGCAGCGGCGTCTCGATGCGCGCGGCGTTCCGCAGCGGCGACGAGCGCCACAGGGCGCGCATGCCCGCGTCGGTGAGCGGATCTCCGAGGCCCGCGCGTCGGTTGTAGTGGACGCCGAAGTACGAATTGCCCCAGGCGCTGACCTGGTTGGCCACCCCGTTCTCCGCCATCGCGGCCGCGAACCGGTCGCTGACGCCGACCAGCCACTGGGCGAGGAATCCGCCATACGACAATCCCATCACGAATGCGCGATCTGGATCGGAGAGGCCGCGTGCGACGAGAGCGTCCACGCATGCCAGCGCATCCTCGGCGTCCACCGTGCCCCAGCCCCGGCGGAGCGCCCGCACCCAGGCATTGCCGAAGGTGGCCGAACCGCGGATGTTCGGGAGCAGGACCCGGTAGCCCGCCGCGCACAGCGCGATGGCGTCCATGGTTCCACCCGGTCCCCATGAGCCGGTGGGCCCGCCGTGCAGGTGGAGGACGGTCGGCAGGCGCCGACGCCCCACACCGGCGGGGGAGGCGAGCCACGCCTGGATCGCCCCGCCGGGGCCGTCCAGGACGAGCTCCTCGAGGTCGACCGCGGGGAATCGTCGCTGCCACCCCGAGCCCTCGGTCGTGAGACGCCGCAGCGTGCCGCTGCCGACGGTCCACAGCTCGCCTGCCGAGCCGGCGACACCGGCGCTCAGCACGATCTGCTCGCCCGCGGCGGCGACGCCGGCGGCCGCGATCGGCGTGTCGGGGTCCACCAGCGGCATGGTCCCGCCATCGAGGGTGACGCGGTACGGCACGTTTCGGCCCCGGTCACCGACGATGACGCCCAGCGAGCCGTCCGGGAGCCAGGTCGGTCCGGATCGATCCTCGGCCATGACCAGGTCGCACCACGCCCACTCCCCGATGGGCCGGTCCAGCGCCGCGGTCAGGCTGCGGGGAGTGCCGGAGGGCAGGTCCATGACCCACAGCTGGGGCGGCGTCTCGTCCGGGGGGTCGTCGACGTCGGTGCCCACGAATGCCAGCCACCGGCCGTCCGGGGAGATCGCGGGTCGATCCGCATCGCCGGCCAGGCTGGCCAGCTCGCGCACGCGAGGGGTGGCGGCGTCGGTCCCGACGGACCACAGCTGCAGCCGCGGCCGAATGGTGGCATCAGGGCCGCGGTCCGCCGCGAAGGCGATGCGTGACCCGTCGGGGAACCACGCCGGATGGAGGACGTCGTAGTCGCCGCTCGTCAGCTGGCGGGGCTTCGCGCCGGGACGGGCGGGCACGATCCAGAGGTGGGCCCGGCGAACGACGTGGCCGGTCTCGTCATCGCGGAAGTCGAGCCGGGTGATGCGTCGCGCGACCGGTGCGCGGCCGCGCTGCTCCTCGCCCACGATGAACCGATGGTCGCCGGCCTGCGCCACGAGGGCCAGACGTCGTGAGTCCGGGCTCCAACTCGCCGCCGCCACTCCGTGCGGCAGCTGGGTGAGGGGCCACGGCTCCCCACCGTCGAGCGGGAGGATCCATGCCTGCGCGACGGCATCGGGGTCGCCGACCGGCGACCGCACGAAGGCCACGTGACGGCCGTCCGGCGCGATCGCGGGCCCGACGTCGCGCACCCGCCCTCTGGTGAGCTGCCTGGCGCGGCCGCCGGCGGTGGCGCGAGCCCACAGGTGCGACTCGTACTCGCCCCGGCGCACGCGGCGGAGCGCGTAGACGACCTGGTCGCCGTCGGAGGACAGGTCGAACGATTCCAGGGCGATCTGGGCCTCGACGAGGCGCCGGGGCGTCGGCTCGGTCATGGCCGGTGAGTATGCCGCGCCCGGGCAAGTCCGTACGTCCCGGTGCGTCGAGGCTCCCCGAGGAACGGATTCCGCGGCGCGCACGGATTCGTTGACCCGATTCCGTGGACTGTGGCATTGTCCGCGCGTCCGAGCGGCCGCCCACGGAGGGGCGCCAGCCGCATCGCGTACGCGTGGAGGTACCCCCGGTGCGGAAGCCGACCCCGACGATCGTTCTCCCCCTGATCATCGCGCTGGCCCTGGTGCTGGCGGCCTGCACCGCGGTGCAGCAGAGCCCGAGCCCCGACGCGTCCGGCCCGTCCGGCAGTCCCGGCGCCACCGATGGCGGAGCGACCGGCGGCACCGTGCGCATCGGCTGGGGCGGCTCGCCCGACAGCCTGAATCCCGGCAACGGGGTCCTGTCCGAGGCGTACACGCTGTACGCACTGATGTACGACGTGCCGGTCGACATCACCTCGGAGGGCGAGTACGTCCCGGAGCTGGCGGAGGCATGGGACGTGTCCGAGGACGGCCTGACCTGGACGCTGACCATCCGTGACGACGTCACCTTCCATGACGGCGAGCCGCTCACGGCCGAGGACGTCGCCTTCAGCATCCAGCTCTACAAGGACACCGACAGCTTCCCGTTCCTCCCGTCGTACGCGACGTACTTCGAGACGATCGAGGCGCCCGATGAGCAGACCGTGGTCCTCACCACGGCCGAGCCGCTCGGCAACTTCGAGGCGAACATGGTGTTCATGTACATCCTGCCCGAGCACATCTGGTCGGAGCTCGACGACCCTGTCGAGTTCGAGAACGAAGAGATGATCGGCTCCGGGCCGTTCCAGCTGACGAACTACTCGCAGGGCGAGTTCGTCGAGCTGGAAGCCTACGAGGAGTACTGGGGCACCGGCGCGAACGTCGACGGCGTGATCTTCCGGACGATCTCGAACCCGGACGCGCGCGTGACGGCGCTGACGACCGGCGACGTCGACGCGATCACGGAGTTCCCGGCGACCGCGGTCAGCCAGCTGCAGAACGCGGAGAACGTGAACGTCCACATCGCCGACATCGCCGCCGGCGGCACGCTGCGGGACGTCTTCTTCAACATCGTGGATCCGGAGAACTGCCCGCCCGACGATGGCGAGTGCACGGGCCACCCGGCACTGCTCGACGTCGAGGTACGCCAGGCGCTGGCCATGGCCATGGACAAGCAGCAGATCATCGATGTCGCCACGCTCGGCACGGGATCACCGGGCCTGTCGCTCGTGCCGCCGGGGCTCGGCGACTTCTACGCCTCCGAGGTGGACGATTGGCCGTACGACCCGACCCAGGCGGCCGCCACGCTCACCGGCGCCGGGTACACGGACCGGGATGGCGACGGAATCCGCGACTGCCCCGACAGCCTCGACTGCCCGACCGGCGACCTGACCTTCCGCTTCAACTACCCCGATGACATCGACACCGGCGCCCGCGAGGCGGAGCTGATCCAGGGCATGTGGCGCGAGATCGGCGTCGAGCTCCAGATCCAGGGCATGGACGCCGACACGCTGACGAGCATCTGCTGCCCGACCTTCGACTTCGACGTGATCCTGTGGGGCTGGGGCTCCGATCCGGACCCGGCCTTCCTGCTCGGCGTCGGCCTGTGCGACGAGATCACGTCGGGCTTCAGCGAGACGGGCTACTGCAACCCGGACTTCGACGAGCTCTACTACGCCCAGGGGGTCGAGACCGATCCGGATGCGCGGCGCGACATGATCATCGAGATGCAGCGCATCCTCGTCGAGGACGTGCCGTACATCATCCCGTACTACTCGGTCTCGATCCAGGCGTGGCGGACCGACACGTTCACCGGCTGGCTCGACGTCGATCCGACGCTCGGCCTGGAGGACGCGTCCTCGCTCATCAACCTCCGACCGGCGCAGTAGGCCGGCGCAGGCCGATGGGAGCCGGGCGTCGTCGCGACGCCCGGCTCCGAGCGACCCGAGCCGTGCGAACCTGGACCCGAGCGCGCCGATGAGCGGACGTGGGGGCTATCTCGCCCGCAAGATCGCGTGGGCGCTGCTCACCCTGGCCGTCGTCATCACCTTCAACTTCGTCCTGTTCCGGGTGCTGCCCGGTGATCCCGCCAAGTCCGGGCTCCGCGACCCGCGGCTGAGCCCGACGGCGGTGGAGTCGCTCCGAGAGCGGTTCGGCATCGACAGGCCGATGTTCCTCGACCTCGACGGCGAGGGTCACCCGTTCGACTCCCAGTTCACCGCCTACCTCGGCTCCCTGTCCCGCGGTGACCTCGGGACGAGCTACGCCTTCCGCGACCAGCCGGTGATCGACCTCATCGGCCGGGCGCTGGTGAACACGCTCTGGCTCGTCCTGCCGTCCCAGATCCTCGCCATCGTGTTCGGCACGGTCCTGGGACTGGTCGCCGCCTGGAGGCGGGGCCGCCCGACCGACGTCGGCCTGCTCAGCTTCAGCCTGTTCATGTGGTCGCTGCCGACCTTCTTCCTCGGGATCATCCTGCTCGTCATCGGCGCGAACTGGTTCGGGCTGCCGACCTCCGGCCGCATCACGATCGGCGCCAGCTTCTCCTCGGTCTGGGAGCTGGCCTGGGACGTCGGCCGCCATCTCCTGCTTCCGACCCTGACGCTGACCCTGGTCCTGCTCGGCGAGTACATGCTGATCATGCGCAGCAGCGTCCTCGACGTCTTCGGCGAGGACTACATCCTCACCGCGCGCGCGAAGGGCCTCTCCACCTACCGCGTCATCCGCGACCACGCCCTGCGCAACGCGATGCTGCCCATGGTCACGCTCATTGCGCTCAACCTCGGCTTCACCGTGTCGGGCGCCATCCAGGTCGAGGCGGTGTACTCCTGGCCGGGACTGGGAGCGCTGACCGTGGACGCGGTCGGCGACCGCGATTACCCGGTGCTGCAGGGCGCCTTCCTGCTGATTGCCGTCTCGGTCGTCATCGCCAACCTCGTCGCCGAGCTCATCTACGGGTGGCTCGACCCGCGCGTGAGCGAGACGTGAGCCGATGAGCGTCGTGATCGCGGCCGGCGCGCCCCCCACGGCCGAGCCGACCCGGCGGCCGTGGCGCCGGTTCCTGCGTCATCGCATGGGCGTGATCGGCGCCGCCATGCTCCTCATCGCGCTGTTCGTTGCCGTCTTCGCGCCCCTGATCGCCCCCTACGACCCGTATGCCAGCGTGCGGGTCACCATCCTCGACATCTACCAGGCACCCTCCGCCGAGCACCTGCTCGGGACCGATGACGGCGGCAAGGACGTCCTGTCCTCGCTGCTGTACGGCGCCCGCGTCTCGTTGCTCGTCGGCTTCTCCGCCGCTGCCATCGCGCTCGTCATCGGCGGCCTGGTCGGGATCGTGGCCGGCTACCGTGGCGGCTGGCTCGGCTCGCTCCTCATGCGCATCACCGACTTCTTCCTGGTCATCCCCGACCTGGCGCTGCAGATCGTGCTCGTCGCGATCATCGGCCCCTCGCTCGGGACGATCATCTTCGTGATCGGCGCGCTGGGTTGGACGACGACGGCGCGGCTCGTGAGGTCCCAGACCCTCACCGTGCGAGAGCGCAAGTACGTGATGCGCGCGCGAGCCATCGGGGCCGGCGACGTTCACATCCTGCGGCGTCACATCCTGCCGGCCGTGCTGCCGCTGATGCTGGCGAACATGGTCCTCGTCATCAGCCTGGCGATCCTGTCCGAGTCGACCCTCGCCTTCCTCGGCCTGGGCGACCCCACGGTCATCAGCTGGGGGCAGATGCTGAATTACGCGTTCGGCCGCGGTGCGGTGAGTGCCGGGGCCTGGTGGGCCCTCCTGCCGCCGGGCTTCGCGATCGTGTGGGTCGTGCTCGGGACGACGCTGCTGGGAACGGCCCTCGAGGATGCGCTCAACCCGCGACTGAAGCGGCACCACCTCGAGGCGCCGGGAAGCGACGTGTCGCGGGTCGGCGAGGACGCCCCTCACCGGGACGCCAGGGGCGCCGACGCGCCGCTCCTGTCGGTTCGCGACCTCGTCGTCGAGTTCGAGTCTCCATCCGGGCCGCTGCGTGCCGTCGACGGGGTGAGCTTCGACCTGCGGCGCGGCGAGACGCTCGGGCTGGTGGGCGAGTCAGGCTGCGGAAAGACGACGACCGTGCTCGGCATCCTGCGCCTGCTGCCGCCGGGGGGCCGCATCGTCGGCGGCCAGGTCTGGTTCGAGGGCGACGACCTTCTCGGCCTCGGCGGCGCGGAGCTCCGAGCGTTCCGCTGGACGAGGCTGTCGCTCGTCTTCCAGGGGGCGATGAACGCGCTCAACCCGGTCCACACCGTCGGCGATCAGATCGCCGAGGCGATCCGGCTCCACGCGCCGTCGACGACGAAGGCGGGAGCACGACGGCGCGCCGCGGAGCTGCTGGAGCGGGTCGGCATCGGTCGTGACCGCGCGCGCGACTACCCCCACACGTACTCCGGCGGGATGCGGCAGCGCGCGATGATCGCGCTGGCCCTGGCGTGCGACCCGGACGTGATCATCGCCGATGAGCCGACGACCGCCCTGGACGTGATGATCCAGGCCCAGATCCTCGAGCTGCTCGGGCAGATCGCCCGGGACCTGGGCATGGGAATCATCCTCGTCACCCACGATCTCGGGGTGGTGGCGCAGGTGTGCGACCGCGTGGTGGTCATGTACGGCGGGGAGGTGGCGGAGGAGAACCTTGCCGGCCCCCTCTTCGCCGCTCCGCAGCACCCGTACACGCAGCAGCTGCTGACCTCGTTCCCGGATCTCGCCCACCCCGATCGACCGTTGCGCGGGATCCCCGGCACGCCGCCGCGACTGGACGCGATGCCGCCCGGCTGTCGCTTCGCCCCGCGCTGCCCCCACGCCTTCGACCGATGCCTCGCCGACCGGCCGGCGGAGTACACCACGCCGGTCGGCGGCCGCGCCGCATGCTTCCTGCTGGACCCGGAGGAGAACCGATGAGCCAGGTGCTTCGGGTCGAGGGCCTGGTGAAGGACTTCGCCGGCCGTCGCGGCGTGTTGGACTGGGTGCGTCGCCATCCGGCGCGACCGGTGCGCGCCCTGGACGGGGTGTCGTTCGAGCTCGCCCGGGGCGAGGTGCTGGCACTGGTCGGCGAATCCGGATGCGGAAAGACGACGACCGCCAACCTGCTCCTCGGGCTCCTCGCCCCGACCGCGGGGCGAGTGCTCGTCGACGGCGACGAGGTCGGACGTCTCTCGGGTCGCCAGCTGCGCGCGCTCCGGCGTCGAGTCCAGATGGTCTTCCAGGACCCGTACGAGTCACTCAACCCACGGATGCGGGTGCGGGACATCGTCGCCGAGCCGCTGCGCGTTCATCGCGTGAGCGCTTCCGAGGCCGAGCTGCACGAGCGGGTCGAGCACGCGCTCACGCAGGCCGGCCTGACGCCGGTGGACGCCTTCCTGCACCGGTATCCCTTCGAGCTGTCCGGGGGCCAGCGCCAGCGGGTGGTGATCGCCGCCGCGCTCGCGCTCGAGCCGGCGGTGCTCATCGCCGACGAGCCGGTGAGCATGCTCGACGTCAGCATCCGGGCCGAGATCCTCAACCTCCTCGGCCGGCTGGCCAGGGAGGAGGGGATCGCGATCCTGATGATCACCCACGATCTCTCGACGGTGGCGTCCTACGCGGACCGCATCGCGGTGATGTACCTGGGCCGGATCGTGGAGGAGGGGCCGACGCGCCGGGTCATCGATCGCCCGGCGCACCCGTATGCGCAGGCCCTCCTGTCCGTCGTGCCGATCCCGGATCCATCCGTCCGTCGACGGCCGGTGATCCTGGGCGGCGAGACGCCCGATCCGTCGCGCATCCCGTCGGGATGCCGCTTCCACCCGCGCTGTCCGCTGGCCTTCGACCGGTGTCCGCGCGTGGACCCGCCGCTCATGGACGCCGGCCCGGGCCACCGGGCGGCCTGCCTGCTGGTCGGGGATCCCGTTCGGTCAGGCAGTGCCGAAGAGGGGACCGAGGGCGGCGAGCGCGACCGCGGCGCCGCCGAGTCCGGAGGCACCCAGCCGCACGAGGCGTGAGCGGAGGCGCGCGACGAGCGCTGCCGTCAACGCGGCAACGGCGCCGCCCACCAGGCCTGCCGCGGCGCCGGCGAACGCATGCGCGAACGTGGGGGAGGCTGCGCCGATCTGTCGCTCACCGGCCATCACCAGTCCGACGATGATCGTGACGAGCGCGGAGAACAGCGCCCCGCCGAGCGTGGCCGTTCCGGCGCGCAGCGCGCCGATCTGGGTGGCTCCGGTGGCCGCCGCCCCGACCGCCACGACGCACGCGACGAGCCCGGTGGCGGTCAGGGGCGCCACGCTCGAGGCGGGCGGCGCGACGAGGAACCAGGCGAGCGTCACGAGCGGCCCGAGCAGCATGCCGAGCGCCGCCATCCAGGTCAGCGGACGCGTCCAGTCCTCCGGGTCCTCGGGCGGTACGACCTCGCCGAGGCGGACGCTGACCGGGACGAGGTCGTCGTCGGAGGTGGCGGCCGGGCCAGTCATGCGAAGGCGGGCTCCGCGGCCTCGATTGTGGCCAGGCGCAGGCCGAGGATGCGGGCGGCGAGCTCGCGGACCATCCAGCCGGCCTGTGCCGCCAGGGCCTCGTCATCGGTCTCGAGGGCCAGGCTGGCGAGTGCCTGGAGCTCCGGCATCGCGGTCGGGGTGTCGAGATCGTCATTCATGGCCGCCAGGAAGCGGTCGCGACGCTCCCGCACGGCCGGTTGGAGCGCATCGACATCGGCGCAGGCGGAGGCACCCGGATGGATCTCCTCGGCGCGCAGGCATGCCCGGCGGAGCCGGGTGGCGGCAGCGGCCGCGACCTCGAGGTCGGCCTCGTGGAACTCGACCTCCGATCGGTAGTGGCGGCTGACGAGGTAGTGCCGGATGGCGTCTCCTGGCCAGGTGCGCAGCAGATCCCGGACGAGCACCAGGTTCCCGAGCGACTTGCTCATCTTGTCCCCCTGGTAGCCCAGCATGCCGGCATGGGTCCAGTGGGCCACCCACGGGTGGCCCAGTCCGGATCCCTCCGACTGCGCCAGCTCCGACTCGTGATGGGGGAACGCGAGATCGGCGCCGCCACCGTGGATCTCGAACCGTGCGCCGAGGTACGCGGCGGCCATGGCCGAGCACTCGATGTGCCACCCGGGCCTGCCGCTCCCCCACGGTGCGGGCCAGGCGGGCTCATCGGGGGCCGACGGCTGCCACAGCACGAAGTCGAGCGGATCGCGCTTGCCCGGCATATCGGGATGGTTGCCCCGTTCGTTGGCGATCGGGAGCATGTCGTCGGGTGCCACCTGCGACAGCTCACCGTAGCGTGGCCAGGTGGCGACCTCGAAGTAGACGTGGCCATCGGCGCGGTAGGCGTGGCCGGCGTCGATCAGCCGTCCGATCATGTCCTGCATCTGCGGGATGTGCTCGGTGGCGCGCGGATAGTGATCGGGGGGCAGCCAGTTGAGCGCCGCCATCTCGGTCAAGAAGGTGGTGACGTGCCGGTTTCCTAGGGCGAGGTAGTCCTCGCCGGTCTCACGCGCCTTGCGGAGCATGTCGTCGTCCACGTCGGTGAGGTTCTGGACGTAGATCACGTCGTGCCCGAGGTACTCCAGGTACCGATGCAGGACGTCGAATCCGACGTAGGTGAAGGCGTGGCCCAGGTGGCCGGTGTCGTACGGCGTGACGCCGCACACGTACAGGCCGATCGTGTCGCGCTCGCCGACGGGGACGAACGGATGGAGGCCGCCCCGTCGGGCGTCGTGGAGGTGGAGCGTCACGCTGCGGATTCTAAAGCGGTCGCCCGTCCGACGCCGGGGACTGGACGGGGGCCGATAGAATGGCGAACCGAGTCGGGGGGTCAGCTGCCGACCACAACCGTTCCGGGAGCCCGAGCATGGAAGTCCTGCGCTGGTTGCTCTTCTTCGCGATCGCGATGTTCCTCATCGTGTCCGCGATCTTCTTCATCATGGGCCGCCCGCTCCCGCTGCCGAACTTCTGAGCGGTCCTCACCACAGGTCGGGCTTCGTGCTCATCAGCACGCCGATGACCCCGATCACGCCGGCCATGCCGTAGGCGACCAGCCGCTGCTGCCGCGCCCGCCGGCGCCAGGTGGCGTCATCCGCGCCGCGCATGCCGACCAGGCGGCGCAGGTTCGGCCGCGCGATGAAGGCGGCGACGGCGAGGTTGGTGGCGTAGAGGATCAGGGCCACGATGAGCCACGGCTGGGTGAGGAGCTGCGGACCCAGGATCCACAGCATCCCGATGCCGGTGGCGGCCAGCCCGATGCTGATCAGCACCGTGCCGGTGCCCTGCACGGCCATGAGTGCCCGCGCCACGGGTCCCGGCTCGCCGGAGCTGCGGCGCAGCACGAACGGCAGCACCACGCTGGGCAGGAGGAGCGAGATGGCGAGGGTGACGTGAATGACCAGGAGGATCGGGAACCAGCTCATGCTGGCCCGATCCTACCGTGAAACGCGGTCAGCGGCCCTTCGTGAAGCTGGTCCGTACCCCGAGGCGCCGGAGCGCGGTCGGGATGTTCACCGCCCACCCGACGCCGAGCGGGCGATCGGTGAACAGCTTCGGCGACCGCGGGTTCCAGTACGCCTGGCGCAACGCGTCGACGCTGGGCATGCGGAAGTCGTACGGCACCACGCCGAGCAGCTTGCCGTGCCATGTGCGCTCGGCCGGAGCCTTGCGCAGCTCCGTGTACACGGCGCCGGCCACCGCGGCAAAGGCCGCCATGCGGATCAGCCACATCAGGTCGCCCAGCTCGCTTCGGGCGGTGCCGGCTCGGCGCGACAGGTCGTCGCGAACGTTGTCGATCATCGGTTCCTCCTTGGCGGGCGCTCTCGCAAGCCGTATGCCGGTCCCGTGCTGGCTAGACTCTAGGCGCCGATGACGATGGACGCCATCCCGTTCCTGGGCGCGGAGCAGATCCGCGCAGCGGTCGGGATCGATGACCTGCTCGACGCGGTGGAGGCCGCCTACCGCGACGTGGCCGGCGGCAGAGACCGGTCACCACTGCGATCGCACGTCGCGCTGGACGGCGGTGATCTGCTGCTCATGCCGGGGGTGCGCTCGGGCGGGGCCGGCGTCAGCGTGAAGCTGGTGACGATCGTGCCCGGCAATGCCGACCGGGGCCTGCCCACGATCCACGCCGTCGTCGCCTGGATCGACGCCGCCACCGGCGCTCCCCGCGCGCTGCTCGACGGCGCCACGATCACGGCCATGCGCACCGGCGCCGCCTCCGGAGTCGCCGCGCGTCTCCTGGCTCGTCCCGATGCGGAGGTGCTGGCCATCATCGGTGCCGGCGGGCAGGCGGAGTGGCAGGTGCGAGCGGTGCTCGCGGCGCGCCCGATTCGCACCGTGCTGGTCTACGCTCGCCGCGCAGAGCACCGCACCGGGTTTGCCGATCGCATGCGCTCCGCGACCGGTCTGGACGTTCGCGCCGTCGAGTCCCCGCGGGAGGCGGTCGAGGCGGCGGACGTCATCTGCTGCGCCACCACCTCGGACGAGCCGGTCTTCGATGCCGACTGGATCCGGCCCGGCACGCATGTGAGTGGCGTCGGAGCGTTTCGCCTCGGCATGGTGGAGCTGCCGCCCGAGCTGTTCGCCCGAGCCCACCTCGTGGCCGTGGACGCCGTGCAGGCCGCGCGGGCCGAGGCCGGTGACCTCGTTGCCGCGGTCGAGGCTGGCCTAGTCGGCGAGGGCGACCTCGTGGAGCTCGGAGCCGTCGCCCGGAGCTGGGTCGCGGAGCGTCCGGCCGAAGCGATCACCGTCTTCAAGTCGGTCGGCCTCGCGATCCAGGACGTCGCGGCGACCGAGCTCGCCGTCGCCAGGCTCCTGCCCGAACGCGAGGCCTGACCACCACCGATCGAGCCATGCCGCGAGGAGCGCCGGGAACAGGGCCCTCGTGGCGCGACGCGACGCCTCCACGGTCTCCGCCCGGCCGATGCGCAGCGCTCGAGCGTGCCGGTCGTCTGCCGTGGGCGCCTCGTCGGCGAGGAGACGTCCGAGGACGTGCGCCGGTGGCGGCCCGCTGGCCGGCTCAGGGTCGGGTGCCGCCAGCGCCTGGACGGCTGGCTCGGTTGGCCCGCTGACGACGATCGGCGCAGGAGCCGGCGGCGGCGGCGGGGGCGGCGCGGTCAGACCGACCTGCCCGCCGCCCGGGCGAGGCGCCACCGCCGGCGGTGGGGTCGGAGTCGGCACCGGCGGCGGCGGCGGAGCCGGTGCCGGGGT
>DATHTR010000109.1:0-4373 GCA_035463095.1 Candidatus Angelobacter sp. | reverse complement strand
TCTCCGGCGATGAATGCCTCGCGGAAGCGGCCGAAGGCGGGCGTGCTCATATCACGCACGAGGATTCAGGCGTCGCGGCGGGGGAGACGGGAGATGTTGTCGAGCAGCTGGAGGAACGCGAGCGCTGCGCGGGATCCGGTTCCGATCGAGAACGACTCATCGGGCGCGTGGGCGTTGCCCTGGAGGTCGCCCCCGCCGATGAAGGCCATCGGCACGCGGTGCGCCGCGCAGACCTGGTACATCGGTGCCGTCCCCGAGGCCGATACGATCCGTACCGCCGGCGCCTCGAACGCGGCCTCGACAGCCTCGACTGCGGCGTCGACGAAGGGGTCGGAGAGGTCGCTCCAGTACGGGCGCTCGGAGGTCGGGATCTCTCTGACCTCGACATCGTCGAACCCGCTGGCATCGAGATGTGCACGGAGGGCCCGATGGATCGCCTCCGGGTCCTGGTCAGGCACGAGACGGGCATCGATCCGGGCGGTCGCCTCGGCCGGGACGATGTTCCGGGCCGAGGGACCCGTCTCTCCCGACCAGAGGCCCTGGATGTTGAAGGTCGGATTGCCCAGGTCAGCCTCGAAGACGTCGCGCCCGTCGAGGCCGCCGACGAACGCTCGGACGCCGAACTCCGAGCGATAGTCGTCCAGCCACTCGAGCGGGAGCGCCCGAGCGGCCGCGCGGGCCGCATCGGTGAGTGGCAATCGACCGGTCTGCAGTCCCTCCCAGGTTGGCTGTCCATCAGCCCCGACCAGCGCCGAGAGCGCCGCAACCATCCGTGCCGCCGCATTGGGGAAGATCGTTGCCGCAGAGGAGTGGACCTCCTTCGACAGCGTGCGAACGGAGAGCTCGAACATCGCGATGCCACGGACGCCGCATTCAACGACAGGTCGGCCTTGATCATCCACCCCGCCACCCTCGCCCAGCGCGTAATCCGCGCGCCGCAGATCCTCATCCGCGACCAGCAACTCGTCGAGGTGCTCGCTCCCGGACTCCTCCTCGCCCTCCACGAGGAAGCGGACCCGGCACGGTAGATCGACGCCGGCGCCGGCGAGCGCCTCGATGGCCCAGAGCCGAACGATCAGCTCGCCCTTGTTGTCCATCGCGCCGCGACCGAAGACGCGACCGTCGCGCACCTCCGGCTCGTACGGTGGTGTCGTCCACTCGCCGGGCTCGCCGGCCGGCTGAACGTCGTAGTGCTGGACCGCGTTCAAAACCGGCGCATCGGCAGGACCGATCTCCCCCACGACCAGCGCAGGCGCATCACCAACCCGAATCGTCCTCGTGGTGGCGCCGATGCGCTGCAGGAACTCCGATGTCATGCCGGCCGCGCGTTCCAGCTCGTCGGGGCGATCGGCTTCCGACGCGACGGCGCAGAACTCCACGAGCGCATCCGTCCAGCGTCCTTCGAGCCGTTCGATCTCGGCCTTCACCGCTCCCCAGTCGATCGCCATCACCGGGCCTCCTCGCGCGGCGGAGCACAACGCTGCCCGAGACTACCACCCGGATCGGCGACGGTGATCGGACTCGACACCTCGGTCCTCGTTCGGTATCTCGTCGACAGCGCGCAGACCCGTGTGTGGGTCCGTGAAGCTGCGGCTTGGCGCCATCGAGGAGGTCCGGGCTACGCGGGCCTGGCCTCGTACAGGGTCAGTGGTCGTGCGAGCCCTTTGAGATCGAACGGACCGATCTCGGAGAGCGTGAAGCCCTCCTCGGCCACGGTCCCGACGACGGCTTCGCCGACGTAGACGCGGCCCGCGGGGGCGTGCGATGCGATGCGCGAGGCGATGTTGACGGTCCGGCCGAAGTAGTCGCCCTGGTCGTAGAGCATGGGGCCGGCATCGATGCCGATGTGGGCCTCGGGCAGCCCCTCCGCCGGCGCTCGCTCCGCGATCGTTACCGATGCGCGCACCGCATCGCCCGGGTCGGCGAAGTGGAGGAGGACCCCGTCGCCGAGCAGCTTCACGATGGTCCCGCGGTGCCGGCTCGCGACGTCGGCCACCAGATCGGCGAATGCCAGGGCCACATCGGCGCCAGCCTCGTCGCCGGACTCCTCGGTGAGGCGCGTGTAGCCCGACAGGTCGGCGAAGACCGCCGCCTCGGGCGCTCGCGCGGGCCGGGGGCGCGCGCCGGCCGTCTCGAGCGCGGTCTCGACGTGGTCCAGCTGATGCGCCGCCTGGAACGCCTCGGAGTGGCGCCGGAACAGCCAGCCGAGCAGGTCCTCGCCGGATCGACCCACTCGCATGCCGACCTCGCGCAGGGCCGCCTCGTACGCCTGGTTGTCGCCGAGGCCGCGCCGGCGAAACCTCTCCTCGACGGCCTCGTGGAAGTGATGCGGCAGGTACTGTGCGATGCGCCGGGTGCTGTCGCCCCAGACCCTCGCCATCCGGAGCAGATCGGCCTCCTCGACGCCCGCGGACGTCATGACGCCGAGGGCCTCGAGCACGGCAACGTCCTCCTCCCGTACCCGCTCGTCCCCCTTGGGCGGTGGCAGGCCGAACGCGACGTAGATGCGTTCGAGCGCCTCGAAGGGGAGTCCGATCGTCTCGCCGATTTCGGCGTGCGTCTGCGCCGAGCGCGGATGCTGCCGGCCTGCCGCCTCCAGGTACGCAAGCGTGAGGTCTCCCGAGCGCAGTGCCCGGGCCAGGTCCTCGGCGTCGATCCCGACCGTCCGCAGGTACGCGACGACGCGGGCCAGCATGACGTCTCGTCGCCGGAACAGGCCCTGGTCGTCACGCTCGAGGAGCCCGAGTTCGGCGAGCTCACGGACGCGTTCGACGTTGGCCCCGCTTCGCTGCGCGAGCTCCGCCTCGGTGAGTCGGTCGGCGCCGGCCGGGACGGGATCCGCCGTGAAGGTCGCGCGGCACGCGTCCGAGCAGAACCAGTACCGCTCTCCCTCGTGGTCGGCCCACGCGACCGCATCGTCCTGGTCGATGCGCATGCCGCACACCGGATCGGTCACCATGCCCATGCCGGTCGATCCGCCGTCCATGCCAACGAGGATAAGCGGTGCGTGGAGCGCGACTGAGCCGAGGGGGCGTGACCGTGCGGTGGACGCTGCGCCGGGCTCCCCTCTCCGAGGCGGTGGCGGCATGACCATCGGGTCTTGCGATCGAGCGCCCGATGGCGATAATCCGCGCAGCCGATGGCTCGAACCGCGGAGTTTGGGGATCGGGGTTGAGGGGAGACCCGTTGAGATCGATGGCTCGGCGGCGCCCGATCGTCATGGTCGTCGGCATCCTGCTGGTCCTGGGCGTGGCGACAGGCGCGGGTGTGCTGCCGGCGCGGGCGGCGCTGACGGCGCCGGTCCTCATCGGGCCCGCGCAGGGCAGCTCGCACGACGTCAACCCGGAGCTCCGCTGGGGCGCGGTGGCGGGAGCGACCGGGTATCGCGTGCAGGTCGCGCGTGATGCGGCGTTCACCGATCGCATCTACCAGGCCGACACCGTCGTCACCTCGCACGTTCCGAGTACCGATCTCGATCCCGGCGCCCTCCACTGGCGGGTGACCGCGCTCGTCGGCGACGTGGGGCAGGCGTGGTCGACCGGGTCGTTCAGCATGAATGCCACGCTCGGCACCCCGATCCAGCTTGGTCCGGCCCACGAAGCGGAGATCGCCTATCCCGCGTCCACGGTGCTGACCTGGGGCCCCGTGCCGGGTGCCGGCGCGTACGAGGTGCAGGTCACGGGGGCCAGCACGATCACCGATCAGCCGATCCGAATCCCGACGACAGCCTTCGCCTTCCAGCTCCTGGACGAAACCGCCGAGTGGCGCGTCCGGGCGGTCTCGCCGAACGGGCGGACGGTGGGTCCATGGTCGGCCACCCGGACCGTATCGGCCTCCTGGACGGCGCTTCCCGAGATCGAGGGGCCCCCGTCCGGCCCGAACCTGGAGCCGATCATCGCCTGGAATCCGTTGCCCGGCGCGCAGACCTATGAGCTCGAGGTCACCCCGACGCCGGTCGACTGGGCCTCGCCGAGGACCATCCGCATGACCACCCCCGGGCCGGCCCATCGGTTCACGGATCCGAACGAGCCCGGCGGCGGGGAGTATGCCTGGCGCCTGCGCGGCGTCTCGGCGGACGGATTGCGAACCGACTGGACCGAGGTCCGGACCTTCGCGCGGGAGCTGGAGTTGCCGGCCGAGCTGCTGGCGCCGGCCGATGGCGCACACGTGGACGCGGCACCGACGCTGCGCTGGACGCCGGTCAGACGCGCCTCGCACTACCTCGTCGACGTCTCGACCGATCCGACCTTCTCGGCCGGCGAGACCGTCACCATCCGGACGACCGAGCCGGAGCTCGTGGCATCGGTGTCGAGCGGGGTGGACCTGGCGCTGCGTGCCGGAACGGAGTACCTGTGGCGAGTCCGGTCGATCGA
>DATHTR010000108.1:0-5460 GCA_035463095.1 Candidatus Angelobacter sp. | reverse complement strand
ACATGAACGGTCCCCGCTGTGGTTGCGGCGGCGTGGGCCACGTGGAGGCAATCGCATCGGGCACCGCCCTTGCACGAGCGGGAGGTGAGCTCGTACGCCGTGGTGAGGCGCCGATCCTGGCGCGAAGCGTGTCGGATCCCGGCGCCATCGATGCCGAGGACGTGGCCGTCGCCGCGGCGGCGGGGGAGACGGCGTGCGCCGACCTCCTCGAGCGCGCCTGGGTCGCCATCGGCTCCCTCTGCGCATCGCTCGTCAACGCATTGAACCCAGAGGTGATCGTGATCGGTGGAGGCATCGCGGAGCACCATCCCCGGCTGTACGAGGTCGCGCGCGCGGAGGTCAGCCGTCGCGCGATGCCGTTCCTCGTCGACCGCGTGCGGATCGTGCCCGCGGCCCTCGGCCCCGACGTCTCGCTGATCGGCGCGCTGCCGATCGTCACAGAACGCATCGGCGACCCGCGCTTCGACGGGTCGCATCGGCCGCGGACGGCGGCCGCACATGGAGGAACACCCCACCCGTGACCACGCGCATCGGCATCAACGGCTTCGGCCGCATCGGCCGCCAGACCCTCAAGGCCATTCTGGAGCGCCATCCTGACCAGCTGGAGGTGGTGGCGGTCAACGATCTCGCCGACGACGAGACGAACGCCCACCTGTTCAAGTACGACTCGACGTACGGCCCCTTCGACGGCGAGGTCGAGGCCGGGGAGGACGCGATCGTCGTGAACGGCCGCAGCATCCGGTCGTACAGCGAGAAGGACCCGGCGGCGCTGCCGTGGGGAGACCTCGGCGTCGACATCGTGATCGAGTCGACCGGCATCTTCACCGACGCCACGAAGGCCAGGGCCCACGTCGATGCCGGCGCAAGGAAGGTCATCATCTCGGCTCCCGCGAAGAACGAGGACATCACCCTCGTCCTCGGCGTGAACGAGGACCGATACGACTCGGGCCAGCACCACATCGTCAGCAACGCCAGCTGCACCACGAACGGTCTCGCACTGCCGGCCAAGGTCGTGTTCGACAGCTTCGGGATCGAGCGTGGCCTGATGACCACGATCCACAGCTACACGAACGATCAGAACATCCTCGACGTCTACCACAAGGACCTGCGCCGGGCCCGAAGCGCCGGGCAGAACATCATTCCGACCACGACCGGCGCGGCCCGGGCGCTGTCGCTCGTCATCCCCGAGCTGAAGGGCAGGTTCGACGGCTTCGCGCTCCGCGTCCCGACGCCCACCGTGAGCGTCATCGACTTCGTGGCCATCACGGAGAAGCCGGTCACCGCGGAGGCCGCCAACGAGGCCCTGAAGGCGGCGGCCGACGGACCGATGAAGGGCCTGCTCGGCTACACCACCGAGGAGCTGGTCAGCATGGACTTCAAGGGTGACGAGCGCTCGAGCATCGTCGATGCCGCCTCGACGATGGTGACCGGGGACCGGTTGCTCAAGGTCATCGCGTGGTACGACAACGAGTGGGGATACTCGTGCCGCGTGGCCGACCTGGCGAAGTTCATGGCCGAGCGCCTGTAGGAGGTGCCGATGGATGCCAAGACGGTCCGGGACGTCGATGTCAGCGGCAAGCGGGTCTTCCTGCGCGCCGATCTGAACGTCCCGCTCGACGACGGGAAGATCTCCGACGACACCCGGATCCGCTCCAGCCTGCCGACCATCATCCACCTCCTCGAGCGGGGAGCGTCGGTGATCCTGGCCAGTCACCTCGGACGCCCGAAGGGAAAGGTCAACGACGGGCTGCGCCTCAAGCCGGTCGCCGATCGGCTCAGCCAGCTTCTCGGGCGTCCGGTGCGCATGACCGGCGACGCGCTCGGGGCGGGCGTCCAGGTCGCGGTTGACAAGCTGCGGCCGGGCGACCTGCTCATGCTCGAGAACCTGCGCTTCCATGCCGCCGAGGAGGCGAACGACCCCGAGTTCGCGGAGTCGCTCGCCTCGTTCGCCGACCTCTACGTGAACGACGCGTTCGGGGCGGCGCACCGCGCCCACGCGTCGACCGAGGGGATCACCCATCATCTGCCGGCGGTCGCAGGACTCCTCATGGAGGCAGAGGTTGACGCGCTGTCGCGGCTTCTCGACAAGCCGGCCAGGCCGTTCCACGCGGTGATCGGCGGTGCCAAGGTCTCCGGCAAGCTCGAGGTCCTCGAGGCGCTCCTGTCGCGTTGCCAGGCCGTGCTGGTCGGGGGAGGGATGGCGAACACCTTCCTCGCCGCGAGGGGGACCGAGCTCGGAACGAGCCTGGTCGAGCACGACCAGGTGTCGAATGCCGAGCGCATCCTGGCCGAGGCGCGCCGGAAGCGCGTGCGGTTCATGCTGCCGACCGATGCGGTCATCGCGCCGCAGATCCATCATCGGGCAAAGACCCGCATCGTCCCGATCGGGGAGGTCCCGCGCGACCAGATGGTGGTCGACATCGGGCCCGAGACGGTGACGGCCTACACTGAGCACCTGGCCAAGGCGAAGACCGTGTTCTGGAACGGCCCGATGGGGGTGTTCGAGATCAGGCAGTTCGCGGAGGGCACGAACGCCATCGCGCGGTACCTCGCGGCGCGTGCCGACGCCAGGGTGGCGGTCGTCGTCGGAGGTGGCGACTCGGTCGCCGCCGTCGAGGGGCTCGGCCTGGCGCCGCGGATGACGCACGTCAGCACCGGCGGTGGCGCGTCGCTCGAGTTCCTCGAGGGCAAGACCCTTCCGGGAGTTGCCGCCTTGCTGCCGGTCGACGCCGAGATCACCGCCAAGGAGACGCCATGAGGACCTTCATCGAGGACGTCATCGGGCGCGAGATCCTCGACTCGCGCGGCAATCCGACGGTCGAGGTCGATGTCTTCCTCGAAGGCGGGGCGGTCGGCACCGCGCTCGTCCCATCGGGCGCGTCGACCGGGGCGCACGAGGCGGTCGAGCTTCGAGACGGGGATGCAGAGCGGTATGGCGGCAAGGGCGTGCTCGAGGCCGTCCGCCACGTGAACGAGACGCTCCGACCCGAGCTTGCCGGTGTGGACGCCGCGGACCAGGTGAGCCTCGACCGGTTGCTCATCGACCTGGACGGAACCCCGAACAAGTCGAAGCTGGGTGCGAACGCGCTGCTCGGCGTCAGCCTGGCCGCAGCGCACGCCTCGGCGGAGGCGGTCGGTCTGCCGCTCTACCGCTACATCGGCGGAGCGGGCGCGCGCACCCTGCCAGTTCCGCTCGTCAACATCCTCAACGGCGGCAAGCACGCCGTGGACAGCACGGACTTCCAAGAGTTCATGATCGCGCCTGTCGGAGCGCCGACGTTCCGGGAGGGACTGCGCTGGGCGGCCGAGACGTTCCACGCCCTCGGCCGGCTGCTCCACGAGGAGGGCCTGACCACCACCGTGGGCGACGAGGGGGGCTACGCGCCGAGCCTGGGCAGCAACGAGGACGCGATCGCCGCGGTCCTGGCAGCCATCGAGCGTGCCGGCTACCGGCCGGGCGAGCAGATCGCCATCGCGCTCGACCCGGCCGCGACGGAGCTCTACTCGGACGGGCGCTACACCCTCGTGAAGGAGGATCGGTCCCTGTCGGGCTCGGAGCTGATCGACTTCTGGGCCGATTGGGCCGAGCGCTACCCGATCGTCAGCCTCGAGGACGGGCTGGCCGAGGACGACTGGGCGGGCTGGTCGGAGCTGACCGATCGCCTGGGCGACCGGCTCCAGGTGGTCGGCGACGATCTGCTCGTCACGAACACGGAGCGGCTGGCGCGCGGCATCCGGGAGCGAGCGGCGAACAGCATCCTCGTCAAGCTCAACCAGATCGGGACGCTGACCGAGACCATCGAGGCGGTGGAGATGGCGCAGCGGGCCGGATGGACGGCCGTGATCAGCCATCGCTCGGGCGAGACCGAGGACACCACCATCGCCGATCTGACGGTGGCGCTGAACACCGGGCAGATCAAGACCGGCTCGATCAGCCGCTCCGAACGGATCGCGAAGTACAACCGGCTCTTGCGCATCGAGGAGGAGCTCGGCGACGCCGCCGTGTACCCGGGCCGATCAGCGTTCGGCGCCCTCCGCGGCTGACGCCGCGACGCAACGAAACGACCCCGGGTCGTGAGACCCGGGGTCGTGCTGTGTCGCCGGAGCCGCGCGCCTCAGCTCTCGTCGGTTTCCTCGGTCTTCGCCCGACGTCGCGCAGCGGCGGACTCGCGGCTGGCACGGGTCACGGCGACCTTCGCCTTGCCGGCGGCGGTGCGGGGCCGGTCCGTCGCCTTCGCGGAGGCTGCCTTCGAGGCCTTGGCCGCCTGGACCTTCTTGCGCTGGGCAGTCTTGCTGGCGGCGGTCCGCTTCTTCGCAGCCGTCGGAGCCGTCGCGCCGTCGTCGTCGAGCAGGTGCGCCGCGTTCACCTTGGTCATGAGCCGGCTCTTGCGGCGCGCGGCGTTGTTCGGGTGGATGATGCCCTTCTCGGCAGCCTTGTCGAGCGCGCTGATCGCGGCGGTCACGGCCTCAGGACCGTCGCCGTCCGTGCGACCGAGCGCGATCTCCGAGGCGCGCTGGACGAGGGTCTTGGTCTCGCTCCGGGTGCGCCGGTTGACGGCGCGGCGGCGGAGCGACTGTCGGACGCGCTTCAGGGCGGACGGCGTACGCGCGCCCTTCCAGGTCCGTGCGGTTCTGGCCACGTGGGAACCTCAGCTCAATGTGATCGGCAACACAGGCAGGCGCTCAGGTCAGGAAGCGCCGTGCGGAGCGCGGAGTATAGCATCGAGCCGCCGATCGGGCCACTCGACAGATCGGGCGCCGGCGGCGACAATCGCCCTGACCGACCGGCGCTGTGCCCGAGCGTACGGGCCGCGGTCGAACACACCGGGAGGAACACCTGAGAGCGAGGCGCGCAGACCGGCACCCTTCGACGATTCGCGTTCCCCGGACGCGCAACGATCGTCCCACGCCGCGCGTCTTCTCAGCCAGCATCGCATGACCAGCCTGACGCTGCCGCGCCGCCTGTGGCGGCCGGCTCCCACCCCGCCCTCCACCCGCCACGCCGCCGTCGGCTTCGGCGCGACGATGCTCGTCGCACTCGTTCTCCTGCTCGGCGTCTCCTTCGCGACCGGCATCGGCGTCGGCAGCGCGGTGATGCCCAACGTGAGCGTGGGCGGGGTATCGCTGGCGGGACTGGATCGCGAGGCTGCTGCAGCCCGCCTCGCCGACCGGCTGCCGTCGCTCAGCGCAGGAACCGCGACGGTCGTGGTCGGACCCGACGAGTTCGCGGTGCCGTACGCCGAGCTGGGCCGCGGATACGAGATCGAGGCAATGCTCGACGCTGCCTTCTCGGTCGGCCGCAGCGGGAATCCGCTCGACGATGGCATCGCGCGCCTGCGCGCCCTCGCCAACCCGATGTCGCTGCCGGTCGTGGTGCACGCGTTCGATCGGCCCGCGCTCGATGCCGTGGCCGCGGACCTGTCGCGCCGCGTCGCCGTGACCCCGGTCGAGGCCATGGTC
>DATHTR010000107.1:0-8920 GCA_035463095.1 Candidatus Angelobacter sp. | reverse complement strand
GGCTGAGTCGCACCGGGGGTCGCGGGGGTGGGCGCCGGGGTCGGCGCGGGCGTGGGGGTGGGGGGTGGCGTCGGCGCCGGCGTGGACGGCGGCGGCGCGGCGCTGACCGTGACGCCGGGGTAGTACACGGCCATGATCTGGGCCGCGGACAGCCCATCCAGGCCGCAGGCCTGGGTGCCCCACTGGAACATCTGCCAGCCGTTCGCGCGCGCACCACAGGCCTCGTACGGCTGACCGGCGTTGTAGTACGTGGCGAAGATGCGTCCGCTCTTGTGCGCCAGCGTTCCCCACGTCGCGTCGACGGCAGCCGCCATGCTCGGATACGTGGGCAGGGCGGGGTTGTAGTACTGGTCGCGCGTGGAGTCGAACACATCGAAGCACTGGCCGGCACCGTTCACGTAGCCGCGCCAGTGCAGCACCTGGTACCAGGCGTAGTTCTTCACCGCCAGCGCGCCGGAGCGCAGCGACTCGGTGGTCCAGCTGCTGATCCACTCGCGCGACAGCACGTTCTTCACGTAGGTCCGGAAATCGACCGTATCGACCGCGCCGCTGGCGGTGCGGTACACGCGGATGGTCGCCGGCGGGGCGGTGTGCGAGGTGTGCGTGCCGCACGCGGTCGACGCCGAAACAGCGGGGGCGATGGCCCCGGGCGCGGCGAGCAGCCCGGACAGGAGGATCGCCGCGAGGAGGCTCGCGGGCAGGCGAGGTCGGTGCATCGGATCGCCACCCTACGGTGGGGCCGACCGCACCGCAGCCCACCGAAAGTACCAGCCTCGTCCCGGTCCCCTCAGTCAGCCCAGCGGTGCACGCGCTCGCGCACGGTGTCGAAGCCGAGCTCGTCGCACATGGCGAGGAACGCGGTCCGTGGCACGCCCTGCCACTCGAGCGCGTCGAGGCTCTCGGTGCTCGCGAGATCGGCGTCGACGTTCAGCGTCGCGAGGCGTCGGTAGAGCATCGCCTCGGCTCGATGCTGCTCGAGCGTCGCCGCAAGGCGGCTCGCGTTGCGCACGTCGAGCTCCCACTCGAGCGGGGAGTCGGGGATGGCGTCGATGTGGCCGAACTTCCCCAGCACCGTCGCGGCGCTCTTGGCCCCCCAGCCCGGCAGGCCGGGGTAGCCGTCCGAGCTGTCCCCCACGAGGGCGAGGTAGTCGGGGATGCTCGCCGGTCGCACGCCGAACTTGTCGCCGATGCCGGCCTCGTCGTACGTGACCTTGCGCATGCGGTCGCGGAGGACGACACGCTCGCCGGTGACGAGCTGCCCGAGGTCCTTGTCGACCGAGCAGACGACGATCTGCTCCAGGCGCGGATCGCCGCCGAACCGATGGACCGCGGTCGCGATGCCGTCATCGGCCTCGTCCTCGACCATCGGCCATACGACGATCCCCAGCGCCTCGAGGGCGCGCTCCGCGTCGCGGAACTGCGCGAGGAGGTCCGGGTCGATGCCGGCGCTCGACTTGTAGCCGGGGTAGACGTCGTTGCGCCACGACTCGATGACGTAGTCGGTGGCAGCCCCGATGTGGGTCAGGTCCGGCTCGCGGAGGAGCGACAGCATCGAGTCGACGAGGCCCTGGACCGCGTTGACCGGCCGACCGTCCGGCGCGCGTCGCGGCGGTCGCGAGTAGAAGGCTCGGAACAGCTCGAAGGTGGCGTCGACGAGGTGAAGCTTCATCGGCCTCGCAGGATAGTTGACAGCGCACGTCGGCCGCAGTACATTCCTTATGGGTTATATAACCGAAAGGCGAACCATGGCACCGTCCGATCAGCTGAGCACGACCTTCGCGGCCCTCGCGGACCCGACCCGACGGGCGATCCTCGCCCGTCTGGCGGGGGGCGAGGCATCGGTGAAGGCGCTGGCGTCGCCGTTCTCGCTGAGCCAGCCCGCCATCAGCAAGCACCTGCGGGTGCTCGAGCGGGCGGGCCTGGTGGAGCGAGGGCGGCAGGCCCAGTGGCGTCCCGCCCGGCTGCGTGCCGAGCCCCTGCGCGAAGCCGCGACCTGGATCGGCCAGTACCGGCCCCATTGGGAGGAGAGCATGGAGCGCCTCGATGAGCTGCTCCGCTCGCTTCAGGAACCGCACGACAACGGAGAGGACCAGGACCGATGACCGCGACCAGAATCGACCGAGGCAGCACCGAATCGACGACCGTCTATTCCGAGGGCGGCGATCTGACCTACGAGCGGACGTTCGACGCCCCACGCGATCTCGTGTGGAAGGCGCACACCGATCCGGAGCTCGTCTCGAAGTGGTGGGGGCCGCGCGGTCACCAGACGCGCGTCGAGCAGATGGATCTCCAGCCCGGCGGGACGTGGCGGTACGTCAGCGTCGACGAAGACGGCAACGAGTTCGCCTTCTACGGGGAGTACCTCGAGATCGTGGCGCCCGAGAGGATTCGCTGGACCTTCATGTTCGACATCGAAGGGGTGGGTCCGCAGGGTGGGCCCGAGACGGTCTCGTTCGAGGATGCCGGCGACGGGCGGACGCTGATGCGTGCCGTGTCGCACATGGGGACGGCCGAGGTCATCGACGAGGCGCTGGGCACCGGGATGGTCCAGGGCGCCATCGAGACCTGGGATCGGCTGGACGCGCTCCTCGCCGAGCAGCGGGCCGAGTCATGACCCGCCGATAAGCCGCTGGTAATCGGCGATGGGGATCATGGGCGGAGCGGCGTGGAGAAGCGGGCCCTGCGCCGCCGGCCCATGGTTCCCGGCCGGGGTCGGCGGCCCACGCCGCAGCGCGGTGATCGCGTGCCGTGCAGGATGTCTCCATCGGGCGCGTGCTTCGCGCCCTTCGTCACCGACGCGGCTGGCGACAGTCCGACCTCGCCGCTGCGGCCTCCATCTCCCGTTCGCCGGTGGCCGCGCTGGAGGCCGGTGCCAGGCAGGCCTGTCGGCCAGGCCCTCGCCAGCCCCCCGGGCCTCAGACGGCGAGCGGCTCGCGGTACTCGCCGTAGACTCCGCGGAGGACGCCGCACATCTCGCCGATGGTGGCGTAGGCGGCGACGGCCTCCATGATGGCGGGCATCAGGTTGACGTCGCCGCGCCGGGCCTCATCCTCGAGGCGGGTCATCGCCGCCGCGTGGACCGCCGCGTCCCGCTCGGCGCGGACGCGCGCCAGGCGAGCGAGATGTCGCGCCTCCTGCTCCTCGCTGATCTCCAGAAGCGGGATCCGCAGCTCTTCGTCCGGATCGGCGTACTTGGTGACGCCGACGATCTCGCGCTCGTGCGCCTCGATCTCGCGCTGCTGCTCGTAGGCGGCATCGGCGATCTCGGCCTGCGGGAAGCCGGCCTCTAACGCCTTCACCATGCCGCCCATGTCGTCGATCTGGCGGATGTAGGCCCAGGCGCGCTGCTCGGTCTGGTTCGTGAGGGTCTCGACGAAGTAGGAGCCGGCCAGCGGGTCGACCGTGTTCGCGACGCCGGACTCCTCGGCGAGGATCTGCTGCTGGCGGAGCGCGAGGAGCGCGGCCTCCTCGGATGGCACGGCCCACGCCTCGTCGTACGCGTCGGTGTGGAGGGACTGCGTGCCGCCGAGGACGCCGGCCAGCGCCTGGATCGCGACGCGGGTCAGATTGTTCAGCGGCTGCTGCGCGGTGAGCGAGACACCCGCGGTCTGGGTGTGGAACCGCATCCAGGTGCTGCGCTCGTTCTCGGCGCCGAAGCGCTCGGTGGCGAGCTTGTACCAGATTCGCCGCGACGCGCGGAACTTCGCGATCTCCTCGAAGAAGTCGTTGTGGCTGTTGAAGAAGAACGACAGGCGCGGGGCGAAGTCGTCGAAGCGCATCCCGCGGGCGAGCGCGTCCTCCACGTACGCGATCCCGTCGGCGATCGTGAAGGCCAGCTCCTGGACCGCCGTCGAGCCGGCCTCGCGGATGTGGTAACCGGAGATCGAGATCGTGTTCCAGCGCGGCAGCTCCCGCGTGCCCCACTCGACGGTGTCGGTCACCAGCTTCAGCGACGGGGCCGGTGGGAAGATGTACTCCTTCTGCGCGATGAACTCCTTGAGGATGTCGTTCTGGAGCGTGCCGGCCAGCTGGGCGCGCGGCACTCCGGCCTTCTCGGCCGCGGTGATGTACATCGCCCAGATCATCGCGGCGGGGGAGTTGATGGTCATCGAGGTGCTGATCTCGCCGACCGGCAGGCCGTCCAGCAGGAGCTCCATGTCCGCCAGCGACGAGACGGCAACCCCGCAGGTGCCGAACTCGCCGGCGGCCATCGGGTCGTCGTGGTCGTAGCCGTAGAGGGTCGGCATGTCGTAGGCGATCGAGAGGCCGGTGCCGCCCTCGCGGATCAGCGTCTTGAACCGGGCGTTCGTGTCCTCGGCGGTCCCGAAGCCGGCGAACATCCGCATCGTCCAGGTCCGGCCTCGGTAGCCGGTGGGGTGGATGCCGCGCGTGAACGGCGGCTCGCCGGGCAACCCGAGGTCGTCGATCTCGTCCCAGCCCGACGCGTCCCCGGCGCCGGCGGCCGGCCGCCCGTAGGCATAGCGGGGCCGATCTCGGTCCGGATCGTTGGCCGGATCGCGCAGATCGGACGGCGTGTAGATGCGGTCGATCTCGACGCCGGATTGCGTGATGAACCGGTCACGCCGCTCCGGGGCGCGTTCCAGTGCGGGGTCCAGGCGCTCACGGCGCCATCGCTCCTCGTGCTCCTGCCAGCGGCGGTCGTCGCTCATGGCGAGCAGTGTGCGGGCCGGACCGCGACGCGTGCAACCACGATCGCGGCACGCGGAGTGCTAGGGGGCAGTGACATGTTTGGACTTCTGCGCCGATTCGTCGTCGGCTGGCTGCTCATCCGCCTGGTTCGTCGCATCACCGGCAACCGAAGCCGCTGAGGCCCTCGGCGTCAGCCGACTCGGGCCGCCTCGCGCTCGAGCGACGCAGCGCGCTTCGCCTCATAGCGTGACGCCTGCGCGTCCAGCTTCATGAGGAACGTCCGCAGCTCGTTGCGCTTTGTCTCGGCTGCGGGGTTCAGCCCCTCGGCCTCGAACACGCCCCAGTGGCGGAGCAGCGGCCAGACCACCTCATCGTGGTGGATGCGCAGGTCGTAGATCCCGGCCCTGGCCATCTGCGCCGCCTTGCGGGTGAAGTTCTCCATCCCGGCGCCCGGCATCTCGAAGTCGATGATCTCGTCCGCGATGGCGATGACCGCGGCCGACGGGTCGATCTTCATCGACTCCGACAGCATGTCCCGGTAGAAGACCATGTGCAGGTTCTCGTCGGCCGCGATGCGGGCCATGATCCGGTCAGCAACCGGATCGGACGAATACCGGCCGGTGTTGCGGTGGCTGATCCGCGTGGCGAGCTCCTGGAAGGCCACGTACGCGATGCCGCGCAGCACGTTCCCGCCGTCGTCATGGTCGTAGGCGGTCTGCAGCTGGTTCATGCGCGACCGCTCGAGCGAGTACGGATCGATGTTGCGCGTGACCACGAGGTAGTCGCGCAGCACGATGGCGTGGCGACCTTCCTCGGCGGTCCATCGGTTCACCCAGTTGATCCAGGCGCCGTCGCCGTGGCCGAACATGCGGTGGATCTCGCGGTGGTAGCTGGGCAGGTTGTCCTCGGTCAGCAGATTGACCTCGAAGGCGATCTGCGCGACCCCGCTGATCCGCGGCTGGTCCGGCGTCCAGGGCTCCTTGTCGAAGTCACGGCCCTGGGAGTAGGGGATGTAGTCGTGCGGGAACCACTCCTTGGCCATCCCGAGGTGACGGTTGAGGAAGCGCTCTGCAGCCGGCTCGAGCTCGGTGAGGAGGTCGCGCGGCGGGGTGAAGGTCGAATGGGTCATGGGGTGCTCCGGGAGGGGGCGGGCGGAGCATCATCCTCGCACGATCCGGGCCAACCTGCCGGCGGGCGGCCTGGCGGATCAGGATCGACGCTCATCCGAGCCCTCGATGCCCCGAGCCTCGAGGGCGGTGGCCAGGCCCCCGAGATCGTCGACGGTGACCGTCAGCGATTCCATCCGGCCGCCTCGCACGTAGGCGCTGGGGACCCATTCGTCGAAGCGGAGGCACACCCCGCCGTGCGTGCTCGTCCCGAAGGTGAAGCCGTGGTCAGCCAGCGACCCGCGTGGCCCGATGGCCCGCCACCAGCGGTACGGCCCGGTCAGCCGATACCCGGACACGTTGTCGAGCGCGGTCTCCAGGCGCAGCCGCCCGAAGCGCGCGACCAGCCGGCCGTCGTCGGTGAGCTCGACCTGCGCGGCTCCGGCGCGAACCCCGAACAGCCGCAGCAGGACGTTCCACGGACGGGTCAGGCGCAACGCGAAGACCGCCCCGCTCATCGTGCGGGTGGCGGCGCCGGCCAGGAGGGCCACGTCCTCTATGGATAGAGCCCGCGCAGCGTCGTGGCCTCGGCCACCCGAGAGACGGCGAGCATCATCGCGGCGGCCCGAAGGTCGACGTTCTCGCTCTCGGCCATGGCCTGCACCCCGGCCATCGCCTCGTCCATGATCCGGTCGAGCTGGTCGCTGATCTCGGACTCCGACCAGAAGAAGGCCTGCATGTCCTGCACCCACTCGAAGTAGCCGAGGATGGTGGCTCCGGCGGCACACAGGATGTCGGGGATCACCGTGATCCCCGCATCGGCCAGGATCTCGTCGGCTGCCGACGAGGTGGCCCCGTTGGCCGCCTCGGCAACGATCCGCGCCCGAACCGACGCGGCGTTGTCGGCCGTGATGACGTCCTGCAATCCGGCCGGGACGAGCACGTCGCAGTCGAGCTCGAACAGCTCGTTCCGTGTCATCGGCTCCGTGTCGGGCATGCCCCCGACGGCATCGTGCTCGCGCATCCAGTCGATCGCCCGCGCGACACCGATCCCGCCCGCGTTCGTCACCGCGTCGCGGTCGTCGGCGATGGCGATGACCGTCGCACCGACGCGATCGAGCTCCTCGGCCAGCGTCATCCCGACCCGGCCGAACCCCTGGATGGCGACCCGGGCGCCGTCGAGTGCCAGCCCGCAGGAGTCCGCGGCCGCCGCGATGCAGCGCAGCGCACCGCGGGCGGTGGCGGATCGCCGGCCGCGCGTGCCACCGACCGCCATCGGCTTGCCGATGACCGAGCCGGCCATCGTGTAGCCGTGATGCATCGAGAGCGTGTCCATCATCCAGGCCATCGTCTGCGACCCGGTGTTGACGTCCGGCGAGGGGATGTCCCGTTCCGGCCCCATCAGGATGCTGATCTCGGTCGTGTAGCGACGGGTGAGCCCCTGTCGCTCCATGTCGCTCAGCCGGCGCGGGTCGACCCGCACGCCGCCCGCCGCCCCGCCGAACGGGATCTTCACCAGCGACGCCTTCCAGGTGTTCAGCATCGCCAGCGCCCGCACCTCGTCGAGGTCCAGGCGAGGGACGTAGCGGATGCCGCCGTTGGCCGGGCCGCGGTTCACGTTGTGGTGGACCCGGTAGCCGCGGTAGACCTCCACGCGGCCGTCGTCGTGCGTGACCGGGAAGCTCACGGCGAGCTCCCGTTTCGGAACACGCAGGACGGCGTGCATGCCCGGATCCAGCCCGAGGCGCTCCGCCGCCGCGTCCAGCTCCGCCTGCGCATGGGTCCAGATGCCGTTCGAGCGGGTCGCTCTGGGCTGTGAGGTTGCCATGCCCCTAGGCTACGCCGCCGAGCAAGCGTCCGGGGTGGCAACATGTCGTCGTCTCACAGGCCCGATGCGCCGGCGGTCCGACACACCCGGCCGGCGCGTCACCGCACAAGGAGCTCGCCGATGACCGCACGCGTCATGACCGTCTCCGGACCGATTCCCCCGGACAAGCTCGGCTTCACGTTGCCGCACGAGCACACGGCGATCGCCCTCTGGCACGTCGATCGCCGCTGGGACTACTGGGAGCTCACGGCGGACGACGACCTGATCATCGACGAGCTGCGCGACTTCCGGCGCCGCGGTGGCTCGTCGATCGTGGACCTGACCCTCGATGGCGTGGGTCGCGACCCGGGTCGGCTGCGCCGACTGGCCGGCGCCACCGGGCTGAACATCGTGATGGGCGCCGGCTGGTATCGGGGTGCGCACTATCCGGCCGAGGCGCTCATCGATCGCAGCAGCGTGGACGAGCTGGCCCGCCGCATCATCGACGAGTTCGCGCACGGGGTGGAGGGCAGCGGCATCCGGCCGGGGATCATCGGGGAGATCGGCACCGATAAGCCGTGGATCAGCGCCCTGGAGGAGCGGGTCCACCGGGCTTCCGCTCGCGCGTCACGGGAGACCGGGATGGCGATCACGACCCACGGCGTGCAATCCGCGGTCGGTCTGTCGCAGCTGCGCATCTTCACCGAAGAGGGCGTCGACCCGGCGCGAGTCGTCATCGGGCATGCCGATTCCCACCCGAACCTCGATTTCTACCTCGAGGTCCTGGATGCCGGGGCGAACCTGCAGTTCGACTTCCTCGGGCATCGCTTCGGGGTCGAGGAGGCGCTCGAGCCGCGGCTGGTGGAGATGATCGTCGAACTGCTCGAGCGCGGGTACGGCCCGCAGCTGCTCCTGTCCCAGGACGTGTGCCACAACCGGCAACTGAAGGCCTATGGCGGCTTCGGCTACGTGTACCTGCAGCAGCACTTCCTGCCGACGCTCCGGACCGCGGCGGTCGGCGAAGGGGAGATCCGGCAGATGACCGTGGAGAACCCCGCGCGCATCCTGTCGATCCCATGATCGGCGGGGCCGATGGGTCGGGCACGGTGACGCCCGACGCGGGTCCTTGGAGCGCGCTGCCCCATGGACCGGGCGCGGGATCATCGAAACGGCCGATTCGTCGGCCTCCCTCGCCCCGGCGCCCGATGCATCGGTCGAATCGTCACCGGGTGGACGGCCCGGGGTCCGGCTGCGCGATCGATCGGCGCCACACCGATGGCTGAGCGACGCGACCCGATCGCTGACCTGAAGCGCATCGGCTTCCTGCTCGAGGCAGCGCAGGAGCCGAGCTACCGGG
>DATHTR010000106.1:0-53425 GCA_035463095.1 Candidatus Angelobacter sp. | reverse complement strand
CGAGGATGGCGAGCTGGCCCGGTGGGGGGACACGAACATCGTGGAGCGGGCGGCCGCCCACGGCATCACGATCGAGCGGCGGCCGATCCCCGACGGCGCGCCGCCGTCCACGGTCGAGGAAGGCCTGTCCGCGCTGGCGTGGCTGCGTGATGCACGCCAGGCCGGTGATGTGGCGGTGGCGTGCATGGGAGGTGTGGGTCGAACCGGCACCATTGCCGCCTGCTCGCTGGTGGATGCCGGGTGGGCGGCCGAGGAGGCGATCGCGGCGGTGCGGCGGGTGCGGCACCCGGAGGCGGTGGAGACCGCGGCGCAGGAGGCGTACGTGCGCGGACACGCCACCAGGCGGTGAGGCTCGATCGGCATCGCGCCCCCGCGCGTCTGCTCGGCATCCTGGTGGTGCTCCTGCTCGTGGGGCTCGGCATCGCGCTGGTCGCCAGCTGGTCGACGCCGAGGCCCGGGGGCGACGGTCCGGCCGGTCCGGGCTCCGCGCTGGAGCTCGCGGCGGTGGAGCGAGTGGTGGACGGCGATACCCTGGTCGTACGGTTGGACGGGGCCGTGGAGCGGGTGCGTCTCATCGGACTCGATGCGCCCGAGCAGGCGCGGCCATCGGATGGGATTGCGGCCGAGTGCTGGGCGTCGGAGGCGACCGAGGCACATGCGACCCTCGTCGATGGCAGCGAGGTGCGCCTCGAGCGGGACGTGTCCGATCGTGATCGGTTCGGCCGACTGTTACGTCATGCGTGGGTCCGCGTGGGCGGGGAGTGGGGCCTGCTCTCGGAGCGGCTCGTTGCGTTGGGGGCGGCCGAGGCCCGCTCGTACCCGCCGGACGTGTCCCGCGACGACGATCTCGACGCGGCGGAGCGGCGGGCTCGTGGCGCCGGCGCCGGTCTCTGGGGAGCCTGCGACCGCGGCTAGCCGTCGTCCGGGCTGGCGGTGGGGGAGGCCTCGTCATCGGGCGGCGGGACCCGAATCACGACGAGGCTCCAGGCGCAGTCACTCTGGACCGTGAGGAAGACCTGACCGCGAAGCTCGGGCTGAGCCGCGAAGAACGTCGGCTGCAGCGTCCCGGGCACCAGGTCGGATCCGACCGTGGCACGGATGGCGGAGATCGGCTCGCCATCCGCAGGCGCCAGCAGGACGGCGAACGTGCAGCGCCGCCGTTCGGGGTCGACTGCCGCCCAGCGGATGACGTGGCGATCGTCGGCAATGGTGATGGGCCCGTACTCGGCGTCGCCGTCGAGCGCGTGGGACGCCACGACTGACGTGTCCTCCACGGATCGGCCGGTCGCGCGCAGGAAGGCGTCCGGCTCGAACCCGGCCGCGATCCATCCTTCCTCGAACGACGGCTCTGCTGGATCCGCGTCGGCGACCAGGTACCACCCCACGCCGTCGAGCGGCATCGGCCCCATGAGGATCTCGAGCTCTGACCCGACGGGGAGCAGGCCGGCGATCACGACGCTCGAGAGGCCCGGCCGCTGGCGGATCCGGAGCCCGTCGATGGCCGTGGCGACGAGTTCCGCCCCTGCGAAGATCGGAACGTCGCCCAGGTCGGGCGTGGGCTCCGGTGACGGAGTGGGGGAGGAGGTCGGCGTCGAAGACGGGGTCGGTCCGGGCGTCGGCGAGCGGGAGGGCGACGGCGACGGCGTGGCCAGCGGCGGAAAGGTGCACGCCGATGCGACGGCGACGAGGATCAGGGCCGCAAGCGACCGGCACAGGACCGTCACGGCCCCAAGCCTACCGGTTCAGCCGGCGCGAGGCAGGTCGGCCGCGAGCAGGTCGGCGATCTCGCGTGCGTTCGTCGTCCCGTAGTTCGCGTAGCAGTTGTTCATGAGAACGTGAATCTCGGGAGCCTGTCCGGCGGCTTCCCGGATGCGCGGCACCCACTCGGCGAGCTCAGCGGGGTCGTAGAGATAGCGGAACCGCTCGACGACGGGGATGTTCTTCGCCTCCCACGTCTCGGTGCGCCGGCCGTGGAAGCGCACCACCGCCAGCTTCGGTGACGTCACCAGGGTGACGGGTGGGACCGACGACTTCGTTCCGGGCGGCGCGTCGACCATCACGAAGGGAATCGCATGGTCGGCCAGGAACGCCATGGTTCGCTCGCGATTCCTGTCGTTGAACCACGAGGCGTGGCGGAGCTCGACCGCGAATGGCGTGTCGCCGAGACGGTCGCGAGCGCGGAGGATCTCGTCCCGCGATTCGGAGGTGGGAAAGAACCAGCGTGGGTACTGGAGGAAGATCGCACCGAGCTTGCCCGAGCTGCGCAGCGGCTCGAGGGCATCCAGGAACCGGCTCCAGAGCTCGTCCTCGATCTCCCGCGGCAGATCCCGGGCGTAGATGCGCTTCCCGTCGAGGAGCTCCGCCGGAAGCGCGTCGCGCAGGTCCTTCGGCAGCCGCCTGACCTCTGACGGCTGGCCGGTCATGAGCGCGTGGGCCTTCACGTCGAACGTGAAGTCCGCCGGCGTCCGTTCCAGCCACAGCTCGGCGGTCCGACGGGCCGGCAGGGCGTAGTAGGTGGCATCGACCTCGACGATCGGGACCTGGTTGGCGTAGTAGACCAGCCGATCCTCGGCGGTGCCGGCATCCGGCGGGTAGAACACGCCCGGCGCCGTCATGGTCGGGTCCGTCCAGGACGCGGTGCCGATGCGGACCGTGGCCGCTCCGATGTGCACCGGGGTCCGTGCTGCCTCGGCGTGCGCCTCCCCGCGGCGTCCGGCCACGTCCGGCCCCGGATCGTGGGGGCTGGGTTCCGGCGTGGTGCGGGACTCCGGCATGTGCCGCAGTCTACGAGGCGTTCACGACACGGTCTGTCGTGAACGCCCGGGTCAGGTCTGGCCGAGCGCTCGACGCACGGATCCCGTCGAGAGGACGAGCATCGTGACGGCAGGCAGGGCGAACCCGAAGAGGTAGATCGGATGCCACTCGGCGACCATCACCGCGACCGCGGTGCCGATCGCCAGGATGAGCTGGAGGATGGCAGCCATGGTCCAGGCCCAGCGCCGGCGGCGACGCGCTCCTCGAGCCGCGATGGCAGCGAAGATCGCGTACAGGAACGCGCCACCCGCGGCGAAACGGACGCTCGTCTCCGCCGATCGGCCGAGGTCGCCGCCGAGGAAGTCTCGAAGCCCGGCGGCGAGCAGGCTGAGGAAGACGGCGAGGCCGAGCGTGAGGATCGCCTGGCTGAGCAAGAGGCCGCGCAGCACGCCCATCATCGGGACGCGGGCGGCCGGGGCAGCCTGGACGGCGTGGGACGTGGGCAGGGCGTTCATGTCGGACAGTCTCCACCCTCGCGCAAGTGGGGGCCATGGGCGAATGGGGCACCATCGACTACGTCATTTGTCCGGCACTCGACGTGCAAGTGGCGATGGTGTGACACGGACGCGGCCCGACCGATCCCGAGCCCTGGGCGAGGTCGAGTTCCTGGCCTGGCTGCTGGACAACAGCATCCGGGTTCCGGGAACGGGCGGCCGCCGGTTCGGCGTCGATGCCCTGGTCGGCTTCGTGCCGGTTGTCGGCGACCTGTTCGGCGGGCTGATGAGCCTCTTCGTCGTCTGGCGAGGGTCACGGATGGGCCTGCCGGGCGTGGTGGTGACCAGGATGCTGGCCAATGCCGCGGTGGACATCGTCGTTGGGGCGGTCCCGATCGCCGGGGACGCGTTCGACCTTTGGTTCAAGGTCAATGAGCGCAACCTGCGCCTCATCCGGCGTCATCTGGAGCACCCTGACGCGTCGACGCGCAACGATTGGCTGGTGGTGCTCGCCATGATCGGCGTGGTCGTTCTGCTGATCGCGGCCATCGGCTGGCTGCTCGTCTCCCTGGTCGCGGCGGTGATCGGGCTGGTGTCCTAGGTGGTGGTGCGGTCCGTCGAGCGCGCATATCGGCGAACGGCGGCCTGCGCGAGATCGCGCACCAGCTCCCGCACCTCCGTCGGATGGAGGACCTCGATCCGGTCGCCGGCACCCAGCAGCCGCGCCGGAACCTCCTCCGGCCAGGCGACCGTCACGCGCAGGCGGCGCCATCCGTCCGGGTCGGGCTCGTCGAGCACCTCGGCCTCGCGGATCGCTCGCTCGCCGACGAGGTCAGCGAGGAGACCGATGGCCCCGGGCTCGACGCGCACGGTGATCTCGATGCGCGGTGCGTCGCGCTCGTACGCCTCGGTCGACGCCATCCAGAACGCAGCCAGATCGAATCCGTCGGGCCGCTCGGCGCGCTGATCGGTGTCGCGCGTCCAGCGAATCCGGGCCACCCGGTAGGTTCGGACGCTTCCGTCCACGCCGGCCACCAGGTACCAGACGCCTGCTTTCAGCACGAGGCCGAGGGGATCCACCTGACGCTCGACGTCGCCTCCTGCCCTCCGGTATGCGATGACGATCCGTCGGCTCTCCCACACGGCTTCCGCCAGCCGGGCAAGGTGCGGCACCCGGTCCGCATCGTGGAACCAGCCGCTCGCGTCGAGGTGAAAGCGCTCGACGAGCCGCGACGCCCGCGCCCGGAGCTCGGTCGGCAGCGCGGCGAGGACCTTGAGGCGGGCAGCGGCGACGACCGTGCCCAGCCCCAGCTCGGCAGCCGGACCGGGGAGACCGGAGAGGAAGAGGGCCTCCGCCTCCTCGGCCGTGAGGCCGGTCAGGCGCGTCCGGTAGCCATCGACCAGCGAGATGCCTCCGTGCGGTCCCCGTTCGGCATAGATCGGCACGCCGGCGGCGCTCAGCGCGTCCACGTCGCGATGAATCGTGCGCTCGCTGACCTCGAGCTCGCGCGCAAGGACGCCCGCGGTCGTCTTTCCACGAGCCTGGAGCAGGAGAAGGAGCTGAACGAGGCGGGAGGCGCGCATCGGCCGCGAAGGATACCGTTCAGGCCCGACGATCGAGGAAGCTCGCGATGGCGTCGAGGGCCTGGTCCAGCACGGGCCCGAGGCCGTGGCCCAGGCCGGGCCACGTCACGAGCTCGTGGTCTGGCAGCCGATCCACCGCTCGCCGCAGGAGGTCGATTCGGGCGAAGGGGTCTGACTCGCCAGAGAGGAGCAGGACGGGACAGTGGACGGCGGGCCAGTGCTCGGTCCGAGCGTCCCAGGCCTCGTGCCGGCCGGGGGCGTGGAGCGGAAACGACAGCAAGAGCAGCGCCGCGGGCGCCATCTCGGCGGCGACGAGCGATGCCACGCGACCACCGAACGACTGCCCGCCGATGGCCGTCGTCGCCGGGTCGCGGCCGGTGAGGGCGGTACGGTACGCCGGAAGCGCCCGCTCGGCCGTCCCCCGCGGCAGTCGAACGAGCTCGACCGCGAGGCCGCGAGCGCGCAGCCCGTCGGCGTGCGGCGCGAGCCGCTCGACCGATCCTGACGCTCCGGGCGCGAGGAGCACCGTCCCGACCGACATCGGCTCAGGATAGCGCCCGCTACTGAAGCTCCCAGAGCACCTCGCGCGGGGTGCGGCCATCCGCGGCGATGCGGGCGGCCAGATCTCGGCCCACGTACCGGTAGTGCCACGGCTCGTAGTCATAGCAGGTCCGGTCGAAGGAACCGCGCGGATAGCTCATCACGAACCCATAGCGCCACGCGTTGGCCGCCATCCACGCCCCGGCGGGGGTGCTGGCCCAGTCGTCGTATTCCCACGGTGCGGCACCGCCTTCGCTCGTCACATCGATGGCGGTCCCGAGCTGATGCTCCGAGTGCCCGGCGCGAGCGCTGGTTCGCAGGGCCGCCTCGTAGCCGCCGATGCCGACCCAGTAGTCGAAGGTGGCCTGCTGCTGCGCGTGGCTCCGGTAGCCCGACACGAGCTGGATCGGTGCTCCCGCAGCGCGGGCGGCGGCCGCGAGCCCACGGAGCTCCTCCGCCACGAATCCGCGCAGCAGGTAGCCGCCGTTCACGCCCGCCGTGCCGCTGTCGACCAGGTCGCCGGGGGCATGGTCGGCGGGCAGGTGATAGATCGTGTCGAGCAGTGCGATCGGCCAGTCGTCATAGCCGTGGTGCCGCGTCAGCACGTGCATGTAGGCGCAGGTCGGGAGCACGTTCCCGACCGGCGGCGTGGGGGAGGGCACCGGGGTCGTTGGCGGTGTGGGCAGCGGGGTCGGCTCGGGGGTGGCCACCGGCGTCGGCTCTGGAGTCGCCGTTGGACTCGGGCTCGGTGTGGGGGTTGCCGTCGGGCTGGGGCGGGGCGTCGGAGTCGGTGTCAGGGTCGGCCTCGGGCTGGGAGTGGGAGTGGGATCCGCTGGCGCGGTCGGCGCCGGGGGCGCGATACCCGGGTCCGACCCGAAGCCGCCCCAGACCGCGTGCAGCACGAGCGTTGATGCGAGGCCCAGGCTGAGCGCGACCGCGGCCAGCACGGAGAGCATGAGCGACAGCGACGGACGGGCCGGCGCGGTCGGAACGTGGATGGACATGCATCGAGCGTCGTCGATGGCGGACCGCACGCACACCGACATCGGATGGGCCAGGCGCCGCGACAATCGACCTGCGCCTCCTCGGCCGCTGGGCAGAGAAGCGCCGGCGGCGTACCCTGTGACGAATGAACGAGAAGATCACGAAGTCCGAGGAGGACTGGCGCCGCGAGCTGACGCCGGAGCAGTACCAGATCCTGCGAGAGAAGGGGACGGAACGTGCATTCACCGGCGCCTACTGGGACGAGCACGGGAGCGGCGTGTACCGCTGCGCAGGATGCGGAGCAGAGCTGTTCGACGCCGGCACGAAGTTCGAGTCGGGCTCCGGATGGCCCTCGTTCTACCAGCCGATGGATCCCGATGCCGTCGAGACGGAGACCGATCGGTCCTTCTTCATGACCCGAACCGAGGTGCACTGCGCCCGCTGCGGCGGCCACCTGGGCCACATCTTCGACGATGCGCATGACCAGCCCACCGGCCTTCGCTATTGCATCAACTCGGCCGCGCTCACGTTGGATCCGCAGGCCAAGGTCGAGCCGATCGAGCAGGTCTGAGGGTCAGGGTCGCCAGCTCAGCGGTCCGGCCCACGCGCTCTCGGAGACGTCGTACCGAGCCACGAGCTCACCGTCGGGGTCGTGAACGAGGATCGCCATCGCCTCGTGCGCGATAGCCACGACCCACCGGCCGTCGGGCGACCAGGTCGCAGCCTGCCCGTCGAGCTCGGCGATCGTCGTCCCGTCCAGCTCCGCGATGCGTCCGCGCTCCGCGCCCGTCACGGGATCGGCCACCGTGCCCAGCAGCCGCTGTCCGTCCGGCGAGATCGCGTCGACTCGGACCTCGCCGCCGATCGGATCGGCCTCGGTCGTGGCCAGGTCGACCGCACGCATCCGGCCGGTCTGCTCGTCGACGACGAGCAGCCGCCCGTCGGGCAGCCACCCGAACGGCCATCCACCGCGCGCGACGAGCCGACGTCCGGCGCCGTCCTCCGCGAGGACGTACGTGGCCGTGAACAGCTCGGCGTCGGCCCCGTCGGCGGGCGAAGGGCCGGAAAAGGCGACGAGGGCCCCGTTCGGGGACCACGTGGCGCCGTATCCGCCCGTCGTGGCACCGTCGTCGGTCAGCGGTCGCGGCTCGCCGCCACCAGCGAGCGGCACGACCTGGAGGTCCCAGGCTCCGGGGGCCGGCGGCTGGCCCTGGCATCCAGGCCCGCACGGCGCCCATGGCCGGTTCGGGCTGAAGATGAGCCGCGCTCCGTCGGGCGACCAGGACGGTCCGGTCCCGTCCGCGACGCGCCGGGTGTTGCCGTCGACGTCGACCACCCAGATGACGGCGTCGCACCCTCCGTAGTGGAAGGCGAGCAGCGACCCATCCGGCGACCAGGCGAGCCCGAACGGGCCGAAGCCGCAGGACAGTGCGGGTCGCATCGGTCCGGCGGCCGTGGCAGGTGTCCCGTCCTCCGGGCGAAGGCTCGTGAGCTGCCGATGCTCGCCACTGGCGAGGTCGAGCAGGTGGATCTGCGGGTCGGCGCCGGCGACGAAGGCGATCTGACCGGCGAGCCCGGCGGCGCCAGGAACAGTGGATGTGGACGGGTTCGGTCCCCCGGACGCGCGAGGCTCACCGGGGACGACGGAGGCCGGCGACGCGGGCGGGCCGCCGCAGGCTGAGACGGTCACGATCAGCGCGAGAAGCGACACCGGACGGCTGCGCACGTCCCTCAGACGTTCGCGAGCCGGATACGTTGCGCTCGATCAGCGCCCGTCGGCCACGGCCCGCATCACGCGTGCGGCCGCCCGACAGGCATCGGCGCTCACGTCGAGGTGGGTCACGGCACGCACCGTGCGCGGTCCGAAGGCATTCAGCAGGACGCCGCGCTCCCGGCAGCGTTCGACGAAGGTGGCCGCGTCCGGCACGCCGCGCCGCTCGACGAGGTCGAACACGACGATATTGGTCTCGACATCGTCCGGATCGAGAACGATGTCATCTCCGCGCACGAGCTCCGTGGCGAGGAGGCGCGCACTGGCGTGGTCCTCGGCGAGGCGATCGACATGGTGCGCGAGGGCCCAGGATCCGGCCGCGGCCAGGATGCCCGCCTGTCGCATCGCCCCGCCCGCCATGCGCCGGTACCGATGCGCGACGGCGATGAGCTCACGGGTCCCGGCGATGACCGAGCCGGCGGGGGCGCCGAGGCCCTTTGACAGCGAGAGGCTGACGAGGTCGAAGCCGCGCGCGAGCTCGGCCGCCGAACGGCCGCTGGCGACGGCTGCGTTCAGGAGGCGAGCGCCATCGAGGTAGGACGTGAGACCGTGATCTCGTGCGGCACTGAGTGCTCGCTCGAGCTCACCCTGGTCGAGGACGATCCCACCGGCGCGGTTGTGCGTGTTCTCCGCGACGAGGAGGGTGGTCGGCGGGTGCACGATGTGGCCGCGCGGCTTGATCGCGACGCGAACGTCATCGGCCGTGAAGCGGCCGGCGACGCCGATCGGCGTGAACTGGACACCGGCATTGGCCCCGCCAGCACCGGTTTCGTGCAGGACCATGTGGGAGGCATGGGGCACCAATACGTCGTCACCGGGGCGGGTGAGAGTGCGGAGGGCCACCTGGTTGGCCATGGTGCCGGACGGCACGAACAGCGCCGCCTCGAGGTTCAGGAGCTCGGCGACCTCGGACTGCAGCCGGTTGACCGATGGGTCCTCTCCGTACTGGTCATCGCCGACCTCGGCCTCGGCCATCGCCCGGCGCATCTCCGGACCCGGCAGCGTGACCGTGTCCGAGCGCAGGTCGATGCGGTCCGTCATGAACCGATCATAGAACGGTGCCTCAGCGGGCCGGCAGCCGACCGCGGGCGCCGCGAGGACGTCGTCGCTGCACGAGCGCACCGAGCGTCGGCCCATCCGCCGTCACCGAGGACGTCGCGCCGCGCACCCACTCGAGCGCAGCCTCGAGGTCCTCGGCGCAGAACGGCTTGGCGAGCACCGCCACGCCGGGGATGGCCACCAGGTGCGCTGGCAGGGACGACAGGGGCAGGCCGGTGCAGACGAGGACGCGGGCGCTGGCCAGGATCGAGCGCCGGTGCCCTGGCGTCAGCTCGAGCAGCTGCGTGCCATCGACGACGATGGCGTCGGGCTGCTGACCGGCGCGAAGGCGCGCGTCGAGATCGGCGGGAGACAGGGACTCTGCCTCGGGGAGCAGCTCGCCGAAGAGCGCCCGGATCCCGGGATCGCGATCCGTGATCCACAGCATCCCCGCCATGGATGGGCCAAGAGCAAGTCCGATGCCGATCAGGACAGCTCCGCTGCCATCTCCGAGAAGAGCTCCGAGTGCCGGTCGATGTCCGCCTCGCTGGCCTGGGGCGCGACGAGGGCCATGTTGTGGAACGGCGTCAGGAGGACACCGCGGTTCAGCGCGTACAGGTGGGTGAAGCGCTGGAGCGCGAAGTCGTCCATCGCCGCTGCCTGCGACCCGGTGCGCGGTCGATCCGGTCCGAACAGGTACTCGGCTCGGCACCCCAGGCGCGTGACGTGCCAGGGCAGACCGGCGGCGTCGATCGCCGATTCGACGCCCGCCGTCCATCGCTCCGCAAGCGGGATCGTCCGCGCGTAGGCGTCCTCGGTCAGGACCGATTCGAGCGTCGCGCGCATCGCGGCCAGGCTGAGCGCATTGCCGGCCAGGGTGCCCCCGATGCCGCCGACGTCGCAGTGTTCGAGCTCGATCTCTCGCGCGATCCGATCGGCAACCTCGGCACTGAACCCGTAGGTGCCGGCGGGAATGCCGCCGGCGATCGGCTTGCCGATCACGAGCATGTCCGGGTCGAGATCGTCGGAGCGTGTCATCCCTCCGGGGCCGGCGCAGATCGTGTGCGTTTCGTCGAGGATCAGGAGCGTCCCATGCCGCCTCGTGATCTCGCGCAGCGCCGCGTGGTAGTCGGGATCGGGGTGGACGATCCCGATGTTCGTCATCGCCGGCTCGGCCAGCACGGCAGCCACGTCACCCTGCGACAGCGCCGCCTCGAGGGCATCGACGTCGTTCCACTCAACCACGCGCGTGGTCACGACCGGGTCCACCGGCGGCCCCAGGTTCCCCTCGCGCGGGCCGGCGATGCCGTCGCGAAGCGTGATGAAGGTCTCATCGACGGTGCCGTGATAGCACCAGTTGTAGACGAGGATCCTGGGACGTCGCGTCACCTGGCGAGCGAGGCGGATCGCGAACCGGTTCGCATCCGTGGCGGTCAGGGTGAACTGCCAGTACGGAAGGCCGAATCGGCGAACGAGTTCCTCGCCGACCCACAGTGCGTCCTCGGTCGGCAGCATGAACGTGATCCCGCGGGCCGCCCGCCGCGCGATCGCCTCGACCGTGGCGGCGGGGGAGTGGCCGGTCATGGCGCCGGTGTCACCCAGGCACAGGTCGACGTACTCGTGCCCGTCGACGCAGGTGAACCGGCCGCCGCCGGCCTCGTCGACGAAGGGCGGGAACGCGCCCGGCCACTTGCTCATCCAATTCATCGGCACGCCGCCGAGCAGCGAGCCCCGCGCGCGCTCGTGGAGCTCCGCCGAGCGGGGATGTGCAGCGCTGAATCGCTGCTGCTCGCGCGCCATGAGGCCCGCGAGGGCCGGCCGATCGATCACCGACGTCCGCCTCCGTCATGCGCCCGTCACATTCGACGGGTCTACTCTGTCACGAATGACCCCCGCAACGCCGATCCGACGAGCCACGCCGAACGATCGCGTGCCGGTCCCATGGCCCGCCGCGGCGCTCGCCGGCCTGGCTGCTGGAGCCGCCGCGCTCGGGATCGCGGAGCTCGTGGCTGGCCTCCTGCCGGGGGCCGCCAGCCCCGTGATCGCGATCGGCGATGCGATCATCGCACTCCAGCCGCCGGGTGCGAAGCAGTTCGTCGTCGATCTCTTCGGCGAGGCGGACAAGGTGATTCTGGTCACGTTCATCGCGATGGTGGCGCTGGGGGTATCCGCGGCGCTCGGCGCGCTCGCCCGGCGGAGGCCGGGAGCGGCGCAGCTGGGGTTCACGACGTTCGGCCTGGCCTACCTCGCGGCTGGCCTCCGCGATCCCCTGGCCGACCCGCTTCCCACGCTCATCGCCGTGGCGGCAGCGGTCACCGTGGCGGTCCTCGTCCTCGGGTGGCTGCTCCGGATGCTGCGGCGCATGGTGGACCCACCGGTCAGCATGCCGGCCTGGGGCCGACGCCGGTTCCTCGGGACGTCGGTGGGGATCATGGCGGCCGCCCTCGGGTCAGGCGTCGCGGGACGGGTGCTCCTGGCGCAGGCGCGCGCCGGCGCGGTCGCCCAGGCCGCCGCGCTCCCGGCCCCGGCGACGACCGCCCCGCCGATCCCCGACGGTGCCCGGCTCAGCGGAGTGGAGGGGCTCACGCCGCTGGTGACGCCGAACGAGCGCTTTTACCGGATCGACACCGCGCTCCTCACGCCCCGCCCGCGGCTCGCCACGTGGCGCCTCCGCGTCCATGGCCTCGTGGACGCTCCCTTCGAGCTCACGTACGACGAGCTGGCCGCGCTCCCGATCCACGAGCAGTACGTGACGATCGCCTGCGTCAGCAACGAGGTGGGCGGCACGCTCGTCGGCAACGCGCTCTGGGGTGGCGTGCGGCTCCGCGAGCTGCTCGATCGGGCGCGCGTCCGGCCCGAGGGCACGCAGATCGTCGGGCGCTCGGTCGACAACTTCACCGCCGGCTTCCCGCTCGCGTGGGCGCTCGCCGCCGATCGGGAACCCCTGGTGGCCCTGACGATGAACGGTGATCCACTGCCGCCGGACCACGGATTCCCGGCCCGCCTGATCGTGCCCGGCCTGTTCGGGTACGTGAGCGCGACGAAGTGGCTGTCCGACATCGAGCTCACCACGTGGGAAGGCTTCAACGGGTACTGGGTGCCGCTCGGCTGGGCCAAGGAAGGACCGATCCTCACACAGTCGCGGATCGATGTGCCCCGTCCCTTTGCGACGCTCGCCGCCGGCCCGACACCCATCGCCGGCGTGGCCTGGGCGCCGGATCGGGGGATCAGCGCGGTCGAGGTCCGAGTCGACGACGGTGAGTGGCAGCCTGCGGAGCTCAGCACGCCGATCTCGGACGCCACCTGGGTGCAGTGGGTCGTGCGCTGGGAGGCGACCGAGGGCGAGCACCGAATTCGCGTGCGTGCCACCGACGGCGCGGGCGAGATCCAGACCGACGAACGCACGCCACCGGCGCCAGACGGGGCCCGCGGGCATCACATCATCGAGGTCACGGTGACCTAGACGTCCGGGCCGGCGCCCGGACCATCGGCGAATGGCCCAAAGGTCCGCCGGGTGGTCTCCTGCGCGCAATGGCCATCCAGGCCCGCCGTCGCGGGCACCTTCCGCCGCGCGAGACACCGAGCCGCCTCCTCCTCATCCGGGGAACGTCGCTGCTCGCGCTTCTCGCGACCGCGATCTACCTCGGCTGGCGCGTGACCTCGACCCTCAATCCCGATGCGCAGTGGCTGTCGTGGCCGATGCTGGCGCTCGAACTTCATGCTGCGATCGGGCTCGGGCTGTTCACCTTCAGCCTCTGGGACGTCGACCGGCGGCCCGTCCGCCGGCCGCTGCGACGCCTTCCGCGGGTCGCCGTCGTCATCCCGACCTTCAACGAGGGGCCGGAGATCCTGATCCCGACCATCGCGGCCGCCGTGTCGCTCGAGCCGGTGCACGAGACCTGGGTGCTCGACGACGGCGAACGACCCGAGATCGAGGACCTCGCGGCGACCCTCGGCGCGCGCTACCTGGCGCGCCCCACGCACGAACATGCCAAGGCGGGAAATCTCAACCACGCGCTCGGCGTGATCGAGGCGGACATCATCGCGGTCCTCGACGCCGACCACGTGGCGCAGCCCGAGTTCCTGACCGCCACCCTGGGCTACTTCGCCGACCCCCGGGTCGCGCTCGTCCAGACGCCGCAGGACTTCTACAACGTGACGAGCTTCGAGCACGGCGGAGGTGAGGCCTACGGCGAACCGTTCCACGAGCAGACCCTGTTCTACCGTCTGCTCCAGCCTGGCAAGAACCGATGGAATGCCGCGTTCTGGTGCGGCACGAACGCCCTCGTCCGGGCCTCCGCCCTGCGGGAGGTCGGTGGCGCCGCGACCGACACGATCACGGAGGACATCCACACCACGATTCGCTTCCACCGCCGAGGCTGGAAGACCGTCTATCACACCGAGGTCCTCGCACGAGGCCTGGCGGCCGATGACGCCGGCCAGTACCAGCTGCAGCGCAACCGCTGGGGCACGGGCGCGATGCAGGTCCTTCGGACCGAGAACCCGCTCACCGTCCCGGGCCTGACCCTTGGCCAGCGCCTCGGGTATGCCGCGACGTTGCTCGGCTGGTTCGACTCGTGGCGCACGCTCGGCTTCCTGCTGCTGCCGCCGGTCGTGCTCCTCACCGGCCAGCTGCCCATCGTCGCGGACGGAATGACCTTCGCCATCGCGTTCGGCGTGACCTACGCGCTGCAGCAGGCCGCCCTGTACCTCCTCGGCCGCGGCGCCTACCGTCCGGTGCTCTCCATCGTCTTCGACCTGGTCCGCATGACGCCGAACTTCCTTGCCACGCTGAGCCTGTTCAGCGCGCGGACGCCGCGATTCCGCGTCACCCCCAAGGGCCGGATGGCCGCGAACCGGGCTCCCACGTCGGCGCCGATCCTGCTGCGCGGGTCGCTCGCGATCTCGACGGTGGCCGGGTTCGCGTACCTCCTCCATCTCGGTCCGCTCGACCTGGGGTACGTCTCCGAATGGGCGGCCGCCGGAGCCTTCGCCTGGATGTGCCTGAATGCCGGACTGACGTGGCTCGCGATCCGGCGCGTTCAATCGCTGCGATTCGCATCGGAGCGTCGGAGCGCGGTTCGGTTCGCCATCGACGTGCCCGGTTGGATCGACGGGAACGCCGCCGCCGTGCAGGACGTGTCGGTGGGCGGCGCCCTCGTCGCCACCGACATGGCGCTCGAGGAGCGCGAGGCCCACCTCGTCAGCTTCGAGCTGCCGAGCGGCACGACCTCGCTGTGGGCGCAGGTGCGCTCCTCACGCCAGGCGGCGACCGGCGAGCATCACTACGCGCTCGAGTTCGAGCCGGGACAATATCCGTCTCGCGCAGCCCTGGCGCGAGCCGTGTTCCACGGGCGCTACCCGGTCTCCGGCACGGTGCGCCAATCTCCCACCGAGCTGCTTCGCGGTGAGCTTTCCTCGCTGTCGCGGCGGTTCCGGTTGGTCCGGCTGGGGCCGCGCACCGTACCGGCCCTGCCCGCGCTGGTTCCCGCCCGGGAGGCCTGACCACCCGTCAGGTGTCGTGCGATCGGACCCCAGGGCTGGCGCCGTTGAAGCCCACGTCGAGGTAGATGTCCACGTCGATCAGGCCCTCCTCGAGCGGAGCGTCGGTCACGAGCCGCCACGCGGCGTGCGACAGGTTGGCCACACGCTCGTCCGGTGTGCCGGCGTAGCACGGACACAGGTCCACGACCGGAAGCAGCACGCAGCGGTCGGCGCAGACGAGCGCGACGCTCGCCCTCCCGGCGGCCCGCGCCTGGTCGAGCCCGGCCGGCAGCGCCACCGTCGCCTGGCCCTCGTATCCCGCGGTCTCCGGGTAGTTGGAGGCGCGGCCGCTCACGATGCCGGTCGGGGCGTCCGGTGCCGGCGCGGTGGACGTGAACGAGCCCTCGACCACGCCGCCGGCCGGGGTGGCATCCGGATCGCCGGCGAACGCATACCAGTACTCCACCTGACCGTCGAAATAGGCCGAGCGGTGGAGCCACGTCTCGGCGCCGTCGACGGAGCCGTGCGTCAATCGAGCCAGCCCGTCCGGCGCGAAACGCGGCTCCGACATGAACACGTCCCCGAACGTGCGATTCGGGTCGGCGAGCAGCTGGGTCAGGAGGTGCGCGGCGCCCTCGAAGTAGTCGGTCGCGAAGTAGGCACTGGCTCCGAGGTCGGCCAGCGGGCCGCGAGAATAGGCCGAGACACGGGCCGCGGCCACCTCCTCGGAGGCCGGCGTGTCGAAGCCTTCCGAGGCGCCGGGCGCGTAGCAGGCGTTCGAGTAGATCATCACCCAGCCCGGCGCCGGACGCGCGTTGGCCGCGATCCATGCCTCGCCGTAATAGGCGAGGGTGCCGTCTCGCCACGAATCCTCATGCGTGCCGCGGGCCCCCGGCCCGTTCAGGCCCCACCCGTTCACCGTGGCCGGGTTGGACGCCCCGTACGGGTTCGGCGATCCGACGCCGTGGCCGAAGTAGACCACCACGTTGGCGCCGGCGACGGCCTCCAGGACCTTTTCGGCCGTGGCGTCCGGCGAGTAGGCGCGAGCCACCTCGGCCCCCTGGACTTCGGCGGCTGTCGCTGCGGCCTCGGCGAGAGCGAGGTACACCGGTGTCAGCTCCTCGCCGACCGGGCCGACGATGATCGCGACGCGGGTGGCGCCATCGGCTCCGCGCGCGGGCAGAGCGGCGCCGAGGCTGCCGATGAGCAGCCCGATGAGCAGGAGTGGCGCAAGGGCGCGACGCGGTGACATTCGCCAGGGGCACTCGGGTTCTGCGGAGCGCCGATCATCCCATCTCATCGAGGGCGCGGGCAAGGTTGGTGTTGCCCCGCGTCACCGCCCGATCCGCCTCAGGCGCTGGCCCGCTCGATCGCTGTCCCGTCCGCGACGGCCTCGCCGTCGAGCAGGGAGGCGGCGATCACGTCGGCCCACGCGGCGTAGCCCACGTGGGAGGGATGGAACCGATCGCTCGAGAGCACGTCGGTGCGCCCGCGCAGCAACGGTGGGACCTGGGCCGCGAGATCGGCGTAGGCGGCGCCGATTCGTACCGCTTCCGCGCGGCCGATCGGGCGCAGGAGGCGGGCGTACTGGTCGGCGATGAAGATCAGCGGCTCGACGGCGCGGAGCGCGCCGCGGAAGGCCGGAATGCCGGCGAGGACGACCCTGGCCTGCGGCGCTGCCTCGCGTATCGTGGCCAGGGTGTCGCGCAGGTCGGCGCGGAAGCGTCGCGGGGGCGTCTGGTGGGTCGCGTCGTTCGCGCCGACGACGAGCGCCACGACATCGGCACCGGGCAGGAACGGCGCCGTTTCGCCTGCCCGCAGGGGCTCGAGCGCGCGGGGCACCTGCACGCGCGCGACGTCGGCGATGCGCGCCCCCGCCCAGCCATAGCTCACCACGTGCACCGCGGCGCCCTCGGCGGCGGCGAGCCGCTCCGCGAGAAGGTAGGGAAGCGCATGTTCGGGCCGATCCACGCCGACACCGGCGGTCGTGGAGTCGCCGAGCACTGCCAGACGCAGGTGCCGCCCTGGCCCCACGCCGGCGGACCGCACGACGTGGTTGATGTAGAAGCCGGGATGGCCCGGCAGGAACTCCATCCGGCGCAGGCGCATCATCTGGACCGCGACGACCCCGGCGAAGGCGCCGATGGCAGCGCCGACGAGGCGGGTCACGCGGATCAGCCATCGGTCCATGCCCTCACGGTAGCGTCGCGTCCGGCTTGACGCCACCGCAACAATCGGTGCCGATGCCTGACGCCCCGCTCGTGATCGTCAACCCGGCGGCCGGCAACGGTCGCGCGCGCCGGCTCCTCGGCTGGATTCGGGAGCGCCTCGAGCGCCGGCCGGACGCGCGTCTGCGCATCACCGGCCGGCCCGGCGACGCCGAGGCATGGGCGGCTGACGCGCTCGGCCAGCACGACCGCGTGGTCGCGGTCGGCGGGGACGGGACGATCCAGGAGATCGTCAACGGCCTGCTCGCGACGCAGACGGGCGGCTCCCTGGGCGTCGTGCCGGTCGGCAGCGGCAACGACCTGGCGCGCAGCCTCTCCCTGCCCGGCGACCCGGCGGAGGCGTGGACCGCGGCGCTGGGACGCGTGGTGGTCAGCGTCGACGTCCTCCATGCGCGCGGAGCCTCGGGCATGGAGCGCTGGTTCGCCTCGGCCGGTGGCATCGGCTTCGACGCACAGGTGGCGCACGCCATGGTTCGGCGTCGCGGATGGCAGCGCGGCAGGGCCGGCTACCTCGTCACCGCCCTTGCCGAGCTGCGCCACTTTCCCAACCGAGCGGTCCGCATCGTGATCGACGACGAGGAGCCATTCGAGCGGCGCATCCTGCTCGTGGCGATCACGAACGGCGCCTACTACGGCGGCGGGATGCACATCGCGCCGAACGCTCGCGTCGACGACGCCTGGATGGACCTGTGCGTCGTGGGCGACATCGGGCGCCTCGATGCGCTTCGCCAGCTGCCGAACCTCTACCGCGGCCGGCACGGCGATCATCCCGCGGTCGAGATGCGGCGGGCCCGCAGGGTCTCCATCGACGGCGATCCGGAGACGCTGGTGCACCTCGACGGAGAGCCGTTCGACGGGTTTCCGCTTCGGGTCGAGATGCATGCGGGGGTCCTGTCGGTCGCGATGTCGCTGCGGTAGGCTGCGGCCATGGACCAATCGACCTCGCACGGACGTGCCCCCCGCGCCGGAGTGGAGCTGCGCGGCGCGAATGGTCGGCGCATCGGGCGCGTCGATGCGGTCTTCGCCGACTACCTCCTCGTGCGAACGGCCGGCCTCCTGCCGGTCGACCTCTACGTTCCACGGGTGGACGTGAGCGCCGACGGCGATACCCTTCGGGTGGACGTGGGCCCGGACGAGGCCTACGCGCGCTGGCATCGCCCCCTCAAGCGTGCTCCTCATGACTGACGATCTGCACGCTCGCCTGGCCGATGCGCTCGAGGTTCGGATCCGCACCGAGGATGCCCTCGGCACGGTGCACCGGACGATCATCTGGGTCGTCGTCGACGGGGCCGGCCGCATCCTGGTGCGTTCGTATCGCGGTGCCGGGGCGCGCTGGTATCGGGAGGCGACGAGCGGCCGCCCGGTGGCGCTCGAGATCGGGGCCGACGAGCATCGCGTCAGGGTGGAACCCGCAACCGACCCCGATCGCGTCTCCGCCTGCAGTTCAGGCTTCGAGGTCAAGTACGCCGGCGATCCAGCCACGCCGGCCATGGTCCACCCCGACGTCCTCGACACCACGCTCGAGCTCCGGCCGATCGCGCCGTCCGACTAGCTGGATATATCGGATATACGCTGGTTCGGAGCATCGGTCTTGCAGTACCCTAGCGACGTCATGAACGACGCCGATACGATCCAGCCGCTCAACGCACGGCCGCCTCACGAGGCGGGAGACGCCGAGGCGTTCTTCGCGCACGTCGGCTCGGGGGGCAAGGTCGAGGCGGACGACTGGATGCCCGACGAGTACCGCGCCGCCGTCCTCAAGTTCGTCGAGATGCACGCGAACTCGGAGCTGATGGGCGTGCTCCCGGAGCGCGACTGGATCATGCGCGCGCCGACCCTGCGCCGAAAGCTTGCCCTCACCAGCAAGATCCAGGACGAGGTCGGTCATGCGCAGCTGCTGTACCGGGTGGCCGAGGACCTCGGCAAGCCGCGCGCCGCCATGCTTCAGGATCTGCTGGACGGCAAGACGAAGTTCCACAACGTCTTCCACTACCCGACGCGATCGTGGGCAGACGTCGGCATCATCGCCTGGCTGGTGGACGCGGCGGCGATCGTCTCCCAGCAGGCTCTGCGCGATTCCTCGTATGCGCCGTACGCCCGCACCATGAAGAAGATCTGCTGGGAGGAGTCCGTCCACATCATGCACGGCCGCGACGTCGTGCTCACGATGATGAACGGCACCGACGAGCAGCGGGCGATGGTGCAGGAGGCGCTCGACCGATGGTGGGGCCCCCTGATGCAGATGCACGGGCCTCCGACCGATCCGGCGAAGGACAAGGACCTGCACTGGGGCATCAAGGCCAAGAACAACGAGCAGCTCCGCCAGGAGTTCCTCTCGATCTACGTGCCGCGCATCCGGGAGCTCGGCCTCCGCATCCCGGATCAGAGCCTGAGCTACGACGAGGCCGAGGGCCGGTGGCACTACACCGAGCCGGATTGGGCCGAGCTGAAATCCGTCGTGACCGGCCACGGCCCGGCATCGCAGTCGCGCCTCGAGTTCCGGCGCCTCAAGTACGCCGAGACCCAGTGGGTGCGTGACGCGCTGCTCGGAGGCGCCTCGGCCGCGGCGTGACCGAGCAGGAGGCCCGGCGCGACCGCGTCTGGGAGGTCTTCCGCCAGGAGGACGAGGGCGACCCGATGGTCCACGCCGGCAACGTGAACGCTCCCGACGAGGAGCTGGCGATGCACTACGCGCGCGAGCTGTACGGACGGCGAGGCGAGTCGCACCGGCTCTGGATCGTGGCCCGCGACGCGATCACCGAGCTCGACGATCCCGACCTGCTGAAGCCTCCCTTCGATCGGTCGCACAAGAAGCCGGGCGGCTACATCATCAAGCACAAGCTGGAGGCGGCCAAGCAGCGGGCCCTGGCCGAAGCGGGGGAGTGACCGCCGCCGTGCCGACGCTCGACGCGCCGACGCGTGACGCCCTCGCCGAACTGGTCCTGGGCGTTGCCGACGACGAGTTCGTCATCGGCTTCTGGGACTCCGAGTGGACCGGCATCGCGCCGATGCTCGAGGAAGACGTCGCGACGAGCTCGATCGCACAGGATGAGCTGGGACACGCCAGGGCGCTCTACGAGCTGCTCGCGGAGCTCACCGAGGATGATGCGGACCGTATCGCCTTCGGCCGCGAGGCGGAGGCCTACCGGCATGCCGCCCTCCTCAACCATGCTCGCGGCGACTGGGCCTTCAGCGTGGCTCGTCGCTACCTGTACGAGACCGCCGACGCGGTGCGCTTGGCCGCGCTGGCCGCATCGTCGCACCAGGGGCTTGCGGCGCTGGCGGGCAAGATGCGCCGCGAGGAGACGTACCACCTGATCCACGCCGAGGCATGGCTGCGACGCCTGGCGGACGGCGCCGAGGACGGACGTCAGCGACTCGCGACCGCGATCGAGTGCCTGTGGGCCGATGCACAGCAGGTGTTCGCTCCGCTGGACTCGGAGCAGGCGCTCCTGCGATCCGGTCTGCTGACCACGCCGATGGCGGAGCTCCACACCACCTGGCTGACACGCGTGCGACCGCCGCTCGAGGAGATCGCCGGTGCGCTGCCGCACGTCGCTCCGAGCCGGGACGGCCGGCGTCATCGAACCGACGACTTCCGGTGGCTCCACGGGGAGTTCACGATGGTCGCCCGGTCCCAGCAGGGGGCGACATGGTGAGCCGGCCGGCCACCGCCACGTCGGAGGCGCAGGTGTGGGAGACGCTGTCGACGGTCTCGGATCCCGAGATCCCGGCGATCAGCGTCGTCGACCTCGGGGTCATCGGCTCCGTCGAGGTCGACGGCCGCCGCATCCGCGTCGAGCTGCTGCCGACCTTCGTCGGCTGCCCCGCCATCGGCGTCATGCAGGCCGAGATCGCCGAGGTGCTGCGGGCCGGTGGCCTCGCCGATGAGGTGGAGGTGCCGGTCGTCTTCGACCCGCCGTGGACGTCCGATCGCATCTCGGAGACGGGTCGCGAACGCCTTCGCCTGAGTGGATTCGCCCCCCCGGCGCCGATGCCACCCGGTCCGGCCCTCGGTCAGCTCGACGAGCTCGCCGTCCTCCCCGTCGCGGAGTGCCCGTACTGTCGCTCGCGGAACACGACCATGGAGAACCCGTTCGGCCCCACTTTGTGTCGAGCGATCTATCACTGCGCCGACTGCCGGCAGCCGTTCGAGCAGTTCAAGCGCATCTGACGCCACCGCGAGTCGGGCACCCGAATGCGTTACCCTTCGGCGCATGTCGATCGAGGCTGACGAGCTGAACGAGGACGCCGCGCTCGCGTCCGGCACCGAGGATCACCTGGCCGCGATGCGGCACTCGGCCGCGCACATGATGGCTGCGGCGGTCGTCGAGCTGTTCCCGGAGGCGAAGCTCGGCATCGGCCCCGCCATCAAGGACGGCTTCTACTACGACTTCGACCTGCCACGCCCGTTGACTCCGGCCGACCTGGAGCAGATCGAGGCGAAGATGCGCGAGCAGCAGGCGGCGGCGCTCGCCTTCCAGCGGTCGCGCGACTTGCCGCGCGCCGAGGCCGTCGCCGAGCTCGAAGCGCGGAACCAGCCGTTCAAGGTCGAGATCGTCAACGACCTCCCCGAATCCGAGGGACCGACGGTCTCGTTCTACCGACACGGTGACTTCGAGGACCTGTGTCGCGGCGGCCACCTCGGCTCGACGAGCGATCTCGGCGCCTTCAAGCTGCTCAACGTGGCCGGCGCCTACTGGCGCGGCGACGAGACGCGGCCGATGCTGCAGCGCATTTACGGCACCGCCTGGGACGACCAGCAGGAGCTGGATCGGCACCTGTGGCGCATCGAGGAGGCTCGGAAGCGCGACCATCGGAAGCTCGGCCGCGAGCTTGATCTGTTCACCTTCCACCCCGAGTCGCCCGCGGCGCCGTTCCTCCATCCGCGTGGGATGGCGATCTGGCGCGCGCTCGAGGACTGGTCACGCCAGGTCCGGGGCGAGGCGGGCTTCCACGAGGTCCGCACGCCGAGCCTGGTTCGCAGGGAGCTGTGGGAGACGTCCGGCCACTGGGCGAACTACCAGGACAACATGTTCGTCCTCGACGACTACGACCACGTCTCCGGGCTGAAGCCGATGAACTGCCCGGAGGAGATCCTGATCTACAAGACCCGGGCGCACTCCTACCGCGAGCTTCCGATCCGGTTCGCCGACTACTCGGTCCTGTTCCGCAAGGAGCGCACCGGCGTGCTGGCGGGCATGTTCCGCGTGCGGCAGCTGACCCAGGACGACTCGCACGTCTTCTGCCGCGACGACCAGGTCGATGACGAGCTGCGGCTGGCACTCTCGCTCGTCCGGAAGCAGTACGCGCCGTTCGGCTTCGAGCCCCGCGCCAAGCTGGCGACGCGGCCCGAGAAGCGGATCGGCTCCGACGAGTTCTGGGAGCGGGCCGAGGACCGGCTGCGCGATCGGCTCGACGAGGACGGCATGACCTACAGCCTCGACGAGGGCGGTGGCGCGTTCTACGGCCCGAAGATCGACATCTTCATCGAGGACGCCCTCGGCCGAGAGTGGCAGATGGCGACCATCCAGGCCGATTACCAGCTTCCCCAGCGCTTCGACCTGGAATACCGCGCGGCCGATGGCGGCTTCGAGCGGCCGGTCATCGTGCATTACGCGATCTACGGCAGCTTCGAGCGCTTCCTCGGCATCATCACCGAGGAGTACGCCGGCGCCTTCCCGCTGTGGCTGGCGCCGGTGCAGGTGATGATCGTGCCGATCGCCGACCGACACCTCGACTATGCCGAGCAGGTGCGGGTCGCCTGCGCCGAGGCCGGCCTGCGAGCCGAGGTCGACGCGCGCTCGGAGCGCATGCAGGCGAAGCTGCGCGAAGCGCAGGAGCAGAAGATCCCGGTCATGGTCGTCGTGGGCGACCGCGACCAGGACGCCGGCGCGGTCTCGCCACGGCTCCGGACCGGTGAGTCGTCCCAGGGGGTCGCGCTGGACGCGTTCGTCGCGGACCTCGTCGCGCGGAGTGCGTCGCGGGAGCTGTGGCCGGTCACGACCGAGGCGTGACGGCCGCGGGCCCGGCATCGGCGGCCGTGATGCGCGGCGTGACGCTGTTCGGTACGAACCGGGTTGATGGTCGCGACGCGGCCCCGACCCGCGGCGCGCACGCCACGATGCCATGAGGAAGATGCGCGGCGTGGGGCAGCTCGCCCTGCGCTCCACCGATCCGCTGCGGGTGGCCGAGTTCTACGAGTCGGCCTTCGGGTTCCGGCGCGTCGCCGGCGACGAGGGCGGAGTCGATCTGGAGCTGGCCGGATTCGAGCTCAGCTTCCGGCGCGGCGAGACCGCCACGCGCGACGGGATCCAGATCGGCTTCAAGGTGGACACGGCCTCGGAGGTCGATGGCTGGGCCCAGGAGCTCGGACGTCGCGGGTTCGCGCTGGCCGCCCCTCCATCGGGGGATCACTGGGAGGGGACGCGGAGCTTCCGCGTCGCCGATCCGGACGGTCGGCAGGTCGCGGTCTTCTACGACTATCCGCGTTGACCATCCGTTCGATTTCGGTGTAAGATCCGTCGGCATTTCGCGTACGTTGCAGGGCCACCCATCCGTGCTCGGACGGTGGCCTTGCTGTTGAAGGAGAGCAGGCACTGGCAAGGGACCTCCGCATCAACGAGATGATCCGCATCCGCGAGGTGCGGGTGATCGATGATCAGGGTGAGCAGCTCGGTGTGATGCCGACCTTCAAGGCGCTCGCCCTGGCCCAGGAGAAGGGACTCGACCTCGTGGAGGTCGCGCCGACCGCGGTCCCGCCGGTGTGCCGGATCCTCGACTACGGGCAGTACAAGTACGAGCTCCAGAAGCGAGAGCGCGAGCAGAAGAAGAAGCAGAAGTCGCAGACCTTCAAAGAGGTTCGGCTGGGCGTCAAGGTCGACGTTCACGACCTCCAGACCAAGGCGCGACGCGCGGCGCAGTTCCTCGATCATGGGGATCGCGTGAAGGTCACCGTCCGCTTCCGCGGCCGAGAGATCAGCCACGCGAACCTCGGCCGGGACCTGCTGCTGCGGACGGCCGAGCTCCTCGCGGAGCACGGCACCATCGAGCGACAGCCGCTGCTCGAGGGCCGCAGCATGTACATCATCATGGCGCCGCTCGAGAAGCGGCCCGAGAAGAAGATCGATGCCGGCGGCGCGGAGGCCGCGCCGAACGGCGAGACCATCGGCGACGCGGTCGCCGCCAAGGTGCCGGCCGGGCCGCAGCCCGTCGCTCAGCCCGAGGCGGCGAACGACCAGCCGGCACAGCAGGGATCGTAGTCATGCCGAAGATGAAGACCCACAAGGGGACGGCCAAGCGCTACAGGAAGACCGGCTCCGGCAAGTGGATCCGGCCCAAGGCCTGGCGCGGTCATCACCTCGAGATCAAGTCGAGCCGTCGCACCCGCCGCTATGCGGGCAAGGCGATCGTCTCGAGCACGCACAACGACCAGCTCGAGCGGCTCCTGCCGTACGCGGGCAAGGGGAAGTAGGGACACCATGGCCAGAGTCAAGCGAGGCGTCACCGCACGGCGCCGGCACAAGCGCCTGCTGAACCAGGCCGAGGGCCGTCGTGGCACGCGGTCGACCCTCGTCCGGCCGGCGCGCGAGGCCCTGATTCATGCCCTCGTCTACGCCTACCGGGATCGCCGTGACCGCAAGCGTGACATGCGTCGCCTGTGGATCGAGCGGATCAACGCCGCTTCGCGGCAGAACGGGCTGCCGTACGGTCGCTTCATCGCCGGCCTGAAGACGGCCGGGGTCGAGGTCGACCGGAAGATCCTGGCCGACATGGCGATTCGGGAGCCCGCTGCCTTCGCCGCCATGGTGGAGACCGCCAAGGGGTCCTTTTCCAGCTGACCGGCGTTCGCCGACGCCGGTCTCGACGGCCCTGCCCCGGTTTCCGGGGCGGGGTCGTTCGGTATCCGCGATGATGAGCCACCACGCATGACCGACTTCCACACTGAGCTCGAGGAACTGAGCGCCCACGCCGCTCGACGCCTGGCCGCCGCGGCGACCGGCGAGCAGGTCGAGGCATTGCGTCATGAGCTGCTGGGCCGGTCAGGTGGCCTGACCGGCCTGCTCAAGCAGCTCGGCAGCCTGCCACCGGCGGAGCGACCGGCGGCCGGGCAGCGGGCGAACGTGATTCGGCGCGAGATCGAGGCGGCGCTCGGCGAGCGGCTCGACGAGCTCCGACGCGGCGACCTCGAGGCTCGCCTGGCCGCCGAGACGGTCGACATGAGCGCGCCGGGCCGGCCGAGGCGCGTCGGGCACCTCCACCCGGTGCTGACCACCATGCGCGACCTGCGCGAGATCTTCCAGGCGTACGGGTTCGAGGTCTTCGAAGGCCCTGAGATCGAGACCGAGGAGTACAACTTCGAGCTGCTCAACATCCCGCCCGACCACCCGGCGCGCGACCTGTGGGACACCCTGTACGTCGCCGAGCCGGGGAGCGTGGAGGCGGGGGAGCCGCGTCCGGCGGCCGACGGGACGATCCTGCGCACCCACACCTCGCCCACGCAGCTGCGCGCCATGCGCGCGCTCGACCCGCCGATCCGGGTGATCACGCCCGGCCGGTGCTTCCGCTACGAAGCGGTCGACGCCAGCCATGGGTTCGAGTTCTTCCAGGTGGAGGGCCTCGTCGTCGACCGCGACACGAGCCTGGCGGACCTCAAGGGGATGCTCGAGGAGACCGCGCGCGTGCTGTACGGCCGCGACGTGGCGACGCGATTCCGGCCCGGCTACTACCCGTTCACCGAGCCGAGCGTCGCGTTCGACATCGGCTGCCTGGTATGCGGCGGGGAGGGCTGCCCGGCGTGCAAGCGGTCGGGCTGGATGACGATCCTCGGCGCCGGGATGGTCCATCCGAACGTGCTGCGCGCCGGAGGCTACGATCCCGACGAATACCAGGGATACGCGTTCGGGATGGGCCTCGAGCGGATGACGATGCTGCGGCACGCGGTCACGGACCTGCGCCTGTTCTTCGGCGGCGATCTGCGCTTCGTCACCCAGTTCGCCGAGGGCCGATAGGTGCGCGTTCCACTTTCCTGGCTGCGCGACTACGTCGACGTCGCCCTCTCGCCGCGCGAGCTGGCCGACGAGCTGACGATGCGCGGCATGGAGGTGAGCGCGGTGGAGACTGCGGGCGCCGACTGGACCGATGTCGTGGTCGGACGCCTGCTCGACGTCCAGCGGCACCCGAACGCGGACACGCTGTGGTTGACGCGGGTCGACGTCGGTCCGGCTGGGGGTGAGCTCGAGGTCGTGTGTGGGGCGCAGAACATCGCTCCCGGCCAGCTGGTTCCCACGGCGCTGGTCGGCGCCGTGCTGCCCGGCGACCGCCGCATCGAGCGCAGCAAGATCCGCGGGGTGGTGAGCAACGGGATGCTCTGCTCACCGATCGAGCTCGGCCTCGGCACCGATGCCGACGGCATCCTCATCCTGGGCACCGGGGACGGTCCGCCGGTCGGCACGCCGCTGGCCGAGATCGTCGGGGAGACGGTCCTCGACGTCGACGTGAAGCCCAACCGCGGGGATGCCCTCTCGATGGTCGGCCTGGCTCGCGAGATCGCTGCATTCACCGGGGCCGAGCTGCGCGTTCCGGACCCGCAGGTCGATCAGTCAGGCCCTCCGGTGACCGACCACGTCCGTGTCCGGATCGACGATCCGGATCTCTGCCCGCGCTTCACCGCCATGCTGTTCGAGGGTGTCAGCAACGGTCCCTCGCCCGAGTGGATGCAGCGCCGCCTCGTGGCTGCGGGCATGCGCCCAATCAGCGCCGTCGTGGACGTCACGAACTACGTCATGCACGAGCTGGGTCAGCCGCAGCACGCCTACGACGCCGACGCGATCCCGGGAGGCGAATTGATCGTCCGTCGCGGACGCGCCGGCGAGCAGCTGGAGACGATCGATCACGTCATGCGAGTCCTCGACGAGAAGATGCTGGTCATCGCGGATCGCGAACGGGCGATCGGCCTGGCCGGGATCATGGGCGGCGCCTCGACCGAGGTCGGCGAGGACACCGCTCGCGTCGTCCTGGAGTCGGCCGTGTTCCACGGGCCGACGATTCGCAATACCGCTCGCCGGCTCGGGCTGCGCTCGGAGGCGAGCATGCGCCATGAGAAGGGGATCGGCCCCGATCTGCCGACGCAGGCGGCCTACCGGGCCGCCCAGCTTCTGCAGGAGATCACGGGCGCGAAGGTCGCCGCGGGGATCGTGGACAACGACCCGGGGCCGCATCCGGAGCGCCACGTGACGGTCGACGTTCGCCGCATGGAGCGCCTGCTGGGCATCGAGCTGAGCGGCGAGCGGATCCGGGAGCTCCTCGAGCCGTTGGGCTTCGGCGTGGCCGGGGCCGATGGAGCCCTCGCCGTCCGGGTTCCGTCGCATCGGCTCGACGTCGGCGTCGCCGCGGACGTTGCGGAGGAGATTGCGCGGGCGCACGGCTACCAGCGGGTGCCCGGTCGACTGCCGGTTGCCCAGCTGCCGCCCTTCCGCCCTGATCCGAGCGGGCCACGCCACATCGTGCGCCGCATCCTGGCCGGCTTCGGCCTCGACGAGGTCGTGACCCATGCCCTGGTCGGGCCGGAGGACCTGCGACGCACCGACCTGGCCGCGGATGGTGAGCACCTCGTGCGCCTCTTCAATCCGTTGAGCATCGAGCACTCGATCCTCCGTCCGTCCATGGTCCCCTCGCTGCTGGCCGCCGTCGCCGAGAACGCGCGCCAGCGCCGGCCGGACGCCTGGCTGTTCGATCTCGGCAAGGTGTACTGGCACCAGGCCGCGAGCGTGACGCCCCGTGACCGCGAGGCGGAGACCGCCGGGACCGGGCGCTTCGAGCGCTGGGAGCTCGGCATCGTGCTCGCCGGGCCTGCTGTCGCCGGTGGACCCGGTGAGCCCGCGCGCGACGCGGACGTGGCGGATCTGAAGGGCCTCCTCGATGCGCTCCACGATGCCCTCGGCGCGCCGCGGCCCGGGTATCGGACCGAGACCGACGAGGAGCGCCACGCCCATCGCCATCCCGGACGGACCGGCCGGATCTGCGATGCGCAGGGCCGCGCCTACGGGTCGCTCGGCGAGGTTCACCCACGCGTGGCCGACGCATGGGGCATCGGCGGCCGGCCCGTGGACGCCGTCATCAGCCTCGATCGACTGCTCGATCTCGTCCCGGCGTCGAGGACGGCGCGCCCGATTCCCGCGGCCCAGCCGATCGATCGCGACCTCGCGGTGACCCTGCCGGAGACGACGCCGGTGGGTGAGCTGCTCCGCGTCGCGAGGATGAGCGCCGGGCCCACGCTCGTCGACCTGCGCCTGTTCGACGTGTACCGCGGCGCGCAGGTCGGCGAGGGCCGCGTCAGCTACGCACTGGCGCTCCGCTTCCAGCCCGACACCGCCGGCGACGAGAAGGCGGTCGACAAGGCGCTCAACAAGATCCGTGGCTCACTGCGCCACCACCTTGGCGCCGAGATCCGCTGACGCGCGACGCCTTGTCGGGCGGCGATGGCGGCTGGTACCCTGCGCGCGCCCGGGCTGGAGCATCAGCACGCTCGGCATCGCTGAACGGAGGAGCGCGGCGTGGAGCTGCTGGCCCAGCTGAACTGGATCGACCTGGCGGTGATCGTCGTGCTGGCCGCCGGCGTGTTCATCGGCTTCACCCAGGGCGCGATCCGCTACCTGCTGAACTGCATCGCGGTGCTGATCGCCTTCGTTCTTGCTGCGCAGCTGAAGGGGCCGATCGTCGGTCTTCTCGGGTTCTGGACGGCCTTCTCGCCGGCCGGCCGCGAGCTGCTCGTCTTCGTGCTCCTGTTCATCGGCCTCGTCGTTGCCGCCTGGTTCACGATCCGCGCCATGTATGCCCGCACGCGGCTGCCGGTACCGCGCCAGCTCGATGAGCTTGCGGGAGGGCTACTTGGGCTGCTGTGGGTCGGGCTGCTGATCACGTTCCACCTGCTCGTGTACGACAGCTACTTCCTCGCGGGCGCGGAACCGGCGGGCTGGGTCGGTGGCTACTGGGAGGCGTTGAACGAGTCGCTCATCGTGCAGTTCTTCCGTGACACCCTGGTGCCGACGGCCGGGTTCCTGGTCAGGCCCTTCGTTCCGGCGGGCATCGCCCAGCTCCTGACGTGACTGCCGTCGCGCCCGGGCTCGAGCCGGCGCGCGCCTGGTTCGACCGTCCCGCCGCCGATCTCGCGCTCGATCTGCTGGGAGCGCGACTCGTGCACGATTCCCCCGAGGGTTCGGTCGGCGGACGCATCGTCGAGGTCGAGGCGTACCGTGGGCCCGAGGACCTGGCGGCGCACTCGGCCCGCGGCCGAACGCCGCGGAACGCCGTCATGTTCGGCCCGCCGGGCTACCTGTACGTCTACCTCATCTACGGCCTGCACCACTGCCTGAACATCGTGGCCGGTCCTGGAGAGAAGCCCGAGGCGGTGCTGGTTCGCGCGATGGCACTCGACGAGGGCCTGGAGCTCGCCCGGCAGCGGCGCGGGATATCGGTGCCCGACGTCCGCCTGGCCGCCGGGCCGGGCAATGTCGGGCGCGCCCTCGGCATCGACCGCACGCTCGACGGCAGCGATCTGTTGCGCGGGCCGGTGCGAGTCGAGGCGCGACGCGGACCCAGGCCGACCGTGCGACGAGGGCCGCGCATCGGCGTGGCCTACGCGGGACCGTGGGCGGCACGCGCGCTGCGGTTCTGGATCCCCGATGACCCGCATGTCTCGCGCTGACCCGCAGGCCGGCTCCGCCGCCGACGCGGGCACCCTGCGCGCGCTCGAGTGGACCGCGATCGTCGAACAGCTGGCCACCCTCACGGCCTTCGCGCCGTCGCGCGAGCTCGCGGAGGCCACCGTCCCTGTCGCGGATGCCGCGCATGTCGGACTCCTCCAGGACCAGACCGACGAGACCATCCGCCTCCTCGCCGAGCAGGCGCAGGCCTCCATCGGCGGCGCGCGTGACATCCGGGGCGCCATCCAGCGGGCCGCCCGCGGCGGGCGGCTGACGCCCGGGGAACTGCTCGAGGTCGGAGACACGCTGCATGCCACCGAGCACTTCGCCTCCCGCCTCAAGACATGGCGCGACCCGCACCTGGCAGAGCTGCGGGACACCCTCGATCCGGCGCCTGAGCTGGCGCAGCGGCTGGCCCGCTCGCTGGACGACGCCGGCGAGGTGCTGGACAGTGCGTCGTCGGAGCTGGCGACCATCCGGAAGCGGCTGCGGACGGCGCAGGAGCGCGTGCGGGAGCGGCTGAACGCGATGATCCGCTCCTCGGCCATGGCGGGGGTCATCGGCGAGCCGATCGTGACCGTCCGGGCCGGCCGCTACGTGATCCCGGTTCGGGCCGAGGCGAAGGGTCGGGTCAAGGGGATTGTCCACGACCAGAGCGCGTCCGGGGCGACCCTCTTCATCGAGCCGCTCTCCGTGGTGGAGCTGAACAACACCTGGACCGAGGCCACGCTCGCGGCCGAGCGGGAGGTGGAGCGGATCCTGGACGAGCTCTCCCGCGAGGTGGAGGCCCGCGCCGACTCCCTGCGCGATTCCCTCGGCGCGCTGGCGAAGGCGGACCTGTGGATCGCCCGGGCACGGCTGGCCGAGAGCATGGACGCGGTTCGGCCGGCCATCGCCGGTGACGCCGTCGAGCTGCTCTCCGCACGCCATCCGCTGCTGGGACCGACCGCGGTGCCGATCGACCTGCGGCTCGGGGAGCGCTTCGGCTATCGGGCGCTCATCGTCACCGGTCCGAACACCGGGGGCAAGACCGTCTCGCTGAAGACGCTCGGCCTCCTGTCGCTCATGCACCAGGCCGGCCTGCGCGTTCCCGCGGCCGATGGCGCGCGATTGCCGGTCTTCACGCGCGTGATGGCCGACATCGGCGACGAGCAGAGCATCGCCCAGTCGCTGTCGACCTTCTCCAGCCACCTTCGCAACGTGGTGCGGTTCGTGGACGCCGCAGGACCAGGGACGCTCGTCCTGCTCGACGAGGTCGGCGCCGGCACGGACCCGGCCGAAGGATCGGCGCTCGCGATGGCGATCGTCTCGAGGCTCCTGGAGATGGGCGCCAGCGTGGCTGCCACCACGCACTACGCCGAGCTGAAGACCTTCGCCACCGATCACCCGCTGGTGAGCAATGCGGCGGTCGAGTTCGACGTGGCCACGCTGCGGCCGACGTACCGGCTCGTCATCGGGCTGCCGGGCAAGAGCCAGGCGTTCGCCATCGCGGAACGTCTCGGGCTGCCAGGGCCGATCCTGGAGGACGCGCGCGGACGGATCTCCGCCGAGCACGCGAGCATGGAGGAGACGCTGGCCGCGATCGCGCGAGCCGAAGAGGCGCAGGCGGCGGCGCTGGAGGAAGCCCGCGCCGATCGTGCCGCGGCTGCCGGCGAGCGCGAGGCGGCGCGCACCGGGACGCGCAGGGCGCGACACGAGGCGTCCGAGCTCCTGTCCGAGGCGCGTCGCACGGCCGATGCGATCGTCGGGCGGGCCGAGCGCGAGGTGGCGGAGCTCCGGCGAGAGCTCGTTCGACAGCGCAACCTCGCTGCCGGGCGGCGAACGACGGGACGCCCGACCGGGCCCGCGGCGGAGGCCTTCGACGAGCTGGCGCGGCGGGCCGAGCGGGCCCGGGCGGAGGCGGAGTCGGTTGTCGTTCCGGGCGACGATGCCCCGGATGCACCGGCCGCGGGCGATGACGCCGAGCGGGCGGCCCCGCAACCGCGCGTGGGACTCTGGGCTCGGTCGCGGACGCTGGGGAGCACCGGGCGGGTCGTCGAGATCAGTGGCCGCACCGGTCGGGTGACGCTGGAGACCGACGGTGCACGCCTCGTGGTTCCCGGCGACGACGTCGAGGTCGTCCCCGAGCCGATCACCGGACCGACGCCACGGGACCTGGAGGCCGAGGAGCTGCGTCGGCGGGCAGCAGCGCGCGTGTCACCGACGCTGACGCTGCGCGGGGAGCGCGTCGAGGCGGCGCTCGAGCAGCTCGAGACATACCTGGACGAGGCCCTGCTGGCCGGCCTCGACTCGGTGCTGATCATCCACGGCACCGGGACCGGAGCACTGCGTCGCGCGGTGCGCGAGGCGCTCGCCGAGCATCCGCGGGTCCGGAGCGTGCGGGGCGGGCGTCGTGACGAGGGAGGCGAGGGGGCGACGGTCGCGGAGCTCTAGAGGGTCGCGGTCTCGTCAGGCGCCGTCCGTCGGCTCCGAGGTGGGTGACGGCTCGGTGGTCGGCGTCGGCACCTCCGTCGGCGTCGGCGCCGCGGTCGGCGTCGGCGTGGGTGACGGCGTGGGGGACGGCGTCGGCGTGGGCGTGGGTGACGGGGTGGGGGACGGCGTTGGCGAGGACGTCGGGATCTCGCCGGGCACGCACTCCTCGGTCGGCCCGAGCGGCGCGTCGAGCGGTCCGGGATACGGCACCCGAACGCCGCCGTTCAGCTCGTCCTCGCGGCCGCGCCACGCCTCGATCCACGCGAGGTTGGCCTCCTCCCACGTTGGCCGGTCCGCCTCCCAGCCGACAAGGTCGAGCACGACCTCCTCGAGCGGCTCGCGCGGGGGCGTTTCGCCGTCGTCGTCCGGCGTCGGAGCGGGGGACACGAAGTCGTAGTCGCCGCAGCCCTCCTGCCAGATGCGACCGGTCTCGGTCTCGATCCGGACCTCGCGGTGCGTCGTGTCCTGGCGCCCCGGCTGACGGTCGGTCCGGACGAGCTCGGTGACGGTGGTGCGCGTGTGCTCGCCGGGGAGCAGGCCGCTGATCGCGTCGACGGTGACCTCGGCCACGCCGTCGGGGCGGGCGAAGTCGACGATCGGGAGCTCGTTCCGTGCCGCCACCTCGGTCATGTAGTCGTGCCAGATGAAGGTCGGACCGTCGGCGGCGAACACGTCGTCGATGGCTGCGAAGTTCGAATTGCCGACCCACACCCCGGTGACGATCGCACCGTCCGGGATCGTCGGATCGGGATCCGGCGCCAGGTACCCGACCGCCTGCAGGTCGCGGAAGTCGTTCGTCGTGCCGGTCTTCAGCGTCGCCGGACGGCGCGTGCCGTCATCGGTCTCGAGCTGGAAGCGGGGCCCCCACAGCGGATTCGCCGCCGGAGCGGTGTTGTCGGCCAGGATGTCGGTCACGAGATGCGCCGACTGCTCCGAGATGACGCGTTCGGGTGTCGGCCCATCCGTGGCGTGGTCGTACAGCACGGTCCCATCACTGGTCTCGATGCGCTCGATGAGATACGGCTCCACGAACGTGCCGCCATTCGCCATTGCGCCGTACGCGCCGACGAGGTCCAGGAAATGGACGCCGATGGTGCCGAGCGTCAGTGACGGCACGGCCACCTCGTTCTCCTGGCGGGGATCCCACTCCAGCCCCATCCGCTCACCGAGCGCCACCACGTTGTCGGTGCCGATCAGCTGCTGCGCCTTGGCCACGGGAATGTTGAGCGAGTACTTCAGCGCGTCGCGCACCCGCACCGGGCCACGTTCCCGGTTGTCGGCGTTGGGCACCGAGTAGCCGTCGACGATCTCGCCCTCGACGTCCATGAACATCGTCGCCGGGCTGATGACGCCGGACTCGAAGCCGGCCGCGTAGGTGATCGGCTTGAAGGCCGACCCGGACTGCCGGTAGCCCTGGCCGAGCACGTCGAAGTTGGGCTGGTGCTCCGGGGTGGCTTCGCCGTCGAAATTCGCGCTGCCGACATAGGCGAGGACCGCTCCGGTGCGGTAGTTGATCGTCGCGATGGCGTCGTTGTTGATGTTCCGACCCTGCAGCTGGGCGATCCAGCCGAGGGCGGCCTCGCCGTACGTGTCGACGAGCTCGGCGTCCGAGAGACGGTCCATGTCGTAGGCCACCCGTGCCCACTTCTCGGCGACGACCTGGTAGCCCTCGAAGTCGAGGGTCGTCACCACCCGGAGGCCTCCCGTGTCGAGGAGCGCCTCACCGTCGAGCAGCTCGTTGGCCTCGCGGCGCACGGCGTAGACGAAGTGCGGCGCGCGGTACGCGCGTTCCCGTGGCGCGGCGAGGATGATCGTCTCGGCCAGCGCCTCGTCGTACTGGGCCTGCGTGATGAACTCGGACTGGAGCATCTGCTCGAGCACGAAGTTCCGGGTGCGAATCGCGCCGGCGGTCGCGGGCACCACGTACCGCGTCTCGCCATCGACCTCCTCCTGCACCGCTTCCGTGCTGGGGTCGAGTCGCGACGGCGCGCGCACGAGACTGGCCAGGAGGGCCGCCTCGCTCACGGTCAGCTGGTCGTCGGCGGCATCGGAGGTGATGTCCTTGCCGAAGTACGCCTGCGCGGCCGACCAGATGCCGTATGCGTTGTTCCCGTAGTAGACCTGGTTGAGATACATCTCCAGGATGCGCTGCTTGCCCTCCTCACCGGGGTAGCGGTCGTCGAGCCGCAGCGCGAGCAGCGCCTCCCGCACCTTCATCTCGACCCTGCGCTCGGGATCGGCGGCGATCGTCGGATCGATGAGTCGCATGCCGATGAGCTGCTGACAGATGGTGCTCGCCCCCGAGACGGTCTGCCCGGCCTGCAGATTCTGGAGGAACGCTCGAGCGATCGCCTGGAAGTCGACGCACGGGTTCTCCCAGAATCGCTGGTCCTCGGCGGCGACCTGGGCGTCGATCATGACCGGCGGGATCTGGGCAAAGGTGATCTCGCGCCGGTCCTCGACGGCGAAGGTCGCCAGCTCGGTGCCGTCGGCCGAGACGACGGTCGACCCCTGGGCGAGGTCGAAGTTCTCGATCTCTCCCACGTCGGGCAGGTCGGCGGTGAACGACAGGTACACCGCCAGGATCCAGGCGAACAGGCCGATGGCGAGCGCGCCGAAGACCCCCAGGATGAGGCGGGGAAGCGCCGGAGAGCCCGGCGGTCGACGGGGAGCCCCTCGGGAGGGCCGCCGAGGCGGCCCGCGGCGTCCCGGCGGCGGTGGACGTCGGGTCATCGGGCGGCAGGGTAGCACGGATGTTCGCTGGGGTATCCTCACGGCCGATGATGACCCCGGACACACGGACCGCCGTGCTCGACGACCTGGCGTGGCGGCGCATGATCGCCGACCACACCGATCTCGACGCCCTGCGCACGGCCATGGCATCCGGCTCGGTCGGGTACTACGGCGGCTTCGATCCCACCGCCCCGAGCCTCCACTTCGGCAACCTCGTCCTCCTCGTCACGATGCGCCGTCTGCAGCTGGCTGGCCACCGGCCGATCGGCCTCGTCGGCGGCGCGACGGGCCTGGTCGGCGACCCCAGCGGCCGGACCAGCGAGCGGACGCTGCAGGCTCGCGAGGTCGTCGAGGGCTGGGTCGAGCGCATCCGATCGCAGGTCGAGCGCTACCTCGATTTCGAGGGCGACGCGGCAGCCGTGATCGTCAACAACCTCGATTGGATCGGGTCGATGTCGGCATTGGACTGGCTGCGCGACGTCGGCAAGCACTTCAGCGTGAGCCGCATGCTCGCCAAGGAGTCGGTCAGCGCGCGGCTCGAGGCCGGCGGGATCAGCTACACCGAGTTCAGCTACCAGGTGATGCAGGCGGTCGACTTCCTCGAGCTCTACCGGCGCCACGGATGCATCCTGCAGCTCGGCGGCAGCGACCAGTGGGGCAACCTGACGGCCGGGGTCGACCTCATCCGCCGGGTGGAGGGCGCCACCGCGCACGCCCTGGCCACCCCGCTCATCACGCGGCCCGATGGCGAGAAGTTCGGCAAGTCCACCGGCTCGACGCTGTATCTCGATCCGGACCTGACCCCGCCGTTCGCCTTCTACCAGTGGTTCCTGAACGCCGATGACAGCGTGGTCGGCACCTACCTTCGCGTGTTCTCGTTCCGCTCGCACGACGAGATCGCGGCCCTCGAGGCCGCGGTGACCGCGCGTCCCGAGGCCCGGGAGGCCCAGCGTGCGCTGGCGGAGGAGGTCACGTCGCTCGTGCACGGCCCGGAGGCCGCCGCCGCGGCCGCGCAGGCGTCGGACGCCCTGTTCGGTCAGGGCGATCTGCACACGCTGGACCGCGAGACGCTCACCGCCGCCTTCGCCGATCTGCCGCGCGCCGCGGTCCCCGCCGGCGACGGCCTGCCCGCGGTGCTGGACCTGCTGGTCGCCACCGGACTGTCGGACAGCCGAGGCCAGGCCCGCCGCGTCCTCGCCGAGGGCGGCGCCTACGTCAACAATGAGCGAGTCAGCGGCGTGGACGCCGTGCCGGATCGATCGCAGCTGCTCGACGGCCGCTGGCTGCTCCTGCGCCGTGGCAAGCGCACGCTGGCCGTGGCGGAGATCGGGGAGGGACCGGGGTCGTGAGGCTCGCCTTCCTGACCGGCGCCCTGTCAGCAGCCTTCGCCGCCTCGGCCATCACCGCCTTCGCGATCTGGATCCTGACCGTGGTCCTCGGCTCGAGCGAGCCCTGGTCGGTGGCGCCGGTGGTCGTGGGCCTGGTGGCCGTCGCCTTCGGCCTGGCGACTTACCTCGCCGAGCGCATCGCGCATCGGCGCACCCTGGCGCGCCGCCGTGCCACGGGTGAGCCGTGGGCGTTCCGCGAGCGCTGACCCGGTCGCTGATCGGCTCGCCGCGCTCGGCGCCGTGGCGGCGCGTGGACTCGGCAATCCCCACACTGCGCGAATGGAGCGCGGTATGTGACGGTTCGTACCGGTGGACGGCGCGGGTCACGCTCGGATCGGAGGTGCCCGGGGCGCCACCGATCGCACAATGAGCGCACGCGGGCACGTTGCGGGGAGAGCCGATCCGCGACCCACGCAATGCCTCCAGGAAGCACGGTGCGCGGAGAGCGCCGCGCCCTCGTCGCCGCACCGGCGTCGCGGCACCGGCGTCGTCTGGCGCGGCGCCGCTCAGTGGCCGCCGCGATCCGGACCGTGGCCGTTCTGTGAGGCCTCTGCGACCACCCTGTCAGCGATGGTGTGCGGCACCTCGGCGTAGTGGTCGAGCTTCCAGCTGAACCTGCCGCGGCCCTGCGTGATGGAGCGCAGCTCGGTGGCGTAGTGGAACATCTCGGCCTGCGGGACCTGGGCGCGGAGATGCTGCTGGCCGTCGGCGGAGTCCATGCCGAGCACGTGCCCGCGCTTCGAGGTGATCTGGCCCATCACGTCGCCCATGTACTCGTCGGGCACGACGACCTCGACCTCCAGGATCGGCTCCAGCAGGGCCGGTGAGCCGGCCTCGAAAGCCTTCTTCAGCGCCTGGGACGCGGCGACCTTGAACGCCATCTCGGAACTGTCGACGGTGTGGTAGGAGCCGTCGACCAGCGTGGCCTGCAGGTCGACCACCGGGTAGCCGGCCAGGACGCCCTCGGTCATCGCCTCGCGCAGGCCCTTCTCGACCGCGGGAATGTACTGCTTCGGCACCACCCCGCCCACGATGCGGTCGCCGAACTGGAAGCCCGACCCCATCTCGCCGGGGGCGAACTCGATGACGACGTGCCCGTACTGCCCATGGCCGCCGGTCTGCCGCTTGAACTTGTTGTCGACCCGCGCCGGCTGACGGATCGTCTCGCGGTAGGGCACCTTCGGCGTCGCCGTGGTGACCGATGCGCCGAACTTGCGCTTCAGGCGCTCCACGATCACGTCCACGTGCGCGTCGCCCATGGCGGTCAGGATCGTCTCACCGGTGCCGTCCTCCCGATGGATCCGGACGCAGGGCTCTTCCTCCTCCAGCCGATGGAGCGCCTGGCCGAGCTTGTCGAGATCGGCCTTCGACTCCGGCTCGATGGCGACCTGCAGGGAAGGCGACGGGAAGGTGAACGCCGGCAGCTCCACGGCCCGCGATCGATCGGCGACGAGCGTGTCGCCGGCATGGGTCGAGGTCAGCTTCGCGACGGCCGCGATGTCGCCGGGCCCGACCTTGGGCAGGTTCTCGGTCTCCTTGCCCTGGACGGCCAGGAGGTTGCCGATCCGCTCCTCGTCCTTGCGGGTCGCGTTGTAGACGTGTCCCTGGCCGGAGAGCGTCCCCGAGATGACGCGGAAGTACGTCAGCCGTCCCACGAAGGGATCCGCGGCCGCCTTGAAGACCTGCGCCACGAACGGTCCGTTCGGGTCGGGACCGATCTCCTTCCCGTCCACGGTCGTGCGCGCGCCCACCTCGGCGGGGGAGGGCACGTGCTTGACGATCATCGACAGCAGCTCCCGGACGCCGATGTTCTTCGTGGCCGATCCCACGAAGACCGGAACGACGCTGCCCTCGCGGGTGCCCTTGTGGAGCGCCGCCTCGATCTCCTCGTCACTGAAGGCCTCGCCCTCGAGGTACTTCATCATGAGTTCGTCGCTGGCCTCGGCCGCCGCCTCGACGAGCTGGTCGTGCCGGGTGTGCTCGATCCCCTCGAGCTCGGGTGGGATCGGGACCTCCTTGGGCGAGCCGTTCTCGTAGACGCTGGCGTGCTCCTCGATGACGTCGACGTATCCGCGGAACGAGTCCGCGGCACCGATCGGAAGGTAGACGGGCGCGATCTTCGGCCCGAACCGCGCCTTGAGCTGCTCGAGGGTGGCGTCGTAGTTCGCGTTCTCGCGGTCCATCTTGTTGACGAAGATCATCCGCGGCAGGCCGCGCTCGTCGGCGAGCCTCCAGACCTCCTCCGTGCCGACCTCCACCCCTGAGCTGGCGTCGATCACCAGGATCGCGGCGTCGACGGCCGCGAGCGCCTCCACGACATCGGCCTGGAAGTCGGCGTATCCGGGAGTATCGACGATCGTGATCCGCACGCCGTCGTGCTCGACCGACCCGATGGCGAGGTTGATGCTCTGGCTCCGCTTGTGCTCGTCGGGGTCCCAGTCGAGCGTCGTGGTGCCGGCCTCCACCGTACCGAGACGCGAGATGGCGCCGGCGTCGAAGAGCATCGCCTCGGCAAGGCTCGTCTTCCCGGCGCCACCGTGGGAGATGAGGGCGACATTCCGGATCTTGTCAGGGGTGGTCGGCTTCATCGGAGCTCCTTCGGGCATGTCAGGTCGAAGTCGCCGAGGCCGATGGAGTCCGCCTCGGGCGGTCGTGGCCGAATCTGACCTCGATTATAGGTCGGGCCGGACGCCCGCCCGAGCCGGCCGGACCCTCGATCGCGTACGGTAGGGCCGATGCGCCTCATCGCCCACGTCGACTATGTGACCGAACCGGGGGACTCGCCGGACCCGGTCGGCTTCCTGCTCGACACCCTTGCCGATCCGGCCTCGCTCCTCATCCTGGCGGCCGGGGCCCTGGCCGTGGCGGTCCTCGTGCTTGCCTGGGCCCGCTGGCGGCCGCTCGAGGGCCCGCGACAACGGTTCGTGGTGCACGGCCACCAGTACGCCGAGTTCGTGCCGTGGATGATCCGCCTCTCGGTCGGCCTCGTCCTCGTGGGCGCGGGCCTCTCCCGCGTCCTGTTCATGCCGACGCTGCCGGCATCGACGATCCTGGCCCTGCTGCTGACCGCAGCCGGGTTCCTCATCCTGGTCGGGTTGGCGGTGCGGCCAGCGGCGATTGCCACGCTCGGCGGCTACCTGGTGGCACTGGTCGCCAATCCCGGGCTGGTCATGATGTTCGACCTGGCCGGTGGTCTGGCCGCGGCCGCCGTGCTCGGCCCTGGCCGTCCGAGCCTCGACGACCTGCTGCGCGCCGCCTTTCCGCGGGGGCCGGGCGCACGGGCCGCGACCGAGAATCTCGGTGCCGGCCACTTCGACGACTTCGTCCCGCTCCTCGTGCGGATCGGCCTGGGAGGCGCCTTCGCGGCATCGGGCATCGCCGACAAGCTGCTCGTGTACGACCAGGCGCTCGCCGCGGTCGAGCAGTACCAGCTCACCTCGGTCGTGCCGGTCTCCGCGCAGCTATGGGTGGTCGGCGCGTTCCTGGTCGAGACGGCGCTCGGTCTCGCGATCCTTCTCGGCGTGCTGACCCGCGCATCGGCCGTCGTCGGCTTCGCCGTCCTGACGCTGGCCATGTTCGCGCTTCCCGACGATCCGGTCATCGCCCACGTCGGGCTGTTCGGGCTTGCCTCCGTGCTCGTCGTGCTCGGTGCCGGACGCTGGAGCGTGGATCGGCAGGTCCTCCAGCGGATCGGCGATCGGATTCGCGCCTCGCCGAGCTGACCGAGGTCAGCCCTCGCCGTGGCTGGCCACCAGCCAGGCGGCCTCACCGGGGTCGTGGCGCCCGAAGACCCATCCGGGCCCGAACGTCGCCGTCAGATCGAGCGTGCGGCCCACCGTTCGGTACTCGTGGACGGTGGTGTAGCCGCGCTCCCGAGCCTCGGCCAGGGACGCGCCGGCCAGGCGGATGGCGTAGGTGGTGCCCAGCGCCACGGCAACGATCCTGCCGCCGGCCCGTTCCACGAGCGCTGCGCCACCGGCGATCAGCCGTGGGCTGACCGTGGGCACGCCCGCCGCGAGGGCGGTCCAGAGGCGATCCACGACGTCCGGGTGGGCGCCGAGGTGCCAGCGGTCGGTCTGTGGCGTCGGCGCTTCGACCGCCACCGAGCCCGGCTCCGCACCCTGGCCCAGGTAGCGCAGGACGCCGGCGTTCTCGGGCCGCCCGCGCACGGACGCCGGGTTCGCGAGATCCGGGTCGCTCACCGGTCCATCATGCGCCGTTTGCTACACTTCGCGCTCCGAACGAGCACGAATCAGCCCGCGCACGGCGCGTGGCAGGAGGTTGCATGTCCGGCCACAGCAAGTGGTCCACCATCAAGCGGCAGAAGGGCGCGAACGACGCCAGGCGCGGCGCACTGTTCACGAAGCTGAGCCGCGAGATCATCACGGCCGCCCGCCAGGGCGGGGGAGACCCCGAGGCGAACTATCGGCTGCGCATGGCGGTGGACAAGGCGAAGGCAAACTCGATGCCCGCCGACAACATCAAGCGTGCCATCGAGCGCGCGACCGGGGCAGGAGCGGATGCCGAGCAGTTCGAGGAGATCACCTACGAGGGCATCGGGCCGGCCAACGTGGCGGTCATCATCGCGGCCATGACCGACAACCGGAATCGGACGGCCTCGGAGGTGCGCAGCGCGTTCACGAAGTCTGGCGGCTCGCTGTCGCCGGTGGCCTGGCAGTTCGAGCCGAAGGGCGTGATCACGATCTCACTCAACGGCCGCGACCCGGACGAGGTGACGCTGGCGGCGATCGATGCCGGGGCGGCCGACGTCGGGGCGCCCGAGGGTGGCGCGCTGCAGATCACCACCGAGCCCGCGGACCTCGAAGCGGTTCGGACGGCGCTGGCCGCGGCGGGCTACGAGGCCGAGTCGGCCGAGCTGTCGATGGAGCCGACCACGACCGTCGAGATCACCGAGGAGAAGCAGGCACGGGCCGTGCTTCAGTTCCTCGAGCGGCTCGAGGACCTCGACGACGTCCAGAACGTGTACGCCAATTTCGACATCCCGGCCGAGCTCATGGAGAGGCTCGAGGCGCAGGTCGTCTGACGCACTCGCGTCCGCCCGTGGGTCCCGCTCACTCGCCGGCCGCCCGGCGCGTGGTGCCGGCGGACGCCGTCGGGCTGCACAGGTAGCCGTCCAGCAGGGCGCCGACGTCCGGCACGGTCTCCTGGCGCAGCCGGTATCGCTTCTGGCCGACGCCGACGGTCACCAGGCCGGCCGACCGGAGGATGATCATGTGGTGGTGCATGGTCGTCTTGGCCACACCGAACTGCTCCGCGAGCTCGAGCAGCGTCTTCTCCCCGTCCGCCAGCGCACGGAGGATGCGGAGCCGCTTCTCGTCGCCAAGGGCCTTCGAGAGGCGAACGAGGCGGCGCGGCGGCTCGTCGGTCTCGGCCGTGACGCTCTCGTCCGCAACCGGGTAGACGATGAGCTGGACGTCGCTGAACTCGGCAGGCGCGACCAGCGGCCGGCGGACGAAGGATGGCACCATCACCACGCGGTCGATCCCCGGTCGCGGGACGAACTCGACGCCGTTCGTGGCCTCACGGACGAAGTCCTCGAGCGATTGCGCGGCGAGGAGCTCGCGTTTCGCCTCCGCGTCTCGCTCCAGGATCGGTTGAATGGTGGCGGCTTCCGGCCTCCAGACCCGCTCGTTCCACGCTTCGAGCGCATCGATGAGCTCGCGCTTGAGCGCCTCACCGTCCGCGTCGAGGACGCCGGCGAGGAAGTGCTGCCAGGGCTCGTACTCGGGGTGGGACGTGCGCATGAACGCGGCCTTGGCGTCGGGGTCGCCCGCAACGGCGCCGCGCATGACGGAGAGGGGCGTCATGCGCCGCGCGTCGCGGGTGTAGTACTGGACCAGGTGGAGCTTGATCTCCTCGGCGTCGGTGGCGCGAAGGTGGGCGAGGAAGGCAGGCACGTCGCGCGGCGCCGGAGTGTCGTAGGCGAGCCCGGTGAGGTGGGTGAAGGCGTCGAGCTCCCCGAACGCGACCGCGCGCATGCGCTCGATGAGCTCGTCACCGGCGCGCGCGCGCATCTCGGCCAGCCACTCCGGGCCGACGTCGTAGGTATCGTCGTCCTCGAGGTCGACGATGGTGGCGATGCCCTGGAGCAGCTCGTACGCGGGGGCCGGATCGATCTGGACGAGGGGGGCGTCGGTGGGTCGCAGTCGTGGCGCCATGATGGAGCCTCCGTGCTTGTGACTCAGGCCGGGCGACCGTGCGCGCTGCGCGGCGACGGAGCCACGCCGTCGCCGCTCAGCCAGCTGCCGATGCCGATCAGACCGTGGCCGACGCGGACGCGGATGGCGCCGGGAGCCGACACGGCGTGACCGCTCCGGGGGGTCGCGCCAAGGCGCGCGCGCCGGGCTTCCCAGAATGCTCGATTGAGGCGACTGTTGGGCATAATCATTCGAATGCGGTCCTTCGGTGCGAACCCTCCGCGGGTGTCCGAGAGAGATCGGACAAGCGGTACTATACGAGAAGTCTCGGACACTGTCAAGCATTGCGTACGGAAGATCTCGAACGTCCGTCGCGCTCGTGGAGACCGGCTACCATGCGATCGTGATCACGCTCGGTATCGACCCCGGCACGGCCCTCTGCGGCTTCGGCGTCGTCTCGCTCGAGCGCGGAACCGCGCTGCGGCTCGTCGACGCAGGCGTGGTTCGGACTCCGTCGGACGCCACCGATGCTGATCGGCTCGGACAGCTCCACGCGGCCCTGCGGAGCCTGATCGAGGAGCACCGGCCGGATCGAATCGCGATCGAACGCCTCTTCTTCCAGCGGAACGTGCAGACGGCGATGGCCGTCGGCCAGGCTCGAGGCGTGGCCCTGCTGGCTGCGTCCAGCGCCAGCGTGCCGATCGACGAGCCGACCCCGAAGGAGGTCAAGCAGACGGTCTGTGGGAACGGATCGGCCGACAAGCAGCAGGTGGCATCGATGGTCGAACGTCTGTTGGGCGTGTCGCTCGCCAGCGTTCCCGACGACGCAACGGATGCGCTCGCGATCGCCATCGGCTGCGCCTATCGCGCAGCATCGTCGCCGAAGGGCGTTGCCGGATGATCGGGTCAGTGCGTGGCACGGTGACGTTCGTGGGGCACGACCACGCGCTGGTCGAGGTCGGGGGCATCGGCTACCGCATCGTTGCAGGAGCGCAGCTGCTCGGCCGCCTCCGGCAGGGGAGCGAGGCAGCGGTGTACACCCACCACCTTGTCCGGGAGGACCAGCAGGCGCTCTTCGGCTTCTCCACGAGCGAGGAGCTGGCGTTCTTCGAACTGCTGATGACCGTCTCCCAGGTCGGCCCGCGCCTGGCGCTGGCCATCACCTCGGCACACCCCGTCACGAAGCTTCAGCTTGCCATCATCACCGACGATGCCGATGTCTTCACCTCGGTCTCAGGCGTCGGACGCAAGACCGCCCAGCGGATCATCCTGGAGCTCAAGGAGAAGGTGCACGCCGCCGGGATCGCGGCCGGCGGTGCGACGGCCACGGATTCCGACGTCGTCGCGGCGCTCGAGTCACTGGGGTACTCGGCGACGGAGGCGCGGCGGGCGGCCGGAGCCGTGGCGGGAGCGGACGGCGGCCTGGACGCGCGCATCAAGGCAGCGCTCCAGGAGCTGGCTCGACGCCGCTGATGGAGCCGGTCCGCGACCCATGGAGTGACCCGATGGTTGCCGAGCGCATCCTTCGCTCGTTTCGCACGTGGGCCGTGGTCGGATGCTCGTCGCGGCCCGAGCGTCCGTCGCACGGGGTCTCACGCTATCTCCTGGCGCAGGGGTACGGCGTGGTGCCGATCAATCCGAACGAGGAGCTCGTCCACGGCAGGCTGGCGTATCCCGATCTGCGGTCGGTCCCGACCGATGCGCGCGCGCCGATCGAGGTCGTCGACGTCTTCCGGCGCTCGGACGCGGTGATGCCGCACGTGGAGGAGGCGATCGAGATCGGCGCGAAGGCGGTCTGGATGCAGCTGGGCGTCTGGAACCAGGAGGCCGCCGAGCTGGCGGCGCACGCCGGACTGCTCGTCGTGATGAACCGATGCCCGGCCATCGACCATCCGGCCATGATCGGGGCCTCGCGCGTCTGACCGTCCGGTGGCATGATGCCCGTCCAACTCGTCAGGTCGAGTGATCGATCGCGTGGGCCAGTGCTGCGGGCTCCGGTGGAGTCGGTCGAGCATCGTCACCGCCCTCGTGGCGACGGTGCTCGGCATCGCCGCGCTCGCGCCACCGGTCGCGGCCGCCAACGTGCTCACCAACCCGGTCGTCACGCCGGAGACCGCGGTCGCCGGCGCGTCGATGACCTTCCGCGTCGACTACGCCACCTCGCCACCACGTCGTGACGCGACCGCCGTCTGGGCGGAGGCGGTGCGCGCCGCCGACGGTGCCTCCGCGACGATCGACCTCGCCCTCACCAGCGGTACCGCGGGTGACGGGTCATGGAGCGCGACCGCCACGCTGCCGGCCGGCTCGTGGCTGATCACGTTCCGCGCGACCGCCGAGCGATCGTCATCCGTCCCGGAGCTCGTGTACCCGGCGACGATCGTGGTGACCTCTCCGTCCGGGCCGACGCCCTCACCGACCGTCGCACCGACGCCGGGGCCCAGCACCACGCCTCCGCCGTCGACCCCGGCGCCGACCCGTTCTCCTCGGCCTCGAACGGCGGCTCCGACCGCAGCTCCGACCGTGGCTCCTTCTGCGCCACCACCGGGACCGCCCGGAGAGCCCGAAAGGACAGCGCCGTCCGCGTCGCCGGCGGGGCGCGCGACGCCGTCGCCGCGCCCGACGGAATCCGCCCGGAGCCCGACGCAATCCGCCCGGAGCCCGACCGCCACCGACTCGTCGACACCGTCGCGGACCACCTCCGCGGCACCCGCGACGCCGGACTCGACGGTGCGCGCGCCGGGTGAGCCGGACGCGGCCGATGGGACGACCTCGGTCCTGCCGTGGCTCCTGGTCGGAGGTGGGATGGCATCGTCCGGAGCGATCGTGCTTGCCGTGCAATGGATGGCGTGGCGGCGCCGGACGCACCGCGCAGGGAGCACGCCCGAGGGGCAGCCATGAGGCTGGACGCGTGGAGGACAATCGACCCATGCGGAGGGGAGCGACGGTCCGGGCGACGGTCCTTGCAGCACTCCTGGCGGGATGCGGGGGCGTGATCTCCGCCGCCGACGCCGGCGACCCTCCCTTTCCGGAGTGCGAGGCTGATGCCTACGTCTTCGCCGGTCAGGCCTCGCTGGCGGCCATCGGGCTGCGCGACATGTGGCTCGAGGAGTCGGGCCGGGTCGGCGAGATCTTCGTGACCGCGGGGCCGCCGGACCCGGCCCGATGGCCGGCAGGACCGGGCGAGCCGCCGATGCAGCAGCGGATCGTCTGCCTGGAGTTCCCCGACGGCAGCGGGATGGCAGGGCCGGTGCCCGACGATTGGAACCCGCCCGCCACCGGGCTGGCGATTCCTGCCGAGGCCGGTTCGCCGGTCGCCGTCGTGGCGGTCGTGATCGCCGTGGCGATTGTCGCCGGCGTGTCGCTGCTCGCCTTCGGCTGGCGCCCGGGGACGCGTGACGAAGGTCAGGGTTAGGCGTCGCCGCGCCGGAGGACGAGCCCGATGTGTCCGTACGGCGGGCGCGGGTCGGCATACGTCTTGACCCGATCCTCCGTTTCCGACTGGGCGCCGGGATCCCACAGCCGGTTCTGCGCGTCGAAGCTGACCGAGGCCAGCTGCGGCCATCGGTCGAGCATGCGCATCCCGATCTCGTTCACGAGGTGCTGGATCGAGAGGCTGACGAACTCGTGGAAGACGGCCTGCGCCAGGTCGGCGACCTGCTCGGAGGCGACGTAGCGCGCCGGATCGGCCAGGACGGCATCGGCGGCATCGGCGTAGGTCCAGCCGACGCTCAGCCAGATGTAGAGCGGGCGATCGCGGCGCTCGGGCAGGGTGGTGTGCTCGTCGCGGGCGAAGTCAGCGAACGCCGAGCCGGTGACCTTGATCAGCTGAAGCTCGGTCCGGCCGGACTCATGGTCGGTGACGAGCACCTGCCCGGACGCGTCGCGTGCCAGCTCGAGGCGTGCCGTGCCGTGGTCGCAGCGGTCGCGGCTGAAGAGACGATCGGAGGCCGTGAAGCCGTCGCCATCCTCCGCGGGCACGAGCGCCGCCGGGAAGGGCAGATCGCGGCCGAGCATGGTCAGGCGCTCCATGTGCGGGTAGGTGTCGAGGAAGGCCGTTCCGACCTCGAGCAGCCATTCCTCGATCGTGCGGCACCGCGCGCGGAGTGATGCGGCGTGGATGAAGTTCTTCATCGTGTCCGTTGCGACGACGCGCCGGTTGTCGCCACGCGTGTAGGCATCGAGGAATTCGGTGCCGTGGACGACGACCTCGATCCGAGCGCCCGCCAGGGTGTTCTCGCGGCCCCGGAACGGGGACTCCGGGATGGGCGTGACGCCGCGGAGCGGCTCGGCGTACGTGCGGTAGACGTTGACGTCGGCCTTCCCGTAGCGGATCTCGTGCTTCATGCGCCGATGGTAGCCCCCGCCGGCACCGAGCCACGCAGCACGGCGAGCCGATCGGCCGCGATGTGCACGACGTCGTCGAGACCTCGTGCCAGCTCCGAGACCCGCTCGTCGCGGAGGGATGCCTCCAGAATGGGAACGATCGCGGCCCGCGGGCGCCCGGCGACGAAGATCACGAACCGGAAGCCGAAGATGCGTTCGTAGGCCTCGTTGAGGTACGCGAGCTCGTCGGCGATCCACGGCGGCTGCGGATCGGCAGCGTCGTCGTATCCCTGCTCCGCGTGCGACAGCGCGCTCACCGTCGCTGGATCGGCACCGATGCGCGGATGGGCGTTCAGCAGCTCGATCTGCTCCTCCTCGGTGCCGCTGCGCGCCAGCTCGCGAGCGATGGCGGCCAGCCCCGCGTCGTCGCGGAACGGTCGCGCAGCCACGAGCCGCTCGAGGAATCGCGGGGCGTCCTCGAACAGCGTCCCGAGCAGGAAGGCGGCCGCTTCGGCCGGCAGCGCGTCGAGGTCCTCGATGCGGGGGAAGGGCTGGAAGGGGAGCACCTCGCCGGCATCGGTCGCCAGCTCGAGCTCGACGTAGTCGCGGATCGGGATTCCGTTGTCCGGGTTTCGCTCGGGTATCTGCGGCTTGATGGTCCGGTCGGGTGCGACGCCGCCGTCGTGGACGGCGGCGACCCGCATGCCTCGGCGCAGGTACCAGCGGATGGCGCGCAGGTTGTCGTTCGTGGTCAGCAGCCACAGGCGCGGAGCGCCGGAGGCGACGGCGACGCGCAGCGCCGTCTCGAGCAGCCGGGAGCCGGCTCCGACGCCCTCCACCTGGCTGTGGAGGGTCAGGACCTCCAGGCCGCGCTCCGATTCGGAGACGGTGAGGAGCCCGACCGGGCGTCCGTCCTGCTCGGCCACGATGCCCTCGTGCTGGAGCGGGTCCAGCAGCTCGCCGAGGCGAGCCATCTGCGGAACCCCGCCGCCATAAGCGCTCAGGAGGCCGGATGCCCAGTCGTGATCCGCGGGGCCGAAGTCGCGGACGTCGAGCGTCATCGCACCGCGGTCAGCTGCCGCGGTAGGTGCTCATCCCGTACGGGCTGAGCAGGAGCGGGACGTGGTACGAGCGCGTGGCGTCGGTGATGCGCAGCGCGACCGCGGCGCTCTGGAAGAAGGCATCCGGATCGTCGGCGTACCCGCCGAGGTCGAACGCGAGCTGGTAGTCGCCCTCGCTGAGCGCTTCTCCCTGGAGCAGGTCCCGGATGCGTCCATCGCCATCGGTCTCGAGCTCGCTCACGAGTCGGGGCGTGCCGTCGTCGTCCAGCTGGAAGAGCGCCACGCTCACGCCCGGCGCCGGGTCACCGGACGCCAGGTCGAGGACGTGGGTGCTGATCGTGTGCCGGGCGTCTGCCATGGATGCCTCCGTCTGTCCGGCAATCATGCCGGAACCGATCCGTCCGCGGAGGCGATGATCACCCGCGTCCCCGATGGGTCACCGGGCGAGCGTCGGGCGGCGTACCATCGGCGCATGGCTGACCTCACCATCCGCTCGGGCGATCTGACGTTCACCGCCGATTGGCATCCCGACGCGCCGCGCACGCGCGAGGCCCTTCGAGCCTGGCTGCCGATCCGCTCGCAGCTGATCCACTGCAAGTGGAGTGGCGAGTCGACGTGGATTCCGTTCGGCGAGGAGCGGCCCGACGTGGGCTACGAGAACCACACCTCGCACCCGGCGCCGGGCGACCTGCTCATCTACACCGGCGACATCAGCGAGTGCGAGATCCTGTTCCCGTACGGTGCGTGCAGCTTCAGCTCACGCGTCGGCCAGCTCGCCGGCAACCACTTCGCCACGCTCGTCTCCGGGCAGGAGCAGCTCGCCGAGCTCGGGCGGCGAGTCCTGTGGGAGGGCGCTCAGGAGATCGAGATCTCCGAGGCCGGCTGACCGATGGGCCGCGTCATCGTCACCGGTGGCACGGTGGTCACGCCCGGCGGCGCGATCGCGGCGGATGTCGCGGTGAGCGGGGAAAGGATCGAGGCCGTCGGGCCGGAGCTTGCGCGGGACGGGGCGGAGCTCATCGACGCGTCGGGGCTGCTCGTCCTCCCTGGAGTGATCGACGCTCACACCCACCTGCGGCTGGAGGACGAGGAGCACCCGCGCCGTTTCCACCAGGACACGCTCGCGGCGGCTCGCGGTGGAACGACCACGGTCCTGACCTTCAACAACCCCGGAACGGGGATCAGCGACGAGGGCAGCCGCTCGCTGCTGGCCGGCCTGGCCGAGTTCCGGGAACGGACCGAGGGTCGGGCGGCGATCGATTACGGGCTCTCCGCCGTGATCACGGGTCAGCAGGAGGACCCGATCAACGAGCTCGCGGCGCTCATCGACGCCGGCGTGCCGACGGTCAAGGCATTCATGGTCTACGACTTCGCCCTGCCGGACGAGTCCCTGGTGGCGGCGCTGCGGGCGGCCGGGCGCCACGGAGGCATGCTGCAGGTCCACTGCGAGGACCCCGCACTCATCGATCCTCTCGTGGCGGACGCCCTCGCCCGGCAGCGCGTCGGCCCGCGCTTCCACGCCACGACCCGGCCACCGCAGGCCGAGGGGGCTGCGACGCGACGAGCGATCGAGATGGCGCGCGAGGCCGAGGCGCCGCTCTACATCGTGCACCTGAGCGCCGCCGAAGCGCTGGATGCGGTTGCCGATGCGAAGTCGCGCGGCGAGCCGGTCTACGCCGAGACGTGCCCGCACTACCTGAGCCTGACCGACGATCTCTACGGCCATCCCGATGACGCCGAGGTCATCAAGCGCGTCATCTCACCTCCGCTTCGGTCCCAGGCCGATGTCGACGCCCTCTGGGTGGGGCTGCGCGAGGGCATCCTCGACCTCGTGGCCAGCGATCACGTGCCCGATCGCGTGGACACCGAGAAGGCACTCCCGGCTCCACCGTTCCCGCGCATCAGCAACGGGGCCCCGGGGATCGAGACGCTCCTCTCGGTCGTGTACTCGGAGGGCGTGGCCGGCCGTCACATCGGGATCGAGCGCATGGCGGAGGTGCTCTCCTCCACGCCGGCGCGGCTGTTCGGACTGCCATCGAAGGGGTCGATCGAGCCCGGCAAGGACGCCGATCTGGTCCTGCTCGACCCGGAGGCGCGCCGGACCATCTCCCAGGCCGACCTGTCGCATTCCAGCGACTTCACGCCGTACGAGGGGCTTCCGGTGGTGGGCGCGATCCGGGCGGTCCTGGTCCGGGGTCGCCGTGTTGGCGATGCCCCGGGTCGGTTCCTGGAGCGATCGCTCCGCCGATGATCGGCGGGCAACTTCGCGCGACGGTTCAACGTCAACCACCCATGCGCGCTCTCGCCCTCGTGCTCGTGCTGGTCCTGTCGGCCTGTGGAAGTAAGGCGGGCCCGACCGCCAGCGCCGACCCGCCGGCACCGGGCGAGGTGCAGGGCACCTGGCGCCTGGTCGACGGGATGGTCGAGGGAGCCGCCCTCCCGGTGGTGGAGGACTGGCCGATCACCCTCACCATCGACGGCGCGGAGCTGAGCGGGACGGGCGGATGCAACGGCTACGGTGCGCGGCTGGTGGGCCGGTCCGGAACCATCGGCGTGGACGACGATGGCGTCGTCTCCTCCGCCATGGCGTGCGAGCCCGGCGCGGTGATGGACGCTGAGGCCGCGTACCTGGCGGCCCTCGGGGCACTGTGGTCGATCGGCGTCGATGGCGACCAGCTCGTCGTGAATGGGCCGGACATCGAGCTCAGATTCGTGCCGGTGCCTCCGGCCCCGGTCGCCGATATGCTCGGAACCGAGTGGCTTCTCGAGACGCTGATCGTCGGCGACGTCGCCGAGCGGGCCGGGGAGGGCGCCACGCTGCGGCTTGCCGAGGACGGCTCCATGGAGGGCTCCACCGGCTGTCGCTCGTTCGTCGGTTCGTGGGTGGAAGGCGACGGAAGGATCCTGGTCACCCGCATGGAGATGGACGAGGCCGAATGCCCGGCCGATCGCGAGGCGCAGGATCGCTTCGTGGTGAGCCTCGTGGGCGACGGATTCAGCGCCTCGGTCCAGGGCGAGTTGCTGACGCTCGTTGATCCGGGATCGTTCGCGGGGGTGTACCGCGCCGCGCGCTGAACGGAGAACCGCCCCGACGAGGTTCGTCGGGGCGGTTCGGTCGCGAAGGCTTGGGCGCGCCTAGCGGCGGAAGCAGTCGCTGCAGTAGACGGGCTTCGAGCCGGTCGGGCGGAACGGGACGCGTGCCTCGTTGCCGCAGCTGTCGCAGGTCGTCGTGAACATCTCACGCGGACGATCGCTGAAGCCGCCGCCGTAGCTGCCCTGGCTGCCGTACGAGCCGCCACCGCTGTCACCACGGGCGGCCTTCTTGGCCGCTCGGCAGGCGGGGCAGCGACGCGGCTCGCTGAACTGGCGATCGGCGTAGAACTGCTGGTCGCTGGCGGTGAACGAGAACTCGGTCCCGCAGTCCGCGCAGGTCAGCGTGCGATCGGTATAGGTGTACAAAGAGAAACACTCCTCTCGTGCGGCCTCAGCGAGCCATCTCGCCGTAAGTCCGTGAGAAGAGCGTTCGTGGTGCCGCGGTGTTGTGTGCCCGCATGCGGGCGTTGCTGCGGAGCATCGTACCACGGAATCCGTGGTCGCACCACCAATCTCTCAGTCGTGCGAGGATTCGTCGGAGAGGGGAAGGAGCGGGGCCACCGGTTCCGTCGCCGTGAACCGGGGCAGGAGCTTCGCGATGCGGGTGCTCCCACGCGCATCCAGGCGGCGCTGCAGAAGCACGCGATCGGGTGCGCACTCCGGTGCGTCGCATTCGGTGCCCCAGAACGCGAGGCGCTGCCGGTGGACGAGAAGGTAGAGGTCCGCATCGGTGCAGGGTCGAAGGATCTCGCCCAGGTCGCCGCGGATCCGCTCCACGGTCGGGAGGTAGTCGGATCGATACCAGTCATCGGCCGCCTCGTGCCGGGGCGGCAGCTGTCCGCGCCGCTCCCCGAGTTCGTAGGCGTGCGACTGGACGGCGTGGAGGAGCTCGCCATAGTCGTCCACGTCGGTGAGCGCGAAACGTGCGTCGGGCTGAGCGGCCGCCACGCCGCTGTGCCGGCGGAACTCGGCCTCTCGGCCGGTGCGCAGGATCGCGCCCGTCTCGAGGTCCGGGCCGAGCTCGTACGGTGTCGGGACCCGGCTGATCCGCGCATCCAGGAACTCGCGCCCGGACCGCTTGGCGATCGCGACCCGCTTGTGGCCGTCGACCACGAAGTAGGCTCGGTCGATGCGGACGGCCTCGATCGGCTCGTCCAGGCCGGTCGGGCTGGCGGCGGCGATTTCGTCGATGCGGCGGGCAAGATGGGGCTCGGTGGCGTGCCAGCAGCCGTCGAAGTCCCGTCCTCGGTGCGCGGTGCCGATGATCTGCGCCACGGTCACCGTCTCGATGCCTTCCGGGATCGGCTGGCCGAGGTGGAGCAGCCTGCTGATCCACCCCAGCTCGAGGAGAGGGCCGCACGGGCGGCGAGCAGCCGGCAAGCGCATGCGGACACGATACCGCCGCAGGCCAGTGGGCGAGCGTGACGGCGACTAGGCTGTGCCGCGCATGGGGAAGCCACACCGATGAGGCGCGTCACCGAGCCCGTTCGTGCCATGGCGGCGCACTGGGTGCCGCGCGGGGTGGCGATCCTGTCGGCGCTCTTCCTGGCGAGCTACGTCATGGGGGTGGTCCGCGACCGGATCTTCGCCCAGACGTTCGGCGCCGGCACCGACCTGGATGCATACATCGCGGCATTCCGCCTGCCGGAGCTGCTGTTCGACGTGCTCGTCGAGGCGGGTCTGGCTGCCCCGTTCATCCCGATCTTCGTTCGGTTGCGGGGCGGCGACCCGGACGCGGCCGACCGCTTCGCCCGGACGATCCTGTCGGCTGCGGTGACCATCATGGGCGTGGCGTCGGTGGTCCTGTTCGTCTTCGCCGAGGCGACGATCGGACTCGTCGCCCCCGGGTTCGAAGGTTCGCAGCGAGAGCTCTACCTCGATCTGTTCCGGATCATGCTCATCACCCAGGTCCTGTTCGCGGCGTCCCTGACGCTCGGGCAGGTGCTCCTCGCCGAGCAGCGATTCTTCTGGTACGCCGTCGCCCCCCTGCTCTACAACGTCGGCATCATCGCCGGCACGGTGCTGCTCGCTGATCGCATCGGGATCTACGGCGCGGCGGTGGGGGCGGTCCTCGGTGCGGCCATCCATCTGGGCAGCCGATTCGTCGGACTGCGGAGGAGCCGCCTGCGGATCGGGATGGAATGGGAGCTTCGGACGAGCTCGATCCGCGAGTTCGTGCGTCTGATGCTGCCCAAGATGGTCGCCCAGCCGGTGGAGCCGACCGTGTTCGTGTTCTTCACGAACATCGCGTCCACGCTGGCTGTCGGGAGCGTCACCGTGGTCGATTACGCGCGGAACTTCCAGGGGGCGCCCGTGACCCTCATCGGCGTGGCGTACGCGGTGGCGGCCTTCCCCAACCTGTCGACCGCCTACGCGGCCCGCGACCGGGCGGGGTTCCTGCGGCTGCTCGGCATGAACGCGGCGAGCATCGCGGTCCTGACGGTGGCGGCGGCCGCGGCGCTCATCGTCCTCGGCGAGCTCATCATCGGGACGCTCTACGGCGGCGGCGCATTCGGTCCGGACGACGTGGCGCGGACGGCGGCCGTGCTGGCCGCCTTTGCCCTGTCCGTGCCGTTCGAGAGCCTGGCGCACCTGCTGAGCCGCGCGATCTACGCC
>DATHTR010000105.1:0-2524 GCA_035463095.1 Candidatus Angelobacter sp. | reverse complement strand
CCCGATACCATCGCCTATCACTTTCAGGCACGCATCCGTATCCGCGGAGCACTCGACGTCGCCGCCCTCGAGGGCGCTCTGGCCGTCATCATCGAGCGGCACGAGAGCTTGCGCACGGTGTTTGTGGAGCACGACGGCGCGCCCTACCAGATCATCCAGGCGCCGTGGCGACCATCGCTCCCCGTCGTCGACCTGTCCGGTCTGCCGGACTCGATGCGGGGCGGCTACGTCGATGTCCTGATCGACGCCGAGCTGCGAAAGCGCATCGACGTCTCGAAGCTGCCTCTCGTCCGGTGGCTGCTGATCCGCGAGGCCCCGGACCTGCACGTTCTGCTTCACGTCGAGCATCACCTGACGCATGATGGCTGGTCGTTCCGCCTGTTCGTGCGAGAGCTGGCAGCGCTGTACAACGCACGGAAGCGGCCGGGCTTCGATCCCGGACTTGCGCAGCCACGCCAGTACCGCGAATTCTGCCGCGACGAGCGGGAATGGCTCGACGGCCCCGAGGGCCGGAGCGAACGCGCCTGGTGGTGTGAGCGCCTCACGGGCTGGCCCGCCTACGGCAACAGCATCACGCCGGGCGTTGCCGAACGCCGCGCCGCGCCCACCTTCCTGGGACACTCCATCTCGATCCCGATTCCCCCTGCCGTGCTCGGCTCCGCCGTCGAGCTCGCGATGACCGAACGCGCGACGTTGTTCGAATCGATGGTCGCGGTCTTCGCCGCCGTGGTGCGCGAACGCAGCGGTTCGGATCGGATCATCATCGGCACCGGCGTGGCCAACCGTGAGGACGTGGGCACCGAGTCGATCATCGGCATGCTGGTCAACGCGGTGCCGCTGCGCTTCCAGCGATCGGGTTCGTTGCGTGAGAGGCTCGAGGAAGCGCGCCAGGAGGTGCGCGAAGCCTGTGGCCATGGGCGCACCCCCCTCTCGATCATGGTTCAGGACCTTCGTCCCGACCGGCTCACCAAGGCGCTGCCGTTCCTCCAGACGACCTTCAGCTTTCAGAATTCGATGTCCCGCGAGCTCTCCTTCGATGGGCTCGAGGTCGACATCACGGAAGCGCTGTCGAACGGTACGGCCAAGTTCGACTTGAACGTGATTGTCATGTTCGACGACGAGGCGAACCTGCGCCGAGGCGGCCGCATGGTCGTCGAGTTCGCGCACGACGTCGGTTCCGAGGCCGAGATCGCCGCCTTCTGCGACTCCTATCTCGAGACCCTCGGGTCCTGGGCCGCACGACCCCTGCTGACCCTCGGCCAGCTGCGCGCGGGCGGCGAGGATGCCGCGGTGCCCGATGACCTCACCTACTGGCGCCGACGTTTTGCGGACCTCGCCGATGCACACCTCTTGGGTCGTGCATACCGCAATGCCCGACCGAGTGGATGCCGAGCGCGGCTCGATCGGCAGATTCCCCCGGGCCTCCCGGAAACCCACTTGCTCGCCGCGTATGCGCTGCTGCTGTCGCGCCATACGTCGTGCGCGGACGTGCTGTTCGGCTACGTGCCTGAGGGGCGAGCCGATTCGCTGCCCGTGCGGCTCCGCGTGGACGAGACCCAGTCTCTGGGCACCTTCCGCGGCGAAGTCGAAGCAGCGGTACAGGGGGCGCTCGCCCACGGTGCACCGGGTCTTGCCGCCATCTCGGACGTGTTGCTGGGCACACGCGAAGAAAGCCAGGCCCTGTTGGAGACGGCCTTCGCGGTCGGCCGCAGCCTACAGGCGCAGGCGGTCGAGCTCGCCTGGATGGTCATTCGCGGCGACCGGGCCGACACAATCGTGCTCGACTGGGACGAGGGCCGGTTCGAGCGCGCGGCCATCGAGCGCCTCTCGGACCATTTCGCTCGACTCCTGGAGGCCGGCGCCGAAGCGCCGATGCGTGATGCCCCGATGATGTCGCCCGAGGAAGTCTCGACGATCCTCGCATGGTCGCGCGGTCCGACGCCGGACTATCCGGAGAGAACCGTGCACGGCCAGTTCGAATTCCAGGCGACTGCGCGCCCGCACGCCATTGCGCTGCGATGCGAAGGCCGTGATGTGACCTACGGCGAGCTCGATCGGCGTGCGAACCGACTCGCCGCGGCGCTGCGAGCGCGCGGGGTCGAGAAAGGCGCGGCGGTCGGCGTCATCGCAGCGCGCACACCGGACGTGATCGCGGCCCTGCTGGGCATTCTGAAGGCCGGAGCGGCCTATGTGCCGATCGAATCGGACTATCCCGCGGAGCGCCAGAGGCTGATCGCGGCGGAAAGCCGGCTCTCCGTGGTCCTTGCCGACGCCCCTCAGGTCGCCGTGACCGGTGAGGGGGTCGACGTTCTCGCGATCGGTGCGCTGCTCGCGGACGCGCCGGACCGGCCCGCGATCGAGACGGACGCGGGCCCGGATGACCGCTGCTACGTCCTGTTCACCTCAGGTTCCACGGGCACGCCCAAAGGCGTCGCCAGCACGCACCGCGCGGTCGTGCGGCTGGTCTGCAACACCAACTACGTCGAGATCTCGAACGCGGATCGCTTCCTGCGGTTCGCGCCGC
>DATHTR010000104.1:0-28075 GCA_035463095.1 Candidatus Angelobacter sp. | reverse complement strand
GTCGTCAGCACGGTCGGCTTCCTGGTCCACGTCTATTCGATCGGCTACATGGACGGCGACCGGGGCTTCTGGAGGTTCTTCGCCTACCTGAACCTGTTCATGTTCAGCATGCTGCTGCTGATCCTGGGCGACAACTTCCTGATGCTGTACGTGGGCTGGGAGGCGGTCGGCCTGTGCAGCTACGCGCTCATCGGCTTCTGGTACAAGAAGCCCTCGGCGGCGGGTGCGGCGAAGAAGGCATTCATCGTCAACCGCGTCGGCGACTTCGGGTTCGGCCTCGGGATCATGATGATCTGGGTCAACCTCGAGACGCTGTCGTTCCGCGAGGTGTTCGCGCAGATCGGCACCCTCGACGAGGGCACGATCACGGTCATCGCTCTCCTCCTGTTCGCCGGCGCGGTCGGCAAGAGCGCGCAGTTCCCGCTCCACGTCTGGCTGCCGGACGCGATGGAAGGCCCGACTCCGGTCTCGGCGCTCATCCACGCCGCCACCATGGTGAACGCCGGCGTCTACCTCGTGGCGCGCGCGAACCCGATCTACGCGGAGGCGCCGGTCGCGATGTGGGTGGTCGCCGGCATCGGCGTCTTCACCGCCATCTTCGCGGCCGCCATCGCGCTGACCCAGAACGACATCAAGAAGGTCCTCGCCTACTCGACCATGAGCCAGCTGGCGTACATGTTCTTCGCGCTCGGCATCGGCGCGTGGACAGCGGCGATCTTCCACCTCGTCAGCCACGGCTTCTTCAAGGGCCTGCTGTTCATGGGATCCGGCTCGGTGATCCACGGGGCGGGCGGCGAGCAGGACATGCGCTTCATGGGCAACCTGCGCGCGAAGATGCCCTGGACCCACATCACGATGCTCATCGGCTCGCTTGCGCTGGCCGGCATCCCGATCTTCGCCGGCTTCTTCAGCAAGGACGAGATCCTGGCCGAGTCGGTGAACCGGGGCTACACGATCTTCTACGCCGTCGGCCTGATCACCGCCTTCATGACCGCCTTCTATACCTTCCGGATGATGTTCATGACCTTCTGGGGTGAGTGGCGAGGGCCGAAGGCGGTCTGGGATCACATCCACGAGTCGGCGCCGACCATGGTCGCGCCGCTCGTCATCCTGGCCGTGCCGACCACGGTCCTCGGCCTCATCCTCGGCATCCCGCCCGAGGAAGGGATCATCCACGACTGGCTCGATCCGATCTTCCACGACGTCGCCTACGTCGGCGCGCTGCCCGGGTCGATCCTGGACGGGTACCAGGCGCGAGGCGAGACGCACCACTTCGAGCTTCTCGGCCTCGGCGGACTGCTGCTGGCGGTCGGCGCCCTGGTCGCGATCAGCGGCGTGGTCCTCGCGTACCGGTGGTACATCGAGCGCCCCGAGCGGCCCGGTCGATTCGTGCAGCAGATCCCGTTCGGCCTCGGCCCGGGGATGTACCGCGCCAGCCTGAACAAGTACTACGTCGATGACATCTACCAGCTCGTCTGGGCCCGCGGCGGGGTACTGCTCAGCAACGCCCTGTGGTGGTTCGACGCGAAGGTCGTCGACGGCGCGGTCAACGGCGCCGGGTGGCTGGCGTCGAAGACCGGTGGCGGCCTGCGAAAGGTCCAGACCGGGCGGGTCGAGAACTACGGGCTCGGCATCGCGGCCGGCCTGGCGATCGTGATCTTCGTCTACGCGGCGGTGGTGCGCTGATGCTCGACGGCCTGCCGGTCCTGTCGCTCATCGTCTTCACGCCGCTCATCGGCGCCGTGCTGCTGGCGCTCGTGCCGGGCACGGCGCATCGGCTCATTCGCTGGCTGGCGCTGCTGACCGCGCTCGTGACGTTCGGGTTCAGCCTCGCCCTCCTCGGCTACGACACGAGCGGCGCCGAGTTCCAGTTCCGCGAGGATCTCCCCTGGATCGAGGCCTTCGGCATGCGCTACACGCTCGGCGTGGACGGCATGTCCCTCGTGCTCGTCCTGCTCACCACGGTCCTGTCGGCGGTGGCGATCTTCTATTCCTGGGAACCGATCACACACCGTGTGAAGGAGTACTACGTCGCGCTGCTGCTCCTCATGGTCGGCATGCTCGGCGTCTTCGTGGCGCTCGACCTGTTCGTGTTCTACGTCTTCTGGGAGATCAGCCTCATCCCGATGTACCTCATCATCGGGATCTGGGGCGGACCGCGGCGCATCTACGCCACGGTCAAGTTCGTGATCTACACCCTGGTCGGGTCGCTGCTCATGCTCGTGGCGATCCTGGCCGTGGCGATCGCGCACGGCAACGAGACCGGCACATTCACCTTCAGCTACGAGGCGCTGCGCGGCTTCGCCTACGCCGATGCGCTCCAGGCGCTCGCCTTCGTCGCCTTCTTCCTGGCCTTCGCGATCAAGGTGCCGATGTGGCCGTTCCACACCTGGCTGCCCGATGCGCACGTCGAGGCCCCGACCGCCGGCTCGATCATCCTCGCCGGCGTCCTCCTCAAGCTCGGAGGCTACGGGTTCCTGCGCTTCAGCATCCCGCTCCTGCCCGACGCGGCGGTGAGCTTCGGGCCGATCATCATCGGCCTGGCGATCATCGCCATCATCTACGGCGGCCTCGTCGCGATGGTCCAGCCGGACATGAAGAAGCTGGTCGCCTACTCGAGCGTGTCGCACATGGGCTTCGTCATGCTCGGCGCGTTCGTGTTCAACGAGCAGGGCCTCCAGGGCGCCATCTACCAGATGATCAGCCACGGCGTGACGACCGGCGCGCTCTTCCTCCTGGTCGGCGTGATCTACGAGCAGACCCACGACCGGCAGATCGCGCACATGGGCGGTCTGAACGCGCGGGTCCCCGGGTTCGCGGCCATGTTCGGGCTGTTCACCTTCGCCAGCATCGGCCTGCCGGGCCTCTCGGGCTTCGTGGGCGAGTTCCTCGTCATCCTCGGCGCGTTCCGCTACAACGGGTTCGTGGCCGCGGCGACGATGCTCGTCGTCATCATCAGCGCGGTGTACATGCTCTGGATGTTCCAGCGCGCCTTCTTCACCGTTCCGTCGGACTGGATGGGGCGGCACTGGGCGAAGCTGCGGGACATGAACCGGAACGAGTGGATCGCCCTGGCGCCGCTCATCTTCCTGGTGGTCGCGCTGGGGGTGTACCCCGCCCCCGTCCTCGACCTCCTGGCGGCGCCGGTCGACCGCATCATCCAGGCCGTCACGGACACCGGAATGACCGGCCTCGGGCCGCTGTGGTGAGCTGACATGGACTACGTGAACGACCTCGTCACCATCCTGCCCGAGCTCATCCTGGCGGCGCTCGTGCTGGTGATCATCACGGTCGACCTGTTCCTGCCCCGGGATCGCAAGTGGCTGCTCACCTGGCTGACGGTGGCGGGCCTGGCACTCGCCGGCGCCGCGTGCGTCGTGGTCTGGGGCATCAACGATGTCGTGTATGCCGGCTTCTACGTGGTCGACGACCTGTCCGTCTTCTTCAAGGGCGCGACGATCCTCATCGGCATCCTGTCGACGATGTTCGCCCCGGCGTACCTGCAGACGAGGCGGATTCCGCTCGGCGAGTTCAACACGATCCTCGTCACCGCCCTGATCGGCATGTGCGTGCTGGCCTCGAGCAACGACCTGGTGACGCTCTTCCTGGGCCTCGAGCTCATGACCATGCCGAGCTACCTGCTGGCCGGGCTTCACAAGACCGATCGCTACAGCAACGAGGGCGGCCTCAAGTACTTCCTCCTCGGCAGCTTCGCGTCGGCGATCCTGCTGTTCGGCATCGCCTGGATGTACGGACTCACCGGCACCACGAACATCGACGAGCTCGCGGCGGCGCTCGGCGGCGGGCTCAGCCCGGCGCTGCTGGTGGCGGTCGGCTTCCTGACGGTGGGCGCGACCTTCAAGATCGCGGCCGTCCCGTTCCACTTCTGGACGCCGGACGCCTACCAGGGCGCGCCGACGCCGATCACCGGCTTCCTGTCCGTCGGCCCCAAGCTCGGCGCCTTCGCGCTCCTGATCCGCATCTTCGCCGACGCGCTGGCTCCGCTCGCCTCGGAATGGCTGGGCGTCTTCCTGGTCCTGACGGTCCTGACCATGACGGTCGGCAACGTGGTGGCCCTGACCCAGGTCAACGTGAAACGGATGCTCGCCTACTCGAGCATCGCGCACACCGGCTACATCATGGCCGGCCTGGCGGCGTTCGCCGCGGCTGGCGACGAGGCCGTCGCGGCGCAGGGCATCGAGTCGATCCTGTTCTACGTCCTCGGCTACGGCGTGATGAACATCGCGGCCTTCGCGGTGGTGGGCATGCTGCAGCGCGACACGCGACGCTACGGCGGGCTGAACTCGTTCGCCGGACTCGCGTCGCGTGCGCCGCTCCACGCGGCGGCGATGGCAATCCTCATGCTCAGCCTGACCGGCATCCCGCCGACCGTCGGGTTCTTCGCGAAGCTCTATGTCCTGCTGGCGGCGGTCGAGGCCGGGCTGGCCTGGCTGGCGGTGATCATCGTGCTGAACGCCGCGCTCGCCGCGTTCTACTACCTGCGCGTCATCGTCTACATGTACATGCGCGATCCTGAGGACGACCCGGCCGAGCTCGACCGCTCGCCGACCGAGTCGGTCGCGCTGGTCCTGTCGGTGGTGGGGGTCCTGGCGCTCGGCATCTTCCCGGGGGCCGTGCTCGCGCTCCTCGAGGTCTCGGCAGCGAGCCTCTTCTAGCCTCATGGCCGCTCCAAGCCCCGCCGATCCGGCCGCCGACTCCGCGCTCGGCGCCGCCGCGGCCGCGCTCCTCGGGGACCGCAGGCTGATCATCGCCACGAACCGTGGCCCGGTGAGCTTCACCGTCGGGTCGAGCGGCGTCCCACGTCCGCGCCGCGGCTCGGGCGGCCTCGTCACCGCGCTCGGCCAGGTCGGCCGGCACGTGCCGCTCACCTGGGTCGCGGCGGCCATGGGCGAGGGCGACCGGCGCGCGGCGGAGGATCCGAAGCTCCTCCGGGAGGCCGCCGGTGGCGACGACCGCGTCCGCCTGCGCTTCGCCACCGTCGAGCGATCGGTCTATGAGCAGGCCTACAACGTCATCGCCAACCCGCTCCTGTGGTTCCTGCAGCATCAGATGTGGAACCTGCCCGAGCGTCCCGTGATCGACGCCTCGGTGATGCGCGCCTGGGAGCGTGGCTACGTGCCGCTGAACGAGGCGTTCGCGAAGGCCGTGGTCGCCCAGGCCCGAGGCGATCGCGCGCCCCGCATCATGCTCCACGACTATCACCTGTACCTGGCTGCCGCCCCGATCCGGAAGGCTCGTCCTGGCGCGCTCCTCAGCCACTTCACGCACATCCCGTGGCCGCCGTCGTCGATCTGGCAGACCATCGCGCCGCCGATCCGCGAGGGGATCGCCAGCGGCATGCTCGCCAACGACGTGGTCGGCTTCCAGACCGAGCGCTACGCGCACAACTTCCTGCGCACCGTCGAGTCGTTCGTGCCCGGGGCGACGGTCGACTACGAGGACGGGTCGGTCCGCTGGAAGCGACGCACGATCCGCGCTCGCAGCTACCCGATCAGCATCGACGTGGAGGCGACCCGACGGGTGGCCTCCTCGCGCGGCGCACGCCGCCGCGCGGACCAGCTGCTGGGCGCGACCCGCGAGCGGATCCTGGTGCGGGTCGACCGCCTCGAGCCCTCGAAGAACATCCTTCGCGGCTTCCTCGCCTACGAGGCGCTCCTCGTCCGACATCCGCGGCTGCGCGGCCGGATCAGCTTCCTGGCCTTCCTCGTGCCGTCCCGGACCGGGCTGCGGGAGTACGGCGACTACGGGCGCAGCGTGCAGAACGCTGTCGACCGCATCAACGCACGGTTCGGACGCGCGGGGTGGCGGCCGATCCAGATCTTCTACGAGAACGACTACGCCCAGGCTCTCGCCGGGCTGTCCGTCGCCGATGTCGTCCTCGTCAATCCGCTGGTCGACGGCATGAACCTCGTGGCCAAGGAGGCGGTCGTCGTCAGTCAACGTGACGCGGTGCTCGTCCTGTCGGAGACCGCGGGCGCCTACGACCAGATGGCCGGCGGCGCGATCCCGGTGGCGCCCGCGGACGTGGTCGGCACCGCCGACGCCCTGGCCGCGGCCCTCTCCATGGACTCCGGCGAGCGGCGGCGGCGGCTGGCCCGCCTGCGCCGCGGCGTCGAGCGCGAGGACATCACCTGGTGGCTGCGCCGCCAGCTGGAGGACCTCGCCGCGATCGCCGGCTGATCATCCGCATGCTCGGCATCGGCGCCCTGCGGCTGGACCGCTTCCACCGCGACGCGCGCATCTTCCTTGCGACGACCCTCGCGGCGGGGGCGGCGCTCAGCCTGTACTGGATCGACTTCAACCTGTACCTGGCCTCGCTCGGCTATTCGACCGCCACCATCGGCCTGGTGGCGACGGTGGCCTCGACCGCCGGGGCCGTGGTCGCCTTCCCGGTCAGTGCCCTGTCGGATCGCGTCGGCCGGCGGGCGGTGATGATCGGCGGGATCTCGGTCGCGCTCGTGGCCCTGGTCGGCCTGCTCCTCGTCGAGGCGCTGCCGCTCATCGCCCTCTTCGCGGCGACCTGGGCCATCGGCCAGCAATCGCTCATCGTGGTGCAGTCGCCGTTCCTGACCGAGCACAGTGAGCCGGAGCATCGCAACGAGCTTTTCGCCCTCCAGGCTGCGATCCAGACCGTGACCAACATCCTCGCGGCGGCGCTCGGCGGCTTCCTGGCGACCTGGCTGGCCGGCACGCTCGGATTCGAGGTCGGCGGGCCGGACACGTACCGGATCATCCTGGTCATCATGGCCGTGCTGCTCGTGGTCGGCCTCCTCGGAGTCAGCCGCCTGACCGATGATCGGCCGCGGACGAGCCGGGGACCCGAGCGGCTGCGCCAGCTCGGGGAGCCGGCGGCGTTCCCGGCGAGCATGATGCGGACCCCGCGCCTGTTCGGCGTCCGCCTCGCGAATCGCGGCCGCTTCGTGCGGCTGCTGCTGCCCGGCTTCCTGATCGCCATCGGCGCCGGGCAGGTGATCCCGTTCCTCAACCTGTACGTGCAGACCAGGTTCGGGCTCGACCTCGCCTCGCTGAATGCGCTCTTCGCCGTTACCAGCCTCGGCACCGTCGCCGCAATGCTGGCACAGCCGGCGCTGGCCCGACGGCTCGGGCAGATCAGCTCGGTCGTGATCGTCCAGGGCGCCAGCATCCCGTTCCTGGTCGTGCTCGGCTTCTCGCCGATCCTGTGGACCGTGATCCTGGCCATGGTCGTTCGGAACTCGCTCATGAACGCCGGCAATCCGATCTTCTCGGCGTTCGCCATGGAACAGGTCGAGCCCGGCGAGCGCGCCACGGTGGCGGCCGGGATGAGCGTCCTCTGGCAGCTGGGATGGGTGATCGGCGGCGGCTGGTACGCCGCGCTCCAGGCGATCCTCGGCTTCGACGCCGGCTACGCGGTGAACTTCGTGACGATCATCACCCTGTACTCGATCGCCACCGTGCTGTACTGGATCTGGTTCCGTGACGCCGACCGTCGGGCCTTGGCCGCGCGTCGAGCTCGCTGACGAGGCGGCTAGCCGTTCGGTGCGTCACGGTCGGCGAGGGCGACCAGGAACCGGGCCGCTGCCTCGGGGCTGTCGAGGACCGCGTCGGCGGCGGCGATGACCTCGGGCGGGACCTCGGCATCGGCGCCCCCGACACCGATGATTGCGCCACGGAGGCCTCCGGCCGCGCGCGCCCCGGCCACCGCGGCGAACATGTCGAGGTCGGTCACGTCGTCGCCCATGACCACCACCCCCCGCAGCCCGAATCGCCCGATCACCGCGCGTGCCGCGGCACCCTTGTCGCCGAGCCCGCGAGGCCGGATCTCGACGCTCATCCGCCCGGGTCGCAGCTCGAGCGTCGGCCCGGGATCGCCGAGCGCGCCGAGGATCCGGCGCCGGGCGGCCGTTGGATCCGCGGCGGTGCGGTAGTGCACGGTTGCCGAAACCCCCTTGTCCTCGATGGTGATGCCACCATCGGCCGGCACAAGGGCCAGCGCCTCCCGCACGGCCGACCGCGCGCGGTCCGCCGCCGGTGAGGCGACCGGGGCGTCGGAACCCGGCTCGAGCCACTCCGTGCCGTGGTTGCCGACCACGACCAGTCCGGGCACGCCCGTCATGCGGCGCGCGTCCAGGGGTGCGCGGCCGGTGATGACGGCAACCACCGCGAGCTGGTCGGTCAGCCCGGTGAGCGCGTCGGCGGCTCCGCCGGCGAGGCGCGCGGACGCGGGGTCTGCCACGATCGGCGACAGCGTGCCATCGAAGTCGGTGAGCAGTCCCGCCGGTGTCGCGGCCAGTGCCTCGCGAGCGAGCGACAGGGCGCGATCCAGCGGCCCGCCAGGGCCGCGGCTAGACTCGGCCACGTGAAGCGTCTGTCGGGATGGGCATTGCCGCTCCTCCTCGCGGTGGTCGGGGTGGCCCTCATTATCGCGGGCTCGCTGGGGGACGATCCCGATCCGGGCCCGAGCCTGCCGCCCATCTCCCGCCCGACACCCACCGAGGCGCCATCGTCGACTCCCGCTCCCTCGCCGAGCGGCACGGCGACCGCGTCGGAGACGCCGACCGAGAGTCCGTCGCCGACCGGCGAGCCGACGCCCACGCCCCTCCCCGACGACGTCGTCGCCGTCCAGCTCGAGGTTCCCGCCGTCGGCGTCAACGTCGCGGTCCGCCAGTCGACCAGCCCGGAGATCGATGCCTTCCCGCCGATCGACGCGGCCTACATCCTCCGCGGCAGCTCGCAGCCGGGGCGCAACACCAGCTCGTACATCTTCGCCCACGCCCTCAACTCGCTGTTCAAGCCGCTGTGGAACGTGCGCATCGGTGACGAGGTGCTGGTCCGCATGTCCGACGACTCGGTGCTGGCCTACGCCGTGACCGAGGTCCGGCCCAATGTTCCGTGCCCGGATCCGAACGCGGAGCCGATGCCGAACCCACCGCTCGCCCTCCGCATCCACGAGGACTGCTCCGAGGGGCAGCGCTGGCTGGAGTCCGCCGATCACGAGCGCCTGACGATGCAGACCTCGCAGGGCTACAACCGCAACTGGGGCGAGTTGATCGTGATCGCCGAGCCCGCGCCCTGATCTCCGGCTAGGCGTGGTTGCCGGCGTCGCGACGGCGGGCGCGCACGAACCAGGCCGGGACGAGCGTCGCCAGCGCGACGCCGAGCGCGATCCCGAACACGAGGCGCAGCACGTCGGCGGCCTGCCCCTGGGACCACGCTTCCAGCAGCGCCACGAGCGCCAGCGACGATTGCGGGTCCACGCCCACGAACTCCGGCCGTCCGAGCTCGGTCACGAGCACGTCGCGCCGCGCCGGATCGGCGATCAGCTCGCTGAGCTCGTCGATACGGCTCTGCCCGATCGAGGTCAGCAGGGCCAGCCCCACGCTCATGCCGATCGTGCGCGTGATCTGGAGCATGGCGCTGGCCACGCCGTAGGCGCCGGACCCGGCGGCCTCGACGGCGGCGGTCGCCCGCGGCGAGACGGTGAGGCCGAAGCCGGCGCCGAAGATCGCGAGGTCACGCACGAGCCGGCCGAGGTCGGTCTCCGCGCCCCAACCCAGGGCGAAGCCCAGTCCCACGGCGGTGCCGGCCACGCCGGCCAGGGAGACGATGCGCTCGCCGACGAGGCCCGTGAGCAGGCCGCCGAGCAACGCCCCGCCGGCGACGGCCAGCGTGAGCGCGGTGAGCGCGGTCGATGCCTCGGCCTCGCCCGCGAACAGCACGCGATTGACGAAGACCGGGCCGCCGATGATGGCGGTCGCCAGCGTGTACCCGGTGAGCAGGCTGACCCCGTTGGCGGCGGCGAAGGCCCGGTCGGCGAAGAGACGGAGATCGACGAGCGGCGCGCGCAGGCGGAGCTCGAGCCAGACGAACGCCGCGAGCGCCAGCGCCGAGATGACCAGTCCGCCCATCACGAGCGGATCCGACCAGCCGGTGGAGCCGGTCAGGGTCACCGCGCCGATGCCGGACACGAGCGCGACGCTCAGCAGGAGCGCCCCACCGAGGTCGAGCCGGGCCCGCACCCGCGGCGTCTCCACGCCGCCCGCCACGACATAGATCAACAGCAGGGTCACGATCCCGATCGGGACGTTCAGCCAGAAGATCCATTGCCACGGCTCGACCTGCAGCCCGGGAATCGGCAGCCGCACGTTGAGGAGGACCCACGCCCCGTAGGCCGGGCCGATGGCCATGCCGACGTACGTCGCCGCGCCTTCGAGGCCGAGCGCGAAGGCTCGGGCGCGACCGGTGAACAGGTGGCTGGCCAGCGCCATCGACAGCGGCACCAGCGCCCCTCCCCCGAAGCCCTGCACCACGCGCCAGCCGATGAGCCAGGTCAGGCCGTCGTCGGGGCCGGCGAAGCGAGCCCATCCGGCGCCGGCACTGCCGATCACGAACAGCCCGAGCGCCACCACGTACAGCCGGCGGGCGCCCCACAGGTCGGCGCCGCGGCCGGCGAGCGGCATCGCCACGACGTAGGCCAGCAGGTACGCGTTCACGATCCAGCTCACGCGCCCCAGATCGGCCCAGCCGCCGAAGTCGGCGACGATGGCCGGGAGCGCGATCGCGACGACCATCAGCTCGGCCCCGCCGAGGAGGACGCCGAGGCTGGCGAACGCCAGCGCCGCCCATGCGGCCACCGGATGCATCCGGACGGTCTGATCGGCCGGAACGCCTCGGCTCACAGGTCGGCCCGCTCGATGGCCGCCAGCCCGATGATCAGGACCACGGCCGTCGTCGCCAGGGCCACGCCGGCGCCGCGCAGGCCCGACGCCGTCCCCGAGCCGGGCTCACGCAGCGCGGCGAGCTCCCCGAATGCGCCCCCCGGGACCACGCTGGAGTCCACCGGCCCGACCCACGCGATGGTCGCCAGCCAGAGGAGGACCGCAACGGTCACCAGCGCCGCCACCCGCGGGCCGAGCAGCGTCCCGGCCACCGACCCGATCGCGACCGCGGCCATGGCCGTCCCCGCCACGGCGAGCATGCGGGCAAGGTAGCCGCCGGCGTCGAGGCCCAAGGTCACGTTGGTCGCCGCCAGCCAGCCGATCATGGTGGCCGGAACCAGCGCCGCGAGGGCCACGCCGGAGACCGCGAGGAACCAGCCCAGGAACAGCGTTCGCCGAGGCACCGATCGGCTCACGAGCCAGCCGGCGCGGCCCAGGCGTCGTTCGTCGGCGATCGACCACGCCGCCACCACGGCGGCCACCAGGGACGCCACGCCGAAGCCCAGCGCCAGCCGCTCCATGAGCTGCGGAAGAGGCTCCGGAACGAGCGCGACGATCGCGCCGGCGGCGACGAAGCCGACGATCACCGCGAAGAGGCGGAAGCTGATCCACAGCTCGCGGAGCGCGAGCCGTGCGACCACGCCGGTCTGGGTCACCGCGTCGCGCTGATCTGGGCGCTGGGGGACGCCGGGGCAATGGCGGCGTGCAGGTCGGCGAGGGCCGCGATGCCGGCGGTCGTCAGTGGCAGCCCGGCGGCCTCGAGATCGCGGACCGGCGCGACGAGGGAGATGCGTCCTCGACGGAGCAGGGCGACGTGACTGACCAGTCCCTCCTCGGTCGCCGGGGAGCGGCTGGCGAGGATCATCGTCCTGCGTGCCCCGGGCAGCTGCAGGATTCGGCGGCGTTCGGCGGTGCCCACCGATCGCAGCGGCTCGTCCAGCAGCAGCACCTCCGGGTCGCCGAGCAGCGCGCAGGCCATGGCGGTTCTCTGGGCGACCTCCGCTCCCCGACGGATGGACCGATCGAGCAGGGCCGATGGAATCCCCGTCCACGCCACGACCTGCGCGATGCGGTGCTCGACCGCTTGGGCGGGGAGGCCCAGGAGATCGGCGGCGAGCCGGAGCGACTCCCGGGGCGTCATCCAGGACCGGATGCCGGGCTGAGCGCCGACGTACGCGACGCGGCGTCCCCATCCCTCGGGCGACGGATCGGTGGAGCCGGCGATCTCCACGCGTCCCCTTCGGGGACGGGCGAGCCCCGCCAGGACCCGGAGCAGGAGTGATGCGCCGGCCTCGGGTTCGCCGACGACGAGCAGCCGGGTGCCGACGGCAACCTCGAGCGAGCATCCGGCGAGGAGGCGCCCTCGTCGGAGGTCGGTCCACGCGATCCCGGCGGGCCGCAGGCGCGGCAGCGACGGCGCGCTCCACAGCGCGTCGGGCGTCGAGCTCGTCATGGGAGGCCTCTCTTCGTCGCCGGACCGGATCGCGGCCGATGCTAGCACGGCGCTTGACGGACCTCCGCCCAGGGCCGATCATAAGGATCGGCTTATATAAATCTGCATTTGATAAAGAAGCACTGACGTGATCACTCCTGCCCCGACTCCCGGCGAGTCGGACCTGCGGCGGCTCCGGACCCTGTACCGAGCGCTCGGCGACGAGACCCGGCTGCGGGTCATCGGCCTGCTCGCGGAGGTCGGCCCGCTGCCCGTGACCGAGCTCTCGACCCGCGTCGGCCTGTCGCAGCCGCTCATCAGCTGGCACCTCCGGATCCTGCGCCTGGCGGGGCTGATCGAGACCCAGCGCCAGGGGCGCAGCACCAGCTGCCGCCTCCGGCCGGCGGCGTTCGAGGAGCTGCACGAGGTGGAGGCCAGGCTGATCGGTGGCACGGCGGGCGTCGCACGGACCGCGGACGTGCCGGGGACGGTGCCGGATGTCAGCTAGCCGGCCGCACGCCCCGAACCTCCGCGGCGACTCGGTGCTCCCCGCCTGGGTCAAGGAGGGCGGTCGCGCCATCCTCGCGCCGGTCGTTCGTCTGGCGATCGCCCTCCACCTCACCCCGAACACGATCACGGTCATCGGCCTGGGGATCACCATCGTCGCGGCCTCCGCGATCGGCGCGGGATGGCTGCTCGCCGGGGCGATCATCCTCACCGCCGGCTCGCTGCTCGACGCGGTCGACGGCGCGCTGGCCCGGGCGACCGGTGGCGGCACCGCGTTCGGCAGCTTCCTCGACTCGACCCTCGACCGCGCCGGAGAGGCGATCCTGTACATCGGCATCGGTGCATGGCTCGTCACCAGCCAGCCCGAGCCGGTGTGGCCGATCGTCGCCCTGCTCGTGGCGCTGTCCGGCTCGTTCCTGGTCAGCTACGCCCATGCGCGGGCGCAGGGCATCGGCCTCGCCGCCGACGTCGGGCTCGCCCCGCGGACCGAGCGGCTCGTGATCGTCATCGCCGGCGTCGCGCTCGCCGGGCTCGGCTTCACCCTGGGCCTGCTCGCGGCGCTCGTCGTCCTCGCCGTGCTCACCACCGCAACCGTCATCCAGCGCATCTGGCATGTCTGGCGCCTCAGCCGGACCGCCACGCACGCGAACAAGGAGAACTGAGACTCGTGGCTTCCTCGACCGCAACCAACGGCACCAGCACGAACGGCCACCGGCCGTCGGACGGCAAGGTCCGCGTCGCCATCGTCGGCGTCGGGAACTGCGCCTCCAGCCTGGTGCAGGGCCGCTTTCACTACGCCGATGCGAAGGACGGCGACTTCATCCCCGGGCTCATGCACGTCAACCTCGGCGGGTACCACATCCGCGACATCGAGTTCGTGGCGGCCTTCGACATCGACCGCAACAAGGTCGGCAAGGACCTCTCGAAGGCGATCTTCACCGAGCCGAACAACACCTTCACGTTCACCGATGTCCCCGACCTCGGGGTCACGGTCGAGCGAGGCATGACGCACGACGGCCTCGGCAAGTACCTGTCCGAGATCATCGAGCCGGCGCCCGGCCCGACGGCCGACGTCATCGGCATCCTCAAGGAGCGGAAGGTCGACGTCCTGGTGTCCTACCTGCCGGTCGGGTCCGAGCAGGCCACCAAGTGGTACGCCGAACAGGCGATCCAGGCCGGCGTCGCCTTCGTGAACGCGATCCCGGTCTTCATCGGCCGCGAGCCGTACTGGCAGCGCCGATTCGCCGAGGCCGGCCTCCCGATCATCGGTGACGACATCAAGAGCCAGGTCGGCGCCACGATCACCCATCGGGTGCTCACCCGCCTGTTCATGGACCGCGGCGTCCGGATCGATCGGACCTACCAGCTGAACTTCGGTGGCAACACCGACTTCCTGAACATGCTCGAGCGCGACCGCCTCGAGTCCAAGAAGATCAGCAAGACCAACGCGGTGACCTCGATGATCGACTACGAGATCGAGGACACCGACGTGCACGTCGGCCCGTCGGACTACGTGCCGTGGCTCAAGGACCGCAAGTGGTGCCACATCCGGATGGAGGGCACCACCTTCGGCGACGTGCCGCTCAACCTCGAGCTCAAGCTCGAGGTCTGGGACTCGCCGAACAGCGCCGGCGTCATCACCGATGCGATCCGCTGCGCGAAGCTCGGCCTCGACCGCGGGCTGGCCGGAACGCTGGTCGCCCCGAGCGCGTACTTCATGAAGAGCCCGCCGCTCCAGATCCACGACGACATCGCCCACAACCGGGTCGAGGACTTCATCGCCGGCACCGACAGCGAGGTGCTGACCGGCACCGAGAAGCTCGAGCCGCGAAAGACGCGCAAGCTCGCCAAGCCGAACAAGCGGGTGGAGGCGAAGGCGGCCGCTGCCGAGATCCGCTGATCGGCCGCGCCCCCCGTCGGGGCGGGCGATAATTCACCCGTCCATGTCCCTGCTCAAGCCCCTGCTCGCCGGCGCCCGGCGCATCGGGCGCCCGTGGCCCCGCTCGGGTGCGGCGGCCGCCGAGCGTCCCGCGCGCGCCGAGCGCAAGCGCGAGGTCCTCACCTTCTGGCTGTATCGGGCCGCGGAGCGCGTGATCGCCTCGCTGCCGCGCTGGCTCGTCCTGCCGGCGGCCGCGGCCGTAGGGAACCTCGCGTATGACCTGGCGGGGTCGAAGCGCGACCTGATTCGGCGCAACCTGGCGAGGCCGATGCGGCGCGAGCCCAACGACCCGGCGGTCGGCCGCGCGGCGCGGCGCGCATTCCGCAACTACGCGAAGTACCTGGTCGACATGATGCGCATCGGCGACCTCACCGAGGAGCAGGCGGCCGACCTCGTGCGCATCGCCAACGTCGAGCTCCTCGACGAGGCGCGATCCGACCGTCGAGGGGTCCTCCTGTGCACGGTCCATGTCGGCGGCATGGACCTGATCGGGCCCGGGCTGAAACGCATCGGTCATTCCCTGCACGTGGTCGCCGACGACACGACCTACGGCCGGCTCTACGACCATCTCGCCGCCCAGCGAGCCAAGCAGCACATCTTCCTGATCGGCTGGCGCAACCTGCGTGGCCTGTTCCGTGCCCTGCGTGACGGTGAGAACCTCGTCCTCTTCTGCGATGGCGGGTACCGCGCCGGCGACGTACCGGTCGAGCTGTGCGGGGAGCCCACGACCCTGCCGATCGGGCCGGCGACCCTGGCCGCGAAGACCGGCGCGCCGATGCTGCCGGTCGCCTGCCGGCGGGATGCGGACGACCGGTTCACGACTCGCGGCCTGCCGCTGGTCCGCTGCGAGAGCACCGACCCTGCCGAAGTGCACCGCGCAACCCAGGCGCTCGCCGACGCCCTGACCGCGGTCCTGGCCGAGGATCCGGGGCAGTGGTACATGTTCCGACCGGTCTGGCCGGAGACCGATGCCGATCGAACCCGCGCACGGGCCATGCTCGAGGCGGCTCGTCGCGGCGAGGACTGGACGAAGCTGCCGGTCTGATGCTGCGCCTCGGGCTCGAGATCGCCGATCGGATTGTGCGCGTCCTGCCGCGCCGCGTCGCCTACGCCCTGGCGGACCTGGCGGGGGACGCGTGGCGTCGCGCATCACCGGATCGCCGGGGTCTCGTGACCGCCAATCTGCGACGGGTGTGCGAGGCCACCGGCCGGCCGGCCGCCGGCCCGGCGTTCAGGCGCCTCGTCCGCGATGCGTTCCGCAACCATGCCCGCTACTACCTCGAGCTCCTGCGCACGCCCCACTACCCGCTGCAGCACATCGACGAATACGTGGATGTGCCGGATTGGCCGGCCTTCCATGCGGCTCTCGACGGCCGGCCGGGGATGCTGGTCAGCTCGCACCTCGGCAACTTCGAGCCATTCGGGACGTTCCTCGGCATGCATGGCTTCCGGCCGCTGGCCCCGATCGAGGAGATCCGGCCGCCGGCCCTGTACGAGTTCCTGTCCCAGCGGCGCGGGGGGCGCCGGGTGGACCTCGTGCCGGTGCGGCGGGCGCGCCGGGCCATGGCGAAGCGGCTGGCCGAGGGCGGCCTGCTCGGCATCATCGCCGACCGCGACCTCGCCGGCGACGGCCTGCCGGTGACCATGTTCGGCCACCCGAGGACGATCCCGACCGGCCCGGCGTCGCTCGCGGTCATCTACGGCGCGAGCGTCGTGGTGGGTCGCTGCCTGCGCACCGGTCCGGATCGCTTCCGAGCCGAGGGTGACGTGCTCGCGCGCCCGGACAGCGGCGACCGCCGGGCGGATGTCGAGACGCTGACACGAGCCATCGCCGCTCGCTTCGAGCGCGACATCGGCGAGGCGCCGGAGCAGTGGTGGGGTGCCTTCCAGCCCTTCTGGCCGGACCTCGCCGGCGAGCCGGGGACGGACCCATGACCGTGACGCCATTCAGCGCCGGCCGCGGGCGCGGCGCGGGCCCTCGCTCAGGTGGAGACCGTGGGCGAGCCGACATGCACATCCACTCGCTCTACTCGGACGGCACGGCGTCGGTGCGCGACATCCTCGACCACGTGGAGCAACGGACGGACCTCGACGTGATCGCGATCACCGACCACGAGCGGATCGACGGGGCGCTCCGTGCGCTCGAGCTCCATGCCGCCGGCCGCTACGGGTTCGATCTCGTCGTGGGAGAGGAGATCACGACCCGGCGCGGCCACGTCCTGGCCCTGTTCATCACCGAGCGCATCGCGGCCCTGCGACCGCTCGACGAGACGCTGGCCGCCATCCATGACCAGGGCGGCATCGCGATCGCCGCCCATCCGATGGCGCCTCTGCCGCTGAGCGTCGGCCGCCGCAGCCTGCGCCAGGTGCGCGACCACGAGCGCGAGGGCGTCCACTTCGACGCGCTGGAGCTGTTCAACCCCAGCCACGCCGGCCGCATGCGCCACGACGCCCGCATGGCGCTCAACGCCGCGGAGCTTGGACTTCCGGGGGTGGGCAACTCGGACGGTCACGTGCTGGAGGGCATCGGCACCGGCGTCACCACCTTCCCCGGCCACACCGCCGAGGACTACCGACGCGCGGTCGCCGACGGGACGGTGGCGCCGGAGGGCGAGCACTGGTCCGCGGCGCACAACGTCGACGTCTACCGACGCCAGCTGCGCGCCAAGCTCCGTCACCTGTGGCACTCGGTGAAGCCGGGACACGACGACTGGCGCTGACCTGCAGTCGAACTCCCGGGAATCGACCGCGGTCCGGGCGGCCTGCCACGGTTCGTCCCTTCGGCTCTCGACGGAGCATCCGCGCCAGCGCAGGATCCGTCCGTGAGAGGGCGTCCATGGCGCGCCTCGCGCGCCGCCGGCTGGATCCTGAACGTCGCGCTCCGCCTGCTCATCGTGGGCTTCGCGATCGAGGCGCTGCTGGCGTCCGGTGACCCGCGCTTCGCGACGAAGGGCATCGCGGTGCGCAACCTCGTGCTGGCCGGGGCGGTGCTCACGCTGTCGGTGCCGGCGTTCCACGCGGTCCGCGGTCGCGGGCGGCCGTACCCCGTCTGGCTCGACGTGCTGCTCCTGTCCGTCATCGGCCTCGATATGGCCGGCAACTCGCTCGGCCTCTACGACGCGGGCTGGCGGTTCGACCTCGTGCCGCACACGTACGGGCCGTTCGCCGGCGTCGCCATCCTGCGGGCGCTCGGCATGGCCTTCGCCCCGAGCGCCATGATCATCAACGGCGTCCACGTCCTCCACGAGCTGCAGGAGGCCGCCGGCGACGTCGTGTTCGGCACCACCAACGTTCGGGGTGCCTGGGACACGGCCTCCGACCTCATGGCCGGGGCGATAGGATCGATCGCCGTGCCGGTCCTCCTCGACCGGCTGCGCCGCGGGCGAGAGCAACGCGTGAGCGATCGTCGCGGAGCGGTCGTGCCGATGGGCGGTGCATACTCATCGACGTGACCGCCCGCCCATCGTCGCCCGCTGCCGCCCCGGTGCACGAGCCCGTGTCCGGCTCCGCTCGGACCCCGGCGCGCCAGCCGCTCAAGATCGGCATCGTCAGCCCGTACGGGTACCCGCATCCGGGCGGCGTCAACGAGCACGTGCGCTACACGTACGAGGCGATGCGACGGCTCGGCCACGACGTCTGGATCATCACCAGCAAGTACGGGCGCGAGCGGGAGAGCGAGGGCCACGTCATCCGGCTGGGGACCGGCTGGGCGGCGCCGGCCAATGGCAGCGTCGGCCGCGTGACCCTGGGCCTGCGCTTCAAGCGCCAGGCGCGGGAGGTGCTCGAGGCGCATCGGTTCGACATCCTCCACTTCCACGAGCCGTTCGTGCCGTTCCTGTCGCCGACCGTGCTCGACGCGTCGGAGACGGTGAACATCGGCACCTTCCACGCGTTCGGGGGGTTCAGCCCGTCCTACTGGATCGGCAGCAAGTTCGCCGGCCGGCTCGCGAACCTGCTCCATGGCCGCATCGCGGTCTCGGGGGCCGCGCGGCACTTCATCAACCGTTACTTCCCCCGGCGACTACCGCATCATCCCCAACGGCGTCGACCTGGACCGATTCGCCCAGGCCGAGCCGTACGAGGAGCTCCGTGACGGCACGCTGAACATCCTGTTCCTCGGCCGCTTCGAGGAGCGCAAGGGCCTGATCCACCTCCTGAAGGCCTACCACCGGCTCCGCAAGCGCAAGGTGGACGCGCGTCTGCTGGTGGTCGGCGCCGGTCCGAAGGAGCGCGAGTACCGGCGATTCGTCGGCCTGCGCGGCATCCGCGACGTCGAGTTCCTGGGACGCGTCAGCGACGAGGAGAAGGTCCGATACTTCGCATCCGCCGACATCTACTGCGCGCCGAACACCGGGCAGGAGTCGTTCGGCATCGTCCTGCTCGAGGCGATGGCCGCCGGTGTGCCGATCGTCGCCAGCGACATCCATGGGTTCAAGCGGGTGGTCGAGCGCAACGTGCAGGGCATCCTCGTCGAGCCGCGGAACCCACGCGCCATCGCGGCGGCGCTCTACGCCCTGGCCCGGGACGCCGACCTCCGGCACGAGATGGGTGACGCCGGCCGGCTCCGCGCTCCCGAGTACAGCTGGGAGCGCGTCACCGAGCGGATCGTCGACTACTACTACGAGACCCGAGATCGGGTGCTGTCCGGAGCCACCGCCGGCGAGCGATAGTCGCCGTCGCAGCCCGTCGGGACCCTGCCGGGATCAGGCACGGTCACAGCGGCTTGCGCCAGGCAATGAAGGTCCGCTCGGGCTCGAACCCGAGCGACCGATACAGGTCGGTGGCACCGGTCGGGCTGTCGCTGTCGACGCCGAGGCTGGCCGAGGTGAAGCCCTCTTCCCGCGCGCCGACGAGCGACGACGCGAGGAGCGCCCGCGCAAGACCGCGCCGGCGCCACGGTCGTCGGACCGAGACGCTCGACACGTAGACCCGGTGGCGGCCGTGGCGCTCGTTCTCCTCGGCCGGCACGATCGTGGTGACCACCCCGGCGATCGCATCCCCGTCCCAGCCGATCCGCCAGAAGCGCGGGTCGGCGTTGTCGGGGTCGGCCTCCCACCGCCGCCAATCCTCCTCGGTCCACTCGGCCTCGCCCCAGTGATCGCGGAAGGCCTCGGCCCCCGCCTCCCAGATGGCGCGGTACTGGTCGCGGGTGGCCGGGCGCAGCCCGATCGACCCCGGCATCGCCGGTGCCTCGATGCCGTCGAGCCTGGGTGCGACCATGTCGTAGAAGTACCGGACGGGCTGATACCCGGCGCTCCGCAGCAGCGCCACGTTGCCGGCGTCCTGCTCGCTGCCCTCGGAGCCGAACCACTTCGGGCTCACCTCCCGGTGATCCTCAGCGATCGCCCGCAGGAGCGCCTCGTTGTGCCGCAGGAGCGCGCCGCCGATGCCCCGCCGCCGCCACTCCGGATGGACGAAGCCGAAGCATTCGTAGCTGCGTCCGCCCTCGACCAGGTTCTGCCAGAAGACGCGCGCGTACGCGACGACCCGGCCGTCGACCTCGGCAAGCGTGACGTCACGCGCCGGGTCGCAGTTCACGAGATTCTCGTAGTTGAGCCGAAGCTGCTCGAGGGTCGTCACCTCCTCGATGCCATCGGCCTCGTGCGCGGCGCTGTAGACGTCGAGCATGCCCGGCAGATCGTCCTCGCCACGGTAGTGGCGAAAGCGAAGGCCCTCGATCGGCGGGGCCGGCATCTCGATCGCCATGTCACGCCTCCCCCATCGGCTTGCGAAGCGCCACGAAGCGGTCGTGGACCGTGAAGCCGGCCGCCTCGTACAGGCCCAGCGCGCCGGTCGGGTTGTCGGCGTCCACGCCGAGCATGGCGCTCGTCATGCCGCGCTCGCGGAGCAGACTCAGGGAGCGGCCGATGAGTGCCCGAGCCAGCCCGCGCCGCCGCCACGGTCGGCGGGTGAAGACGCTCTCCAGCCAGCCGCGACGCACGCCGAGCTGCTCGTTCTCCGCGGTCCGGATCTCGTTCCACACGCCGCCGGCGACCTCGGCGCCGTCCCAGGCGACGAGCCACAGCTCCGGATCGGTGTCCGGGTCGTCGAGGATCCGATGCAGCTGCTCGAGGGACTCGTCGGATCCACCCCAGTGATCGCGGAACGCCTCGCGGTTCGCGCGCCAGATCGTCTCGTGCTGGTCCTCCGTCACGGGCCGGAGCTCCAGCCCGGCCGGCAGCGGGAGCTCGTCGACGCCCTCCAGCGTGGGCCGCAGCATGTCGATGAACCAGCGCGCCGGCTGGTACCCGTGCGATCGCAGCAGCGCCTCGCCCGACCGTCCGGCCGGCGCCCAGGTCATGAAGACGGTGGGCCGCTCCTGGGCGTGCGTCGCAGCAAGCGCACGCTGACGCCGCTCGAGCTCGAGCAGGATGGCGGTCCCGATGCCCCTGCCCCGATGGTCGGGGTGGACCGTGGCATTGTGCCGGTACTCGCGGAACGCACCGTCACGGGTGTCGACCCACTCGGTGCGCCCGGTCGCCACGATCTCGCCACCATCCTCCACCAGGACCACGTCACGGGCCGGGTCGAACTGCTCGGAGGCGTGCGCCAGCCAGGCACGGAGGCTGTCGACGGTCCAGAACTCCTCGACCTCGTCGGCGACCGCGCTCTGGTTGGTGAGGCGCGCGATGGCCTCGATCTCCGCGTCGGTGCCGCGGTACGGGAGCATCCGCAGGTCGACGGCCCGGGTCATCGGGCCTCCTCCATCGGCTTGCGCCAGGCGGTGGAGCGCTCGCTCACGGCGAAGCCGGCCGACTCGTACAGCCCGAACGCGCCGGAGGGATTGTCGGCGTCGACCCCCAGCGCCGCGGTCTCGTACCCTCGCTCGCGGAGGAGGTGAAGGGCGCGGACGATGAGCGCGCGCCCGAGCCCGCGCCGTCGCCACGCGCGACGCGTGAAGACGCTGTCGAGCCACGCCCGCGAGATGCCGAGCTGCTCGTTCTCCTCGGGATACACCGCGTTGAGCACCGCCCCGGCGACCTCCTCGCCGTCCCAGGCCACGACCATGAGGTCGGGCTGGAACTCGGACGACTCGACCCAGCGCCGGTAGCTCGCCTCCGAGTCGTCGAAGCCGCCCCAGTGGTCCCGGAACGCCTCGTGATCGGCCCGCCAGATGGCCGGCGCGTCGTCGGGCGTCGCCGGTCGCACCTCGAGCCCGTCGGGCAGCGGCGGGATGTCCGGCAGCTCGTCGGTGAGCGACCGCTCCATGTCGGCGAACCAGCGCACCGGCGCGTAGCCGGCACGCCGTACGACGATCGGTCCTCCGACGCTCGTGTCGGCCGTGCCCAGCTCGAACACCCTGGGCCGATCGGTGTCGTGGGTCGCGGCCATGGCGCGATTCGCCGCCTCGTTGCGGGCGAGGAGCCACGACCCGATCCCGCGACGTCGCACCTCGGGCACGACCCACCCGCGGCAGCGGTACTCGCGCACGCCGTCGGACGCATCGGCCCACGAGCGCTCGATGAGCGCCACGACGCGCCCGTCGAGCTCGACAAGCTCCACGTCGCGCGACGCGTCGAACTGCTCGGACGGATGGCTCCACCACGCCCCGAGATCGGCGACCGACTCGCGGGCGCGCACGTCGTCGGCGGCCCACTCCGCATTCTTGACCCGGACCGCGTCGGGCAGGTCGGCCGGCCCGGCGTAGGGTCGGGCCACCAGGCCCGGGACCGGTGCGGTTCGTTCGTCCAGCATCGAGTTCTCCATCAGCCGACTCGCTTGAGCTTGCCGGTCTTCTTCGCGTAGCGCTCGGCGATGCCGAACACGTACACGCCCAGCGGGATGAGCACGACGCCCATCACGATCAGCGGCCACACGTTCTCGAGCAGTTCCGTGACCGGCTGGCCGTAGATCAGCCCCTGCCGCACCCCCTCGAGCACGTACGTGCCAGGGCTGAACTGCGCCACCACCTGCATCCACCCGGGGAGCACGTCCACGGTGTAGTAGACCCCGCTGAACAGCAGGATCACCGACTGGATGACGAAGACCATCTGGTCGCCGCGCTCCACGTAGAGCAGGGGCAGGATGGCGGCCATCATCCCCACGCCGATGAAGCTCACCGAGCCGAGGAGGATGAAGACCGCGGCCGTGGCGAAGTCACCGCCCTCGAAGGTGATACCGAAGAAGACGATGAGCACCGCCAGGATGATCAGCATCTGCAGCAGGCCGTAGCCGATGGCGAACACCGTCGAGCCCAGCAGCTGGGCGTAGCGCCGCACCGGCGCCATGAACGTGTATTCGAGCGTCCCCTCCCAGCGCTCCCAGGTCACCGTCTCGCCGATGAAGCCGAACACGATCGAGAGGTAGTTCCAGAAGATCGTGCCGATGATCAGGAACTTCAGCAGCTCCTGGTCGGTCTGCGCCACGCCGATGAAGGACACGGCCAGCGCCCCGGCGATGGAGTAGACCAGCCAGGCCACCTCCCAGCCCCAGTAGCGCTTCATGAGATTGAAGTTGCGCTCGACGAAGGCGAAGCTCGCCCGCGCCTCCCGCATTGCGATCGTCATCGGTTCATTCCCTCGGATGCCCGGCCGATGTTCGCGGCCGGCAACCCTGGTGTCGTTACGTGCCACCGGAGGCCTCGATGCCCCGGTGATGCACAGAGATGCTGAGGTATCCGAGCCGGTCGTTCGAAGCCTCGGCCCGTACCAGCAACCACATGGCTCGGTGGCATGACCGGGCCGCCGCCACGGACCGCGCGCCGGCCTCGGGCCCTCATCGGGCCCGGACCGGTCGCAGCGTCGGGTCGTTCGCCAGCCAGGCGCCGGTGCGCACCAGCTGCCGGCCGACCCACCGGCGCATCGGGCTCGTCCGCGGACGCTCGCGATCCTCATGGAGGTGCGTGCGGCGCAGCGTCGCCCGACGCGCGCGCTCGTACGGGAGCGCCACGGCGGGATGCATCTTCGTCAGCACGGTCATCACCTCCTTTCTTCGTCGCTACTCGTCGTTCTCGTGTTCGGCGTCGTCATCGACGTCATCGTCGAGGCTGCGCCCGGTGAACGTCATGAACACGCTCTCAAGGGTCGGAGCCGCGCCGTGGTCCCGGGCGACGAGCTCCTTGAGCTCGTCGGGCGTCCCCTCCGCCACGACCCGACCGTCGTTGATGAGCGCGATCCGGTCGCAGAGCCGCTCCGCCTCGGCGAGGTCGTGCGTGGTCAGCACGATCGTCGCGTCGTGCGTGTCCCGCACCTCCTCGATGAAGGTCTGCACGTCCAGCTTCGACCGCGGGTCGAGGCCGGTCGTCGGCTCGTCGAGGAGCAGCACGGTCGGGCTCGTCAGCAGCGCCCGCGCGATCGCGACCTTCTGCTGCATGCCCCGGCTCATCTGCTCGAGCGGCCGTCCCAGGCGCTTCTCGCCGATGCCCAGGCGTCGCATGATCCCGATCGCGGCCACGCGCGCCTCGCGGGCGTCGAGCCCGTAGAGGCGAGCCGCGTACGACAGGTTCTCGTGCGGGCTGAGCTTCTTGAAGAACGCGGCATCGACGCTGACCCGGTTGATGAGCCGCTTCACGGCCATCTCGTCGGTCGCCACGTCGTGGCCGAGCACCTCGATCCGCCCCGAGTCGATCGTCAGCAGCGTGCTGATGAGCCGGATCAGGGTGCTCTTCCCCGACCCGTTCGCCCCCAGCACGCCGTAGATCTCGCCGCGCCGGATCGACATGCTGACGTCGCTCACGGCGACCACCTGCTTGCGCTTGCGGCCGACCACGAATCGCTTCGTGGCTCGCTCGATCAGGAGCGCGGGCTGCTCGCCCGGGGGTGGAGGCCCGACGTGACGCATCGGCTGCTGCTGCGCTGCCGGCTCGCCGCGTGTCCCGGTCTTCGGTTGGTCCATCAGGTCGATCATCGTTCAGGTCTCGTGAGTGGTGTGTCGGGCCCGTGACACGAGGAGAGCCGCGGTCCCTGGCGTGGGTCCGCGGCTCTCGTGGATGCCCCGTCCGGGCATCAAAAAACCGTGGACCCGATCCGGCCCACGGCTCGTGGCGTCTGCGTCGGCGGCTTCACCGCCGGTGCTCTACCTCGACCAGGGCACAGATCTCCCGTCGAACTCGCTGCCGGTGGGCGCGAGCCGAATCGCGTTCGGGGCGTCGACGAAAGGTCGCATTGCCGTCTTGCGCGCTCCTCTGTGCTGGGTGGTGGCTGGCCGGTCACCCTCGGCGCAGCGTCGGCCGCGGTCGGTGGTGCCGGCGGAGTCTACGGCCGCCGCTCGCGCGGTGTCAACCCATCTACGTCGTTTGTCGCAGGCGGTCCTCACGCCACTCGACCGGCGATCGCGGGCCATCCGGCACTGGCCGTGATCGCGGCCGTGGCGCTATTGTGTGCCGGCACCCGAGCTGGAGAATCTCCTCAAATGCATGTGAATCGTGGCCTCGTCTTCTGGGGTCTCGCGCTCGTCGCCGCTGGCGTCGTGGCGCTCCTCATCCAATCCGGCGCAATCGCCGACGAGAGCGCGCGCGACGTCTGGCGCTTCTGGCCCGTGGCCCTGATCGTCGCCGGCATCGCCGTCATCGCCGCCCGCACCGCCTTCGCGCTGCCCGCCACCGTCCTGGCCGGCCTCGTGGTCGGCGGGATGGTCGGCACGCTGGTCGCCGGCTGGCCGGCCGGTGTGAACCTCGGCTGCAGCGGCGAGCCCACGGATCGGACCGCCGGGTCGGGTGAGTTCGGCGGATCGGCCGCGGAGGTGGAGCTCCGCTTCAACTGCGGGGAGCTCACGGTGACCACCGAGAGCGGATCCGACTGGTCGGTCGAGACTCGCCACGGTCCCGGCGAGGAGCCGCGCCTGACCTCGGATGGGAGCAGCATGCGCCTGACGTCCGAGGAGAGCGGCGGGATGCCGTTCGGTCGCGCACGCCAGGAGTGGGAGGTGACCCTGCCGGCAGACCTGGGACTCGACCTCGAGGTCCAGGCGAACGCCTCGACCTCTCGTCTCGACCTGCGCGACGCCGAGCTGTCACGACTGGCCCTGGACACGAATGCCGGCGACGTCCGTGTCCAGCTCGGCGGTGCCACCGTCGACCTGCTGCGGCTGTCGATGAACGCCGGATCGATGAGGATCCAGACCGATGACGGCAGCCGTCTCGCCGGCGAGCTGTCCATGAACGCCGGGTCGCTCGAGCTGTGCGCCCCGGAGCAGGCGAGCGTGGAGGTCATCCTCGATGACCCGAACATCACCTTCAGCCACAACCTGGACGACCGTGGCTTCACCGAGTCCGGGGACACGTGGCGGCTCGGGAGTGGAGCCGCGGCGATCCGGCTGGCGGTCGAGGGCAACGCGGCGAGCTTCACGTTCAACCCAAGCGGAGGATGCGAATGAACCGGCGCCTGGTCCGATCGCGGACCGACACCATCCTCGGCGGCGTCGCCGCCGGGCTGGCCGATTACCTGAACACCGACCCGGCGCTCGTCCGCATCGCCTGGGCGATCCTCGTGCCGCTCACCGGCGGCGCCGCGTTCCTGGCCTACATCGTCGCCTGGATCGTGGTGCCCGAAGCGCCGCGTCCCGAGGATGGCGACGCCGCGTATGCGGTCGACGCCGGGGATGATGCCACCCGTCCGGACCGCCCCACCGAGGAACGGCGCTCGGCGACGGACGGGCGCGCTGGCCTCATCGTCGGGCTCGGCCTGGTCCTGCTCGGCGTCTGGTTCCTGGCGCGCCAGTACCTGCCGGCGATCAACTGGGGGCTCATCTGGCCCCTGGTCCTCGTCGGCATCGGCGTCCTGATCCTGGTGACCTCCTCGCGTCGCACGTCCTGAGGCTCGCCCGCTCGCGGGAACGGCCGCGCTCAGAGCGGGAGGATCGCGTCGAGCGCGGACCAGAGATGCTCGCCGCCGCATGCGGCGCATCGGACCAGCATGTAGATCCGCGCCGGCTCGGAGAGGTCGGCGACGTCGACGCCGGTCGGCACCGGCGCGGAGCGCGCCGGGCACACGATGAACGTCTCCAGCTCGGGCAGGGTGGTCGTCGAGGTGAGCACGCCTCCAGCCTGCGCGCCGATCATCAACGGTCCGTCAAGGCGAGGTGATCGGCGCCACAAGGCCCGGTGTCGGCGGTCAGGCGCCCTCCGCGCGCGCCGTGGCGCGCTCGGGCGAGCGACTCCGGATGGTGTGCCGGCGCGGCCGTGTGACGAGCCATGCCGCGGCGGCGGCAACCACCAGGCCGAGGAGCGCGGTCAGCCCGGTCGCCGAGACGAGCTCCCCGCGGTCGCCGGATGGCGGATCGGGGAACTGGAAGGCATAGTTCCACGGCGGGAGCGCGCGCGCGGCGTTCACGTACCAGTCGGGGACGGCCAGCGCCGATCCGAGCGGATAGATGAGCACCGCGGCGACCGCGACGAGCGCCAGTGCGCCGACCGCCACCTGCCGCCAGGCCGGGCGGCGGAGCAGCTCGTCGACGACGTACGCGACCGCGATCATCGCGAACATCACCGCGGTCAGGTAGTGGTAGGCGAAGGTGGCGCGTTCGATCCTGATCCACGGCACGAACTGGAAGGCGAAGGCCGCCACGATCAGCACGAGCGCGGCGGAGCGGCGCTTCCAGGCAAGGACCGATGCGGCGACGAGCGCCGGGATGCCGGCCCAGAACAGCAGCGGATTCCCGCCGTTGTAGATCACCGCCAGCCGATCACCGTCGAACGTCCCCGCGCTGTGGAACCAGGTCGGCTTCAGCGCGAGCGGCCAGCTCCACCACGGCGACGAGCTGGCGTGGCCGGCGGTCAGGTTGAAGTGGTAGCCGAACATCTGCCGGTGCAGCGAGTCGACCGACCATCCGTAGCCCGGCCCGGCGTCCGGTCCGGCCCAGGGGTGGCCGAGCGCGACGTACGGGAGATAGCTCAGCGCGTAGACCGCGAGCGGGACGATGACGAGGCAGGCCCCGATCCACGCCCAGGAGAACCCTCCAAGCTCCGCCGGGCGGTGCCAACGGGCGTCCGAGGCCGGATTCGCGAGCGACGCCACCGCGCGGGCCGCGATGAGCACTCCTCCGATCCCGAGCAGCAGCCAGGCCGGCCACCCCGCCTCGATGCCACGGCCCAGCAGGCTGAAGAGGTACTCGACCGGCCCGCCGGGGTCGGAGGCCTCGACGCTGTCGTAGGCGAGCACGAACGGCAACGTGGCGCCGGTCAGGACGAGGATCGTGGCCGGCACGGCAATCGATGCCTCGCGCCAGTCGATCCGGATCGGCCGTGCACGCCCGATGGCGACGGCCAGCGCCAGGATGCCGATCATGACCACGGTGAACGGCCACGGGGCGCCGAGGCCACCCACCACCGCGGCCAGCGCCACGCCGGCCACCAGCAGCAGCCGCCCCAGCGCCGATCTGGCGAGGGCGAGGACGAGCAGTCCGGCCAGCGCATAGAAGCCGACCCACTTCGATGCCGCCGCCAGACCGATGAGCACGCCGGTCAGCGGCAGGGCCCACCAGGCGCTGCGGGACCACCGGCCGGACCAGACCTGCCAGAAGACCAGGTACGCGGCGACGATG
>DATHTR010000103.1:0-5004 GCA_035463095.1 Candidatus Angelobacter sp. | reverse complement strand
CCCAAGCAGCTGCTGGCCCTGACCGGGGAGACGAGCCTCCTCCAGCAGACCGTCGCGCGGCTGGGGACGCTCCTGAAGCCGCATGACATCTACGTCATCACCGGTCAGTCGCACGTGCGCGCCACGCAGGAGCAGCTGCCGCAGCTGCCGGCCGACAACGTGCTCGGCGAGCCGCTGGCCCGCTCCACGGCGGTTGCCGCCGGGCTGGCGACGGTGCTGGCGCGTCGCGAGTCGGACGAGGTGGCGCTCGTCCTCCCGGCAGACCACTTCGTGGCGGACGAGGGTGCCTTCGCCGATGCGCTCCGGGAGGCGGGACGGGCCGCCGAGCGCGGCTACCTGGTGACGCTCGGCGTGGTCCCCACTCATCCGGCGACCGGCTACGGCTACATCAAGGCCGGTGACCCGCTGCATCCGTCGTCGCCGACCGCGCTGGTCGAGCGCTTCGTCGAGAAGCCCGATGCGTCGCACGCCGAGACCTTCCTGGCCGAGGGCGGCTACAGCTGGAACGCGGGCATCTTCGTCTGGCGCGTGTACGCCTATCGCCAGGCGCTCGAGCGCTTCCAGCCGCAGCTGGCCCAGGCCTTCGATCGCATCGCCGCCCTCAACCGCATTCCGGGCTGGATGAGTGAGGTGCGCGACATCCTCGAGCCTCTGCCCGCGGTGACCATCGACGTCGGGATCGCAGAGCCCGCGGCCGCGGAGGGACGCATGGCCATCGTGCCGCTCGACGCGGGTTGGTCGGACATCGGATCCTGGTCGGCGCTGCTCGAGGCGTTGACGCAGTCGAGCGGAGCCGACCTCGTGGCGAGCGGCCCGCACCTCGATCGCGGCTCTCGGCGCGTCCTCGTTCACGGTGGCGACCGGCTGATCGTCACGGTCGGGCTGGAGGACGTGATCATCGTCGACACGCCGGATGCGCTCCTCGTCTGCCACCGCGACCGGGCCGAGGAGATCAAGCCGGTGCTCGACGAGATCGCGCGAACCGCCGGCGACCGCTACCTCTAGCCGATGAGTCGCACGGTGGCGCGACTCGTCGGTCGCGCCATGGCGCTCTACGTGCGGCTGGTGGCCGCCACCTGCCGCCCTGTCGGGCGGCCGATCAGCGGGGACCAGGTGGTGCTGGCCTTCTGGCACGAGTACAACCTGGTCGCTGCGACCGCGGCGCATCGGCTTCGCAGGCATCAGCGTCACGTGAGCTTCAGCACGCAGACCTTCCGGGGCGAGGTGATGAACGCGATGCTCGCTGCGCTCGATGCCGGGTCGGTCGCGCTGCCGGCGGAAGGGGAACGCGCGGAAGCGGCCGCCCTCAGCCGGGCCATGGCGCGCCTCGGGCGCGAGGGCGCCTCGCTGGTGGTCAGCCCGGATGGTCCGATCGGGCCGTACCGCCGCGCGAAGCCGGGCGCCCTGATCGTCGCGCGCGAGGCGGCCCTCCCGCTCCAGCCCTGGGCCGTCGTGGCACGCCCCTCGATCCGCCTCGCGCGACGCTGGGACCGGCACATCGTGCCGCTGCCGTTCTGTCGCATGCGCGTCGAGCAGGCCGAGCCGATCCACGTCGGAGCGCGAGAGCCACTGCGCCCGCTCCTCGTGCGCCTCCAGGCCGCGCTGGACGAGGTCACCGCCCGGGCCGACCGGCGGGGTTGAGAGGGCCTACTCGGGCCAGGCCAGCTCGTCGACGACGACCGTCCCGGAGATCGGTACCGCCCCCAGGCCGGGGACGTCGACCGTGTCACACGAGATCGCGATCTCGAGCACCCGCGTCCGCGGGTTCTGCCGGCCGAGCTCGGTGGTGACGAGCTGGCAGGCGCCCTCCGGAATGGCCGACAGCTCGCCGCTGCGCTCCACGTTGATCGGCGTGAGCGCGTGCGTCTCGATGTCGTAGTGGATGTTGAGTCGAGCCGGCTGCTCCGCACCGACCTGCCCGCCCGAGCGGTCGATCAGCTCCAGGTTGTACTGGGGGCGCCCGCCGATGATCGGGATCTCCCAGGCGAAGAGGAAGGCGTCGTCGAAGGTCCACGTCTCGGGTCCGACCTCCAGTGAGCCGCCGGTGAACGGCAGCGTGCGGGCGGCGAGCATGTCGACCGGGAGGCCGATCTCGCCCGCCAGGCTGATCGTCCCGTTGCCGCGGACGTCCTCGAGGTCGGTGCAGGCCAGCTCGGCCCGCCCGACGCCGATTGCGGTATCGAGGTTGAGCGCCGTGATCTCGCAGTCCTCTGGATCGGGGAAGAACTCCAGGCCGTCGTACGAGAGCTGGGCCACCTCGACCGGCTGTCCCGCGAAGGAGATCCGGCCGTCGCTCCCGGTGAGGGAGTACCGTTCCGCGGTGGTCTCGCGGGTGAGCGCGAACGTGCCCTCGCGATCGCCGCTGACCGCCAGGGTGCCTCCGATGCCAGGGCGCCCGGTGGTGGTCGGCGCGGGCACCACCGGGGGTGGTGTCACCTGATTGCCACTGGCGTCGGTGGTGGCCGGCGGGACATCGACGGCCGCCGGCCCGGGAACGATGGCGCCGGCCAGCCCGAGCGTCGCGGCCACGACCGCCGCGAAGGCAAGTCCCAGCGCCGCCAACGATCGGGCCAGGTCGTTCATGCACGAAGTATCGCCCTGGCGCGGCGTGAGTTCAGCCCGGCTGCTCGACGAGCTCCACGATCACCGATCCATCGACCGGGACGTCGCCGAGCCTCGGCACCGCGATCCGCTGGCAGCGCACGAGCAGCTCCACGACCCGCGTGTGCGGATTGAGCCGGCCCAGCTCCTCCTCCTCCACCGAGCAGCCGCCGGTCACGCGAGCGGTCTCCCCGCCGAACCCGACCTCGACGACCGACAGCGCATGTGTCTCGACGTCGTACTCGAACGTCACCCATCCTGGAGCCTCGGTGTCGACGAGCTGGCCGGCGAACGCTCCGGCCCCGCCGAAGCTGGTGCGCATCGGGAGGACGAACCGTGCCGCCTCGAACGTGAGCTCCTCGTCGCCGAACTGCAGCGAGCCGCCGGATTCGGGCACCGTCCCGCGGAGGCCGAACAGGTCGGCCGCGACGCCCACGCGACCCGAGAGGCTGATCGTGCCGCCACCGCGGATGTCCTCCACCCCGGTGCACTCGATATCGGCACCGGCCACGCCGGTCGGGTCGTCGCGCTCTCCCGGCGTGACGGTGCATTCGTCGGGCTCGGTGAAGATCTCCAGGCCCTCGTACTGGATGCGCGCGACGGTGATCGCATCCTCACCGCGGTCGAACAGGATGCGCCCATCGTCGCCCACCAGCCCGTATCGGTCCTGGGTCGTCTCCCGGTCGAGCACGAAGGTCCCCTCGCGCTCGCCGGAGACGATGAGCGTGCCACCCACGGTGGTCGGCTGCGTCGCGGTGGTCGGCGCCGGCGTCGACCCCGACGGAATGGAGGGCGTGGCCGTCGGCTGCGCGGGTCCGGCGCCGGTTGGCACAATGGCAGCCGCGATCCCGACCGTGAACACGACGACGGCCGCGAAGGCCGTCCCGAAGGCGCCGAGTGATCTGAACCAATCGCTCACGTTCGGGGTCATTGTAGTGAGGAGGTTCGCCGCCCCGGCCGCCTGGCCAGGGCCCGACGGCGGCCGTCCGACGACACGGTGCGGGAGGGTGGGTGGCGCATGAGCGAGGGAGTGCCGGAGCGTGGGCCGCGGGTTCCGTGGTTCGTCTCGTTCCTCGGCCGGCGCCTCGCCTGGGCCCTCGTCACGCTGTTCATCTTCCTGACCGCCGTCTTCTTCTTCATGCAGGTCTGGGTGCCGTACTCCTGGGCCACGCAGTTCATGCAGGGCGGTTTCGGCGCCTTCGACGCCGCGCGGCGCGCGGCCGGACTGGACCGGCCGCTGCCCGAGCAGTACGGAGAGTTCATGCTCGGCCTGGTCCAGGGCGACCTCGGCAGCTCGTTCTCCGGCACGCCGGTCATCGACCTCATCGGCCAGGCCCTGCCGGTGACGCTGACCGTGTTCATCACCGGGACGATCATCGGCTGGATCGCCGGGGAGCTGCTCGGCCGGCTCGGGTCCTGGAATCGGGGACCGGTCTCCGGCTCGCTGATGGCCACCCTGGGCGTGCTGTCCGCCACGATCTTCCCGCCGTTCCTCGTCTTCCTGCTCGTCCGCTGGCTGCGTGAGCCGCTGCTGGACCTTCGCCAGGCGATCGGGCTCCCATCGGACAGCCTCGCCCTGTGGCGTGGCGCGGTCATCGGCGAGCCCGGTGCGCTGCAGCCGGGTGACGTCCGCTGGCTCGTCGCCCTCTCGCTCGCGGCGGCCGTGGTGGCCGCGCTCCTCGTGCGCTCCCACGCCCGCCGTCACCAGCTGCCGCTCGTCGAGGGGCTCGCGCTGCCCGGCATGCTGGTGGCGGCCGGCATCGGCATCTGGCTCTCCGGCCTCGGTCCCCACGCGGTCGACCTGCTCTACCGGGTCGACATGACGGCGAGCACCGGGCGAGGCTCACCCGCGCTGGCGATGTTCGGGATCGTGCTCATCAGCTTCGGCCAGGTCATGCTGCTCATGCGCGCCGGCATGGATGCCGAGCGCAGCGAGGACTACGTCCTGACCGGTCGCGCCAAGGGGCTGCCCGAGCGCGCGGTTCGCGACCGGCACGTAGCTCGCAACGTGATGGCTCCCGTGCTCGCCGGGTCGTTCCTGACCTTCCCGACCGTCCTGGCGGGAATGATCATCGTCGAGTTCGAGCTCGAGATGTCCGGCCTCTCGAGGGTCATGTTCGATGCGATCGAGTTCCAGGACATCCCGGTGATCATGGGCGTGATGGTCGTCCTCGGCCTCATGGGCGTCGTCTTTCGGCTCGTCACCGACGTGACGATCGCGGCGCTCGACCCGCGCCAGCGGCAGGGCCGCGCATGACCGCTCTGGCCGAGCGGGCCGTGGTCCCGGAGGCCCCGCAGCGGCGCGGCGTCCGCTTCATCGTCTCGCACCCGAAGGTGCTGGCCGGCATCGCCATCCTCGTCCTGTTCGCGATCCTCGCCGTGATCCAGCCCCTGCTCGAGGCA
>DATHTR010000102.1:0-1815 GCA_035463095.1 Candidatus Angelobacter sp. | reverse complement strand
GTGGCGAGGATCGTCGTCATCGACGCGACCAACCTGCTGACCATCGCGGGTTTGCTCATGCTGCCCTACGCGCTGTTCCGCTGGGGCTCCGGCCGTGAGGCCGCGGTCGGCCTCGGCATCATCCTCGCCTGGCTCCCGGTCACCCACGTCGCCGACCCGACGGCCAGTGCTCAGGTGGGCCTTGCGCCAACGGAAGTCGGGACGGTGGTCGGCGGGTACGGGTTCTTCCTGTTCTCCGCCGCGCTCGGCGCGTCGATTCGGTTCCACGCCCACGCCCAGACCCGCGACATCGAGCAGGCCAAGCTCCGTCAGCGCAACCAGCTGGCCCGTGAACTCCACGACGCCGTGGGCCACCACGTCTCCGCCATCGTCATCCAGGCCCAGGCCGGACGTGCCCTGGCGGCATCTCACCCCGACCGCGCGCTGGCCACCCTCGAGACCATCGAGGAGGCCGCGTCGAGGACGTTGAAGGAGATGCGCGCCATGGTCGGACTCCTGCGCGACGGGGCGAAACCCGACTTCGCCCCGCAACCGGGGCTGGCCGACATCGAACGGCTCGCCCGCGGCGTTGGCGGCTGGCCGCGCGTGGACGTGCAGGTCGCCGGCGACTTCGCCGCGCTGAGCCCGGGTCTGGGGGTCGCCCTGTACCGGATCGCCCAGGAGTCGGTGACCAACGCCGTACGCCACGCGCGCGACGCGACCCGGATCACCGTCCGGGTCGCTGACGAAGACGAGCAGGTGCGCCTGACCGTCCGCGACGACGGCGCTGCGGGCCCCACAGGCCACACCCAGCCTCGCTATGGACTGCTCGGCATGGCCGAACGAGCGAGCCTGCTCGGCGGCACCCTCCAGGCCGGACCCGACCCCGACGGCGGCTGGACGGTCAGCGCGTTGCTGCCCAAAGGTGTCGTGACGGTATGACCTCGAGCAGCGAAGCGGCAGGGGGCCAGGCCGCCACCATCCGGGTGCTCATCGCCGACGACCAGGACATCGTCCGTGCCGGTCTGAGGATGATCCTCGATGCTCAGGCCGGCATCGAGGTCGTCGGCGAGGCCGCCGATGGCTGCGAGGCGGTCGCCCTTGCTCGCGCGCTGCGTCCCGACGTCTGCCTGTTCGACGTCCGCATGCCCGAGGTAGACGGGATCGAGGCCACCCGGCAGCTCGCCGGCCCCGATGTCGAGGACCCGCTGGCGGTCGTCGTGATCACCACCTTCGACCTTGACGAGTACGTGCACGGGGCCTTGAAGGCTGGCGCCCGGGGCTTCCTGCTCAAAGACGCCGGGCCTGCCCTGCTGACGCAGGCGATCCACGCGGCCGCCCAGGGAGACGCCCTGATCGCCCCGAGCATCACCGCGCGGCTCCTCGCCGCCTTCGCCAACACCCAGGGGAGACCCCGACCAGCACCGCCCATCGCACCGCTCACCAGCCGTGAGGAAGAGATCCTGATCCCGGTCGCCCAGGGCTGGACGAACAGCGAGATCGCCGACGGGCTGCACATCAGCATCAGCACCGTGAAGGCCCACCTCGCGAGTCTCATGCGCAAGCTCGACGCCCGGAACCGCGTCGAGATCGCGATGTGGGCTTACGAAACGCGTCGCATCAACACCTGACGTCGGACACCGAAGCCGCTGTCGCCGCGAAGACCTCTTCCGGTCTTTGCGGCGAAGGCATCGAGCCGCCTCGAAAGGCGGAAGCGCACCGGGCCGCGGCCATGGTCAACTCCTCGGGTTGTGACGCCGGCTCGGGTTCGACGAGCTCATCCGCGGCCGCCTGCGGGGACGCCGCTGCAATCCGCAGGCGGTGGAGCGAATGCTG
>DATHTR010000101.1:0-1668 GCA_035463095.1 Candidatus Angelobacter sp. | reverse complement strand
CGGGCGATCGGCTGGAGCTGACGGAGGTCCAGGGCGTGCCCTAGACCTCGCGGGCGATTGCCAGGCCGTAGACGGCCTCACACCCCGCCTCTTGGAGCACCCCCGCGCACGCCTCGAGCGTGGCCGTGGTCGTGATGATGTCGTCGACGAGGATGGCGACCGGCGGCGCCCGTCCGTTGATCGCGAAGGCGCCACGGAGGTTGCGCAGCCGCGCGCCACGATCCAGCCGATGCTGCTCCGTGGTCGCGCGCACGCGGACGAGCGCGGACGCGACCTGAAGGCCGGCACTCCGGCCAAGAGCAATTGCCAGCAGCGCCGCCTGGTCGTACCCACGCGCCGCAAGCCGCTCGGCATGAACTGGCACCGGGACGAGCACGGCGTTGCCGCTGATGGCCCGCAGGCGGTCCAGCGCGGGAAGGACGAGGCCGGCCAGGACCGGTGCGACGCGAGAGGCGCCTCCGTACTTCAGCGCCGCGAGGGCGCGGCGCATCGGCCCCTCGTAGGCGTGCGCCGCGATCGCCAGCGCCAGGGCATCACCGACCACCACGCCGGGGTCGGACGCGACGAATCGGTCCGCGGGGGTACCCGGTGGACGAAAGGTGGCGGCGCACCGCGGGCACAGCAGGGCGCCGGTTCGGCCACAGCCGGCGCAGGCAGGTGGCATGAGCAGGTCGAGGATCGACACGCCTGATGGTGACGATCGGCCCTTACCGCTGGCGTACCGCCTGCTTACCGTGGTGGCGAAGCCGGGTGGTACCGTAGATGGCCATCCCACCCGTCGCGCAGCGGAGGCAGAGGGACGTGAAGACGAACCTGAAGGCCCGCAACCTCGATCTCAGTGAACGGCTCCGCACCCAGGTGGAGCGCAAGCTCAGACGGCTCGATCGGATCACCCATCCGGAGGCGGAGGTGGAGGTCGAGCTCATCGCCAACGCCTCGCACGCCAACGATGCCTCGCAGGTCGCCGAGGTCATGCTCGTGAACAACGGCCAGGTGCTCCGCTCGAGCGCCGCCGGGGCGACGCCGATCGCCGCGCTCGACATCGTGGTCGACAAGCTCGAGCGACAGCTGGTGCGCACCAAGGAGCGGCCCGGGAGCGTCCGCAAGCGTCGCGCCGACGAGACGGTGTCGGTCCTCGAGCGCGAGGCGACGAAGACGGTCGGTGACGAGAGCGAGCTCGAGCCGATGGCGGCGGCGGCCGGTCCATCGGTCGTGAAGACGAAGCGCTTCGACATGCTGCCGATGTTCCCCGAGGACGCCATCGACCAGATGGAGGAGCTGGGGCACGCCTTCTTCGTCTACCTCTCGGCCGAGACCGATGAGGTGGCCGTGCTCTACCGGCGCAACGACGGCAACTACGGGCTCATCGAGCCGGTCGTGGATCGGGGCCGCGGTTCGGCCAACGGGAAGGGCCGCTGACGGCGCGCGCGCCGGTCAGACGAGGGCCGGCACCACGAGCAGGGCCCCCACGATCCCGATCAGGGCCAGGAAGAACACGAGCAGGCCGATCGTCAGCAGGTCGGTCTCGCGCTGCGGCTCGACATCATCGGGCTCCGATGCCGGCTTCGATACCTGCTCGGGTGGGCGCTCGTCCGGCGGTCGCTCCATGAGATCCACCGTAGCACGGCGCGAGCCGCGGCGGCGCCTCAGCTGGCCGCCGGATGCGCC
>DATHTR010000100.1:0-34777 GCA_035463095.1 Candidatus Angelobacter sp. | reverse complement strand
CCACGCGGTTCGACGAGCGGCTGCCATTCGAGACGGCCGTCCCGGTGGCCGGCGTCGCCGAGGTCGCGGTCGGCTTCGGCGTCGGAGCGGCGGTCGGGACAGGCGGGGGCGGCGGATCGTAGGCGATGACCACGTCGCGCTGGAGCCGCAGCGTCCAGCCGGTCTCGATCACGTTCGGGTTGTAGGCCGCGCTCGCCGGATCGAGGCTCGGGTATCGATCGCGGTTCCAGTAGACGAGGCTCTGCCACGTTGTGTCGTGGGCTGCGGCGATCGAACCGAGCGTGTCACCGGCCCGCACCGTGTAGGTCAGGAAGGCCGTCGCGCTCGGTGACGGCGTCGGGCTCGGGCGGGTCGTGGGCGTCGGCGCGGTGGTGGGCGTCCGCGTCGGTGACTCGGTCGCGGACGGCGTCTCGGATGCCGTCGGGCTGGTGGAGTCGGAAGGCCCCGCGGTCAGCGTCGCGCTCGGCGTGTCGGAGGGCGTGCCCGTCGGGCTGGGCGCCGAACCGAAGCAGCCGGCGAGCAGCATCCCGACGAGTGCGCCGATGACGAGCCGACGGATCGGTCCCATGCTTCGATGCTCGGTGCGGCGCCTCCGGCAGGGAAGTGCTGTCGGGCACGATCCGGGGTGACCATCCGCCCCACCCATCGATCCCCCTTGCGGCCGGGTGTACAGTCCGGATGCTGCCCGGTCGCACCGGTCGAGGAGGGTTCATGACGCGGCGTTTCGCGGCCATCGCGCTCACGGCCATGCTGGCCCTCCTGGCGGTCGCCCAGGCACCGGCCTCGGCAGCCACGCAGGCACCGGTGCCGGCCTCCATGGCAGCCGTCGGCGACTCGATCACGCAGGCCGCGAGCAGCGCCGGATCGCTCGGGGCCGATGCCCCGCAGAACTCCTGGTCGACGGGCACCAGCACGACGGTGAACAGCCACTTCCTGCGCCTGCGGGCGGGCTTCAACCCGGGTCTCGTCGCGTACAACCGATCGGTCAGCGGCGCGAAGGTGACGCATCTGCCGGGGCAGATGCAGACGGTCGTGTCGATCACTCCCGACCCTGGGTACCTGACGGTCCTCATCGGCGGCAACGACCTGTGCACCGACACCGTCGGGCAGATGACATCGGTCGCCGACTTCGAACGCGACTTCACCGCCGCCATGACCACGATCACCTCGGGATCGCCGTCCACGTACGTGTACGTGGTGAGCATCCCCAACGTGTGGCAGCTGTGGAACCTGTTCAAGGGCAACTTCTGGGCCCGCTTCATCTGGGCCACGGCCGGCATCTGCCAGTCCCTGCTCGCCAACCCGACCTCGACCCAGGCGGCCGATGTCGCGCGCCGCGAGGAGGTGCGGCAGCGCAACATCGCCTTCAACACGGTGCTGAAGAACGTGTGCGAGTCGACCGCGTTCGCGAGCCGCTGCCGGTTCGACAACAACGCGGTCTTCAACACGACCTTCACCAGCAGCGACGTCTCGGGCGACTACTTCCATCCGTCGGTCGCCGGCCAGGCGAAGCTGGCGTCGGTGAGCTGGGCCGCTGGCTACGCCTGGCAGCCCGCCGCCACGCCGACCCCGACAGCGTCACCGACGCCCACCCCGACGCCCACCCCGACGCCCACGCCGACGCCTGTGCCGACGGCCACTCCGACGCCAACGCCGACACCGACCCCTACGCCGACCCCGACGCCCACGCCGGCCCCGACGGGCGTGATGTTCGTGGCGGACCTGGACGGATCGTCGGCCCAGGTGAACCGCAACTTCTGGCGAGCTTCGGTCACAGCGTCGGTCCACGACACCACAGGTTCGCCGGTGAGCGGCGCGACCGTCAGCGGCCGCTTCGGAACGTCGACCAAGTCCTGCGTGACCGGCGCGACCGGCACCTGCACGCTGGCGAGCGACAATGTGCGCACGACCGTGGGAAGCGTCGACTTCACGCTGGCCGGCGTCAGCCACGCCTCGCTCCTTCACGACCCGGCGCTGGACGCCGAAACCCCGCTGACGATCACGTACCCCTAGCCGACCTGCCGACCGGTGGCGGTCGGTAGAATCGGGTCATGGCGCAGACGCCGAATGGGCCGACGGCCGGCGAGCCGACCGAGGCCGTCGCCGAGTACCTCATGACGATCCGCTACATGCACGGCGAGGGACAGCCGGTCATCGCCGCGCGGCTCGCGGAACGGATGGGGGTGAGCGCCGCCACCGTGTCCGAGATGGTCACCCGCCTCGTGCGCGAAGGCCTGCTCAGCGTCGACCCGGAGTCACGCCAGCTGAACCTGACCGACGCGGGGCGCGGCGTGGCCGAGCGCACCTTCCGGCGCCACGCCCTGGCGGAATGGATGCTGACCGAGGTCGTCGGCCTGGGCTGGGCGGAGGCCGATGAGGAGGCACACCACCTCCAGCACGCCTTCAGCGACCGGGTGACGGACAAGATCGACGAGCTCCTTGGCCGACCGCCGACCTGTCCGCACGGCAACCCGATCCCGCGCGACGGCCACACGCCCGATCGCCCGGCCGGCCTCCCGCTGGCCGAGGCCGAGGCCGGGAGCGACGTCACCATCCTGCGGGTGACCGAGGAGGCGGAGGAGGACGCCCGTCTGCTGACCTTCCTCCAGGAGAACGGCGTTCGTCCCGGGCACGTCTTCGAGGTGGCCGACGTGGCGGAGCACATCGGGACGATGACCCTGCGCCGGGTCGCAGGCGGCATCAACGACGGGCACGAGGTCACGCTCGGGCTGGTGGCCGCCGCGAAGCTCCGGATGCTGCCCGGACGCGCCGATCAGGCGCTCTTCCACCGGGTCCCCGAGCGAGCCCGGCTCGCCGCGACGCGGTAGGGGTGTCTGCTAGGATTCGCGCCAGCATGGTCCGTAATCGATCCCGGCGGGTGGTCATCGCCGCCGTCGTCAGCATCCTGTGGCTGGCCTACATGGTCATCGGCCTGGCCGCGATCAACGCGGCGCTGCCCACCGTCGCCGGCGAGGGCCCGGAGGGGGCCGCCGCGTTCGTCGGCCTGGTATGGGGCTTCTTCGCCATCGGCCTCGTGATGTGGGCCGCGTCCGACTGAGGGACTGATTCGGCTCGGATCGGGCGTCGATCGACTGATCGGAGTAGCCTGACCGCTTCATGTCCGGACCTGCTCGGCCCGAGGATGCGCCGCCGTCCCGCGCGTGGCTGCTGCCCGCTGCGTTCCTGCTGCTGGGCGCGATCTGGGGATCGTCGTTCGCGTGGATCAAGATTGCCGTGGAGGAGATCCCGCCGGCGACGCTCGTCGCGTGGCGCATGACGCTCGGCGCGGCCGGCATGGGGATCCTGCTCCTCGCCTGGCGGCTGCCGCTGCCACGCCGGCTCGGCGAGCTTGCTCCCCTGGCCGTCATGGGCGCGATCAACGCCGCCATCCCGATCTTCCTCATCAGCTGGGGAGAGCAGTACGTCGACTCCGGCACGGCCGCCGTGCTGAACTCGCTCGTCCCGATCTTCAGCCTGATCCTCGCCGGGCTGGCGCTGAAGACCGAGCCGGTCACCATGCTGCGGGTCATCGGACTGGTGCTCGGCTTCGTCGGAGCCGCGCTGCTGGCCGGCCGAGAGCTGGAGCTGCGGACGGACGCATCGGGCCTGCTCGGAGCGTTGGCGGTCGTCCTCGCCGCGGTCTCGTACGCGGCCGGTGCGTCGTTCGCGAAGCACCGGATCCGCCACGCGCACCGCTACGTCGTGGCCGGGGGCACGCTCGTCTTCGCCGCGATCTACATGTGGCTGCTCGCCATCCCGGCCGATGGCGGCATCATCGTTCCGGCAGAGCCATCGACCCTCCTCGCCGTGGCGTGGCTCGGCATCCTGGGCTCGTTCGTCGCGTACCTGCTGTTCTTCTTCCTGATCGAGCATCTCGGCGCCACCATGGCGTCGATGGTCACGTACATGTTCCCGGTCATCGGGGTCGGCATCGGCGTCCTCCTGCTCAACGAGCTGATGGATCCGCGGCTGGCGATCGGGACGGCGCTGGTCGTGCTCGGGATCGTGATCGTGACCCTCCGCTATGATGCAGGCGTGAGCCGTGTACCCGGCGGGGCCCGCGAATGAGCGGACCGTGGGACCGGCCGTCATCCGACGACGCCTCCTGGCCTCGGGAGGACTCCGGGTCGTCCTCCGGCAGCGGCGCGTCGCACGACCCGGGCAGTGCGGGCGCGCCCGGATGGGATGACTGGCCAGCGCCCCCGCCACCCGACGACTACCTGATCGACGAGCCGCTGCCGCCGTCGAGCGACCCGTGGGCCGAGTCCTGGACCGAGGAGGAGGCCGATGCCATGCTGCGCAGCGCTTCCGGCGAGGCGGCCCCGTCGAGCGATGCCTGGCCCGCGCCGGCCCAGTCTCCCGCGATGGAGTCGACTGGTTCGACCGAGCCCACGCCTGCCGGGTGGGGACGTGCGGACGAGGCCGACGCGTCGTGGGCCGCGACCGACGGAACGCGGGCGGATGAGGTTCCGGCCACCCCCGATTGGGCCGCCGATGCGCCGTCGCCCTCCGCTTCCATGCCGGACGTCGAGCCGCCGGCCGAGCCCCGCGTCGAGCCATGGACTCCCGATGCGGACCCGTGGCAGCTCGGGCCGGACACTGACTGGTCGGAGCCTGCAGCGGAGCACGTCGCAGAGGCTGTCGAGGCCGAGCCGGTCGCACCGGAGGAGCCGGCTGCGGCGCACCAGGCTGCGGAGCCGCCGGCCGAGCCGGAGCCGCCGGCTGAGCCGGAGCCGCCCGTGGCGCGCTGGCCGTCCAGGCCGGACGCGCTGCCCGACTGGATCGCCGAGCCCCTTCCTGCCGAGGCCGAGGCACCGCCGGCGCCGACCGAGGCCCTCGATGCCCTTGCCGATGCCGATCGTCATCCTGTGCCGGAGGCCAGGGCCGCGGCCGATGCGGAGCCATCCACCGCGCAGGAGGTCGAGGCCGACACGCCCGCCATCGCGGATGAGCCGAGCGATGCGGATGCGGCCGAGCCCGAAGCCGGCGGTTCGTTCTGGAGCAGCATCCTGCCGTGGCGGCAGCGCGACGAGCGGCATGTCGCGGCCGACGCACCGGCGGCATCACCTGAGTCGGACCAGGCCGAGCCGGCCGATGAGGCCAGCGAGCGAGCCGCCGATTGGGACGATCAGGGACCGACGTGGCTCGAGGTTGATCAGGTGGACGAAGGGCGGACGCCTGCCACCGCCGATGCACCCAGCTCGCCCCCGCTCGCCGACTTCGAGCCTCGCTGGCCGTCGACCGTCCCCGAGCCCTGGTCCGGCGACCGCGCCGGCGAAGGCGACGTGGAGGTCGCCCTCGACACCGACTCCGACGTCGCAGGCGAGGCCGACGCCGCCACGGATGCCCCCGGTGCGGATGCCCCTGCTGCCGACGACGAGGCCGGCGTGCCGTCCTTCGTCCCGATCGGAGGCGGCCTGACCTACGCCGGCCCGGCGGCCCCGGCACCGGCCACCGACGAGGTCGTAGAGGAGCCCGAGCCGGAGCGAGAGCCCGAGCGCCACCCCGAGCCTGACGTGGAGGCTGCGCCTCCACCACCAGAGCCGGAACCCGACCGCTGGACATCGTCTCGCTGGGAGCCCGAGCCTCAGGCGGAGCCCGAGCCCCAGGCGGAACCCGAGCCGGAGGCCGAGCGTGCCGCCCCTGCGGTCGACCCGTGGACGCCGTCGGGCGACTGGTCCGACGGAGGAGAATCCACGCGCGTGCTGCCCACCGACTGGAGGGCCACCCCACCCGAGCCGATCGCGCACGCCGAGCTGGAGCCGGCCTCTGGTCCGATCCGGACGAGCCTGGCCCAGGCGGATGCCGACGAGCTCGAGGAAGAGCTCGCTGCGCCGACGATCGCCGAGCAGGCGGTGCCGTGGCTGATCGGCGTCATCCTGTTGCTGGCCGGCATGGTGATCGTGCTGCTCGCGCTGATCTTCGCCGGCGACGGCTCACTGGGAGGCTCGCAGTCGAGCCCGACACCCGGCCCGACGTTGCTCGGCGCCCCGGTCGGGAACGCGTCGGATACCCCATCGCCGAGCGTGTCGGCCGAGCCGACCGGTACCGATGAGCCGTCGCCAACTCCCGAGGCGACCCCCAGCACGGAGCCAATGCCGCAGTACGGCCCTCTCGAGATGGTCTACCAGGGCCGAAGCGCGGCCCTCGCGCCCATCTATCTGCTGCGACGCGACTTCACGATCGAGGATGACCCGGCGGTGCTCGCCCAGGACTCGGCCGTCGACGTTCGACGGTTCGCCTGGGCACCGGACGGACGGGTGGGCGCCGGCCTGCTGGCGGACATCCTGGTCTCCATCGAGCCCGGCCAGGAGAAGCGCCGGCTGGGTGACGGGCTGTCGACGATCACGTTCGGCGACGACGGGTCGACGGTGTACGCGGTGCGCATCACCGAAGACGGGACGGACGACACCGCCACCGTGCTTGCGATCGACTTCACGTCCGGCGACACGGACGAGCTCGCGAGCGTCACTTACGACCGGCCCGAGGTCGATTCCGAGGCAGCGCTGACCGAGGCTGGCTTCAGCGACGACGGCGGCGCGGTCCGCATCTACTGGATGGCCAACGACACCCTCCGCCTGTGGATCCTCGGCGCCGGCGCCTGGACCATCGTCCCCGAGGACGGCGCGGTGACCCAGCTGGAGGGCGACCCGCTGCCGACCCTCGTCGCTCCGAACGGCCGCGAGCGGATCGCCATCGATGTGACCGATGGCGAGAGCACGCTCACGCGCCTCGACATGAACGACCGGCCGCTCGCGTCGATCTCCGTCGACGGCATCGCGAGCCACCTGCGCTGGTCGCCGACGGGGGACCGGGTCGTGTTCACCCTCGGGCGCTCCGCACCGGGCGGCGGCATCCTGCAGGACCTCTTCCTCTGGGACCTCGGCAGCGGCGACGAGCCGGTGCAGCTCACCGCGAGCGGGGCCGCCTTCGGCGCCGAGTGGCTCGGCTCGCAGCCACGCTGGAAGGAATAGGGAGCCGATGCCACCCCAGATCGTGAACCCGATCGGCGTCGAGCTCGACGAAACCGCGCGCCGCATGCGCATTCGATGGGACGACGGGCACCTGGGGGAGTGGTCATGGACCGCGATGCGTCGCGCCTGCCCCTGTGCGCTCTGCGCGGGTGAGGGCAACCTGCCCGGCGTGGTGACGCTCGAGACCCTCTTCAGCGAGGAGCAGACCCGCATGACCGAGGTGCGCTGGATCGGGCGCTACGCGCTGGCTCCGATCTGGGCGGACGGTCACGACACCGGGCTCTTCACGTACACGAAGCTGCGCGAGCTGTGCGAGTGCGCGGAGCACGCCGGCGGCTGAGCCGATGATGCGCAGCTTCTCGCGTGGCTTCACGCTTGCCCTCGGCGGTGGCGGTGCCCGTGGCTGGGCGCATATCGGCGTCGCCAGGGCGCTCGACGAGCGCCGGCTGCGACCGACGCGAATCGTCGGCACCAGCATGGGGGCGATCGTCGGGGCCGGGATCGCCGCCGGCCGGAGCGCCGACGATATCGAGCAGGCGGCACGCCGGACCTCGGTGTATCGGCTCGTCGGCAGGCGCGGCCGGCTGGCCCTGTTCGACCCGCGGCCGCTGCTCGAGAAGCTCGCCACGGACCTCGGCGATCCGAACATCGAGGACCTGCCGGTCCCGCTCGGCATCACGGCCTACGACCTGGTGACCGGCCGCCCGCGGCTCTTCACGCGCGGCAGGCTGGTCGACGCCCTCGAGGTGAGCATCGCCGTCCCGTTCTTCTTCCCGCCCCGCCGCGACCGCGACGGGATCTGGTGCGACGCCGGACCGTGGGAAGGCGTCCCGGTCAGCCAGGCCCGGCGGTGGGCGCCGGACCTGCCGGTCATCGGCGTGTGGGCCGACATCCCGAAGCCCGCAGCGCTCTCCAGCCGCTTCGGCGCCGCGGCCCTGCGCGCGGTCTCCGCGCGGCTCGGTCCGGGGACCGCGGCGGAGCGACTGACCGCCCGTCGCTACCTGGGCCTCCTGACCCAGCGCTGGGCCGATCCGGTCGTGGACGACCCCCCGGATCTGCTCATCAAGCCGAAGCTCGGCCTCATGAACGCGCTGCAGTTCGGCCGGATCGACCGCGCGGTGGCCATCGGCGAGCGGGATGCCCGCGCGGCGCTCGCTACACTCGCCGAGCTGCCGGACCGCATGGCGCGGCCGATGGAGCCGCAGCCTCAGACGGAGGAGCCGAGCCATGTCTGAACGGGGCGTCCTGTTCGTCCACGCCCATCCCGACGACGAGTGCGTCGCCACCGGCGGCAGCATCGCGCGCCTGGTGGCCGACGGCGCCCACGTCGACCTCGTCACCTGCACCGATGGCGCCGAGGGGGAGATCCACGACCCGACGCTCGACCACGAGGAGGCACGGCCCCGGCTGGCCGAGATCCGCCGCCGGGAGCTGGCCTGCTCGCTCGAGGCGCTGGGCGGCGGCGCCATCCGCCACCACCTGCTCGGCTACCGCGACTCGGGGATGATGGGCACCGAGGCGAACGGTCACCCCGAGGCGTTCTGGCAGGCCGACATCGGCGAGGCAACGGCGAAGCTGACCGAGATCGTGCGCGCGGCGCGTCCGGCGGTCATCGTCAGCTATGACGAGAACGGCAACTACGGGCACCCCGACCACATCAACGCGGCGCGCATCGCGCGAGAGGCGTACCTCGCATCCCAGGGCACCGACTGGGCGGTGGCTCGCTTTCACGAGATCGCCTTTCACCGTGAGGCCTGGTTCGGGCTGATGATGGAGATGCGGGAACGCGGCATCGAGCTGCCGTGGGACTTCGACCAGGCCGTGGACGCGGTGCCGGCCGACGAGCTCAACCCGTCGAACGCGGCCGCCCTCGGCCAGGTTGCCGATGCCCTCGAGTCCGGCGATGCCTGGCAGATGGACTTCGGCCGCCCCGACGCGGAGGTCACGACCCGGGTGGACGTGGCCGCCTTCGTCGACGCCAAGCGTCGCTCGATGGACTGCCACCGCACCCAGCGCCAGGACATGGGCTGGATGCTCGACCTCCCGCCGGACCTCGCCGACCGGGTGCTCGGCACCGAGTACTTCGTGCTGCGCTGGCTCGACGGCCGCGAGGTGCCCGCCACGCATCGCGAGGAGTCGCTCCTGTGACCGAACGAACGATCGAGCTGACCGACGAGCTCCTCGCCTACGTCCGCGACGTCGGCGTCCGCGAGCACCCCGTCCTCGCCCGCCTTCGCGCCGAGACACAGCGCATGCCGGAAGCCCAGATGCAGATCGGCCCGGAGCAGGGTGCGTTCATGGCGCTCCTCGTCCGTCTGCTGGGGGCACGCCGGATTCTCGAGATCGGCACGTTCACCGGGTACTCGTCGACCGCCATGGCGCTGGCCCTGCCGGCCGACGGACGGATCGTGTGCCTCGACGTGAGCACCGAGTGGACCGACGTCGCTCGTCGCGCCTGGGCCGATACCGGCGTCGCGGACCGGGTGGATCTCCGCATCGGCCCCGCGGCGGAGTCGCTGCAGGACCTGGAGGACGACGCGTTCGACCTCGCCTTCATCGACGCCGACAAGACGAGCTACGACGCCTACTACGAGGGCTGCCTGCGGGTGGTGCGGCCCGGGGGGCTGATCCTGCTCGACAACGTGCTGCAGCACGGCCGGGTGGTCGCGCCGGACGACGACAACGCGCGCGCGATCCATGCCCTCAACCAGAAGATCGCCGCCGACGACCGGGTCGATCACGTCCTGCTGCCGCTGGCCGACGGGCTGACGCTGGCCCGGCGTCGCTGACCGGTGTCGCTCGAGGCGCCGATGCGCTGCTCGGCGCTGGCCGAGCAGTTGGCCGAGCCGATGATCGGCTCGGTGGAGCATCGCACCCGGTGGCTGCTGGTCGAGGATCGATCGCCGTGGGGTGAGAGGGCGGTCCGAGACGTCCTGGGCGCCGAGACCGAGGCCGCGGCGAAGGGGCGGGGCATCCGGCTGCTCCTCGTTCGCCGTCGCGAGGGCGACCCCTCCGCCGATGCGGTGCGACGCGCCTTCCTCATCGACACCGAGACGCGCGAGATGGCCGTGCGCACCGTCTCCGAGGTTCGCGAGGTCGGCGAGCTGCTCGACCTCCCGGCCGCCGGGTTCGGGGCGCCGCTGGCCGATCCGCTGTTCCTCGTCTGCACGAACGGCAAGCGCGATGCCTGCTGCGCGCTGCGCGGCCGAGCGCTGGTGGCCGCCCTCGCCGCCGACCATGGCGAGCGGACGTGGGAGTGCACTCACCTCGGTGGTCATCGGTTCGCCGGGAACCTGGTCTGCCTGCCCGATGGTCTGGTCTACGGCCGCGTGACCGCCGCCGACGGCCCTCGCCTGGCCGACCGCTACCTCGAGGGTCGCCTGGATCCCGCGCTCCTGCGCGGCCGGTCCGGCTGGCCGGCGCCGGCCCAGGTGGCCGACGCCGCCGTTCGCGCGCGCCTCGGGCTCGACGCCGTGGCCGACGTGTCCCTGGAGGTCGCGTCGCTCTCCGGCGAGCAGGCGTCGGTCGTCCTGCGCGCCGCAGGGGACATCCATCGGCTCGACCTCGTGGCGGAGCCGGCCGAGCCGGCACGCCCGATCAGCTGTCGCGCCGACGAGATGGAGACACCCCTTCACTGGCGGGTGGTGGGGCGCTGATCCGTCTCGCGCCTCGGACGCTCAGTCCGGGTCGAGCTCCTGGAACAGGGTCAGCTGCAGTCCGCCGGGCGCGTCGAGCCGGGCATTGAGGGAGCGCCATGGCGTCTCGATCGGCTCGGCGATGAGCGTCGCACCGCCAGCGACGAGCCGCCGGGTGGCGCCGGCCGCATCGGTCACCTCGAAGGCGACGCGGTACTTGTCCGCCACCGGTCCGCCGACCTCGAGCTCGTCGATGTACCTGTGCTGCGCCGCGTTCACCAGCTCGAGCGTCGCGCGACCGGCATCGAGGATCGTGACGTGGGCGCCATCGGGCCCGGTCACCGCCAGCTCCTCGCGCAGGCCGAGCGTGTCGCGGTAGAAGCCGACCGCCTCGTCGTAGTCGTCGGCGCGCACCACGAGGCGCATCTGCAGGACCGGCTTCGGCGAATCGTCCATGCGGCGACAATACGCCGATGAACGATCCGATCGTCTGCCCCCGGTGCGAGCTTCACCTCGAGTACGTCGGCACGCGCGACTTCCACGAGGGCACCCGGTGGGGCGTCCTCGGCGAGCTCGGGGAGCTGTTCGTGAACAAGCAGCGCTTCGACGTGTTCGTCTGTCCCCGCTGCGGCCGCGTGGAGCTGTTCATCGACGGCATCGGCGAGGAGCTGCGGCCGCACGAGGCTCGGTGACGAACGCGCTCCTCGTCGAGGCGGCCGAGCGGTGGGGGACGCCGCTCTACGTCACCGACCTCGATCGAGCCTCGGCGAACGCCCGTGCCTGGGCCGATGCGCTCCCCGGCGCGCTGGTGGCGTACGCCGTCAAGGCCAATCCTGACCCGGCGCTCCTGCGACGGCTGGCGGTGGAGGGCATCGGCGCCGAGGTCGTCGGGCCGGTGGAGCTGGCGCTGGCCCTGCGCGCCGGGATGCTGCCCGAGCGGATCGTGGTCAACGGTGTCGGCCAGACCGATGCCGACCTTCGGGCCGCCGCGGCCACCGGTGCGCTCGTGAACGCCGAATCGCCCGGGGCGCTCGACGCGTTGCTCGACGCTCCGAATGGACGCATCGGGCTCCGGGTCAACCCGGCGCTCGATACCGGGACGCACCCGCACCTGGCCACCGGCTCGGCCTCGTCGAAGTTCGGGCTGGCCCTGGACGAGCTGGACGAGGCGTTCGAGCGGGTGAGGCGGTCGGGCCGACGGCTGACCTCGATCGGCGCCCACATCGGCTCCGATATCGGGGAGGCGGCGACCTTCGCGCGCCTGGCGGAGCGCATGGTCGGTCTCGCGGATGCGGCCCGGACGGACCGGCTGGACCTCGGCGGCGGCTTCGCCGGCGACCCGCGCGCCTGGGCCGAAGCGGTGCGGCCCTTCGTGAATCCCGCGCGCCTGATCGTCGAGCCGGGCCGCTCGATCGCGGCCGAGGCCGGCTGGCTCCTTGCTCGCGTGGTGCGCGTCCAGGCTCGTGGCCATCTCGTCACCGATGCCGGCATGACCGAGCTGCTGCGGCCGATGCTCTACGGCGCCGAGCACCCCGTCGAGCTGCTCGCGCCCGGCGCGCGCCTGCCGCCGCGGGACGCCTGGACGGTGTCGGGGCCGGTGTGCGAGGCCGGTGACGTCCTGGCGCGCGGTGTCGCCCTCGGGCCCGAGGCGGGAGAGGGAGCGCTGCTGGCCATCCACTCCGTCGGCGCATACGGCGCGGCGATGTCCTCGAACTACAACGGTCGACTTCGACCGGCCGAGGCGGTGATCGAGCACGGTGAGCTGCGGCTCAGCCGCCGCCGCGAGACGCTCGAGGACCTGCTGGCTCGAGAGGGCACTCCGGGGGCGTGACGCCGTCCACGCCTCGCCACGGGGAACGGGTCAGCCGCGCCGGCCCAGGTTCAGGATCTGGTAGGCGAGTCCAGTCGCCACGCCGTAGACGACGTGCGACCCGACGTTGGTGAGCAGCTCCTCCCGGGACCGCGGGGCAGGTGCGAGGCCCAGCTGCGGGACGACCTTCGTCGCGACGGCGGTCATGAGTCCACCGAGGAACGCCCCGTGGATCACCGGTGACGGCTTGAAGGTCGACTGCACGACCGCGAAGTAGGCGCCCCAGGCCGCGCCGTAGCCCCAATGGATCGCCTCGCCGGCCAGGGCGCGCTCATCGGCGGCCAGGGCGCCCTCGGTGACTCGATCGGCGAGCTCTTCGGTCGGGGATCCGGGCTCGTCGCCGGACTCCGGCGGGGTCGGCGGCTCGGCGTCGGGCTCGGTGGCGATCCCGGCGCGCTCCATGAGTTCGGGCGCGCGCTCGAGGAACGCGCTCATCACGGCCGTTCCCGCGGCCCCGGCCAGGGCGCCCTTGACGATCACCGCCAGCGGGGACTGAAAGGTAGCCATGCCCGCCGTTGCGCAAGCGCGGTGCCAGCCGGGATGTCAGCCGGGGTCCACCGGCTCGAATCCGTGGCCGCCCATGATCCGCCAGCGCAGGCCGTCGTGGGTGAGCCGATACAGCGCGGGCATCGGCATCGCCATGTGGAACGTGAAATCGACGTCCGGATCGAGGGCGTGGAGGACGAGGCTGATCAGGTTGCCATGGCTGCCGAGCACGAGCCGGCCACCGTCGGGATGTCGGGAGCGGAGCAGGTCGAGGATCGCGATCGCCCGGCGCTGGGCATCGCGACCGGACTCGCCGCCGGGGAGGGCGTGGTCATGATCGGTCCAGGCCGCCTCGAGCTGCTCGCGCCAGTCGTCCATGAGGTCGCCGGCCAGCCGGCGCTCGCGCAGGTCGGCGAGGAGCTGGACCTCGACGCCGCGCCGCCGAGCCAGGATTTCGACCGTCTCGCGCGGTCGAGCGTAGGGCGAGGAGTAGATCGCGGTGATCTCCCAGCCGTCGAGCTCGACCGCCAGCTCCTCGGCCGCCGCTCGACCGGCATCGGTCAGGGATCGATCGTCATCGGGGACGTCCGGCGTGCCCACCGCCACCGGTTCCGCGTGGCGAACGAGGAGGACGTCGAGGGGCCGCAGGGATGAGGTCACCGGGCGAGTCTAGCCGCGACGGCCTTCGCACCGGCGCTCGCGGGCTATCGGTTCCTCGGTGGCAGAGGGATGAAGGCCGAGGTCGACTTCATGTACTCGGCATAGCCCTCGCGGCGCTCGGCGATCGTGCGCTCGAGCATGCCGACCCCCGACACGCGCACGAGCAGGAAGGTCATGATCGCCGGCGCGAAGACCGTCCACCATCCGCCGGCCGCGGCGGCGATCAGCCACAGCCCCCACCACTGGGCGGCGTCGCCGAAGTAGTTCGGATGGCGGGTCCAGCTCCACAGGCCCGACCGCAAGGTGCGGCCGCGGTTCGCCGGGTCGCGGATGAAGGCGGTGAGCTGGTAATCGCCGACCGCCTCGAAGACGAAGCCGATGACCCACAGCCCCACGCCGACCGCGTCGAGCCAGCCCCAGCCCTCGGGTGAGCCGATGGCGACGAGCAGCGGCCATCCGATGACCCAGGCCAGCAGGCCCTGGAGCCAGAAGACCTGGACCAGGCTGCGCACGGGCCAGGCGGAGCCGTGCTCGTCGCGCCAGCGAGCGTAGCGCGAGTCCTCGCCCTTACCGGCGTGCCGGGCGCTGATGTGGGTGGCCAGCCGGATGGACCAGGCCGCCACGAGGCCGAGCACCAGGAGCTGGCGCGGAGCGAAGGCGTCGGGGAGCAGGGCCGCGTAGATCGCGGCCTGGAGGAGGAAGAACGGGCCCCAGAAGGTGTCGACGATGCTCGCGTCCCTCAGCCGCAGGCTGAGAAGCCACAGGAGCGTCCCCATCGCCAGCACCGCGCCCAGGGCCACGGCCGGGACGAGCGGCCAGCCGATGAACTCGGTCACGACAGGACTACGCGGCGCGGGCAGCGGTGGATCATCAGCGTCAGTCTGCCACGCCCCGCGCCGGACACCGAGAGGACCGGCGATCCCGCCGGCCCCGTCGGCCCCGTGGAGAAGTGGGTCTCGATCCGATGGGAGAGGGCACCCGACCCATCGAGCCGATAGGCGCAGCCTGCGCCGATCAGGATGCGCGGGCCAGCGACAGGCGACCCGACGCGCCTACGTCCTTCGGCCGAGGCGCCGCGACCGGGACGATCGGGCCATGGTGCGCCGCGGCACCGGCCCGCAGCATCGGCCACCGATGCATCGACGTCTCACGGTCGCGTCCGTCGTCCTCGTGCTGTCGCTCGCCGCCTGCGCGGGCAGTCCGGCCGCGCCCGCGACACCGGGGACGGACGCCACGGCCAGCGCCCCCGTGTCGCCATCGGCCAGTGCCTCGCCCCGTCCACGACCGCCAGACCTGGTGCCTCCAGCGGGGACCGCCTGGTTCGGGCTCAACCTGGACTGGGCCAACGACAGCGCGGCCGCGGCCGCCGAGCGGCTGGGAGCGGCGCCATCGGTCTGGGTCCAGTTCGTGGCCTTCCCGCTCGATGCGGGGGGCATCGGCAACCTCGACGCATTCGTCGAGCAGATCGCGCCGCTCGGCGGGATCGGCCTCGTCACCCTCGAGCCGCACGACGGACTCGAGACGGTCACACCGGAGGCGGCGCGCGAGCTGGCCGGCGTGCTGGCGGAGTACTGGGACGACCACGGCGTCCCGACCATCGTGCGGTTCGCGCACGAGATGAACGGCTCCTGGTACCCGTGGGGCCAGCAGCCGGCGGCCTACGTGGAGGCGTTCCGCACCGTCGCCGCCGCGGTGCATGAGCACGCGCCCGCCTCGGCCATGGCCTGGGCGCCGAACGAGGGGTCCGGCTATCCGTTCACCGGCGGCTCGTACGCTGCCGACGCCGGGGACCACCCGGCCCTCGACACCAACTCCGACGGGCAGATCACCGGCGCGGACGACCCGTACGGCCCGTACTGGCCGGGTGATGACGCCGTCGACTGGGTCGGAATGAGCCTCTACCACTGGGGCCTCGCCTACCCGTGGGGCGAGAACGAGCTGCCGGCCGACGGGAGCTTCCGGGCCCTGCTGACCGGCGGCATCACCGGGGCGCACGCGGACCAGCTCGAGATCCCGAACTTCTACGAGATCTGGGCCGAGGGCAAGGACAAGCCGATGGGCATCTTCGAGACGGCCGCCCTCTACAACCCGGCCGAGCCCGGGCCGGACGAAGCGGAGCTGAAGACGGCCTGGTGGCGGCAGGCCACCGATCGGCGGATCGGCGCGGACTTCCCGCGCCTGGCGATGGTCAACTGGTTCGAGTGGCGCAAGGAGGAGGCAGAGGTCGGCGCGGTGATCGACTGGCGCCTGACGGCCGATCCGGAGCTGGCGCGCGCGCTGATCGCGGAGGCGCCCGCGGGGTGGCTTCGGTTCGGAGGCATCAGCCGGCCATCCGACTGATCCGCGGCGCGGCGCGGTTCCGCCGGCGTGCTAGGGTCCGCAGCATGCGACCCGGGCTCGCCCTCAGCCTCGTCGTCCTCCTCGCCGGGTGCCTGGCGGTCGAGCCGCGCGCCGGCGCCCCGAGCCCGAGCCACAGCCCGAGCCCGACGGTCGAGCCGACCGAGGTGCCGACCGGGCCACCATCGCCGTCGGCCGATGCCACGTCATCGCCCGAGCCGTCCGCGGAGCTGACGCCGAGCCCGACGCCCGACCCGGCGGAGCTGAGCCTGGAGGTGGACAGCTGCAACGGCGGGGTCGTGCTGCACTGGTCGCCGAGCCGCCATCCCGACTTCCATCACTACATCGGCCTGCGCAGCCCGGAGCGCGACGTCGCCACCCAGTTCCCGCCGATCGCGCCGGCCGTCGACTGGGGGGACCTGTACGCCACCGACCCGTTCGTGACCTCGGGGTTCGACGCGACCCTGGTGCCGTCGGACGCCGAATGGCACTACCGGGTGGTCGCCTACGACGCCGCCGGTCGCGTGATCGGCAGCACGCCGGTGCAGTCCGGCCGGATCCACCCGCACGCCGACCTCGGTGCCCTCGAGGTGACGGCCCTCGACGAGGGGCGCGCGCGGCTTGCATGGGGCGCGTTCGACGGGCTCGACGGCTGCTTCAGCTCCTACCGGGTGCTGTACGGGACCGCGGGCGTGGCGAGCACCGTGCTCACCACCGTCTCGGACGCGGAGCGAACGGAGATCGAGACCGCCGCCCTGCGCCCCGGCGTCAGCTACACCCTGCGCGTGCAGGCCGTGCGCACCACCACGCTCGGCTTCTTCGTGGTCGGCGAAACGTCGCCGGCCTTCTACACCGCGCCGGTCGGGGAACCGTAGCGCGGCCGTTCGCATGCTCGGGGCTGGACCGAGCGGTCGCCGATCCCGTACGCTGCCGCCACGCACGGGGACCGACGCCGAAGCCGCAGGCCCCGGCGCACGGAGGGCAGCCCGGCCACGATGTCGACCGACCATGAGGCATCACGCATCGCCCAGCTCGAGGCCGAGCTGGACAGGCAGCGTCGGCGAGCGGACGAGCAGGAGGCCCTGCATCGCATCGCCGTCATCGCGCTCGCCGCGGACGACATGCCCACGTTCTACCGCGGCATCCACGAGATCCTGCGCGGCCTGCTGTACGCGGAGAACCTGTACATCGCGCTGTGGGACGACCAGCGCCGGCTGATCAACTGGCCCTACTACGTGGACAGCGTCGACCTCGAGCGACCCGAGCCGCGTCTATGGGAACCGATGGGCACCGGCACGGCCCGCGGCGTCACCGCGCACGTCCTGCGCACCGGACGGCCCCAGCACCTGCCCGCTGCGGCGATGCGCGAGTTGATCGAGAGCGGAGAGATCGAGGACGTCGGGGCCGATGCGGTCGACTGGCTGGGCGTCCCGCTCGTGACCGACGGCCACACGGTCGGCGTCCTGGCGGTGCAGAGCTACGTCGAGGGCATCACCTACGACGACGACGACGAGCGCACCCTCGCGTTCGTGGCCGAGCACATCGCCGGGGCGCTGGAGCGCACGCGGGCGGCCGCCGAGCTGCGGCAGCGCAACGCGGAGCTGGCGATCGTCAACGAGATCGGCCAGGCGCTGGCGCAGCAGCTCGACTTCGCGTCGGTCATCGAGGCGGTCGGCGACCGGATCGTCTCGGCGCTCGACGCCCACGGGCTGTCAATCGCGATGCGCGATCCCGCGACCGACGCGTACACCTTCATGTACTGGATCCACCAGGGAACGCGCCGGCGCGACATGGAGGGCGTCCCCATCGACGACGAGATCTCCCGGCACATCGTGGCCACCGGCGGGGCGGTGCGCGTGGGCTCGGCCGAGCAGGCGGCAGCGATCGGCCTGCCGTTCAAGGTCGGCGGAACCCAGTCGTACCTGGGCGTCCCGATCCCGGCGGGCGACCAGATGATCGGCGTGCTGGCCCTCGGCACCCACGAGCAGAACGCCTACGGTGAAGCCGAGGAGCGGCTGCTGGTCACGCTGGCCGCGAACATGGGGATCGCCCTGGAGAGTGCCCGTCTCTTCACGGAGCTCCGCGATCGGACCACCGAGCTGCAGCAGCGAAACGCCGAGCTCGCGATCGTGAACGAGGTCGGTGCCGCCCTGGCCAAGAACCTCGACTTCGCGGCCATCCTGGAGGCGGTCGGCGACCGGGTCGCCGTCGCGCTGGGGGTGCCCGGACTGTCGATCGCGATGCGCGACCCGGAGACCGACGCCATCACCTTCCTGTACTGGATCGACGAGGGGGTCCGCCGGCGCGACATGGAGGGCACCGCGCTCGACGACGAGGTCTCTCGCCACATCGTGAGCACCGGGACGCCGGTCCGCCTGGGATCGGCCGATGAGGCGGCCGCCCGCGGCATGCCGTTCAAGGTCGGCGGCACGCAGTCCTACCTCGGGGTCCCGATCCCGGTCGGGGACCGGACGATCGGCGTCATGGCGCTCGGCACCCAGGAGCGGGACGCGTACGGCGACGACGAGGAGCGGCTCCTCCTGACGCTGGCCACGAACATGGGGGTGGCGATCGAGAACGCGAGGCTCTTCACTGAACTCACGGCAGCGCTCGAGGCGAAGGGCGAGGCCGAGTCGCGCTACCGCCGGCTCGTCGAGGAGATGCCGCTGACGCTGTACCTCGACCGGCCCGACGAGAAGGCCGCCTCCATCTACGTCAACCCCACCATCGAGGCGATGTTCGGCTACCCGCCCGAGCGCTGGTACGACGAGGACTTCTTCGCCGGCATCCTCCATCCGGACGACCGTGAGCGTGTGCTGGCCGACCACGTGGAGGCGTTCGCCCGGGGTGACGAGCGCTGGTCGTGGGAGTTCCGCGTGCTCGCGGCCGACGGCCGCACGGTCTGGGTCCACGACGAGGCGGTGGTCGTCAAGGACGACGCCGGAACGCCGCAGTACGTCCAGGGCTTCATGATGGACGTGACCGAGCAGAAGCTGGCAAACGCGGAGATCCGACGCCAGACCGAATATCTCGAGGCGCTCGTCGAGGTGAGCCCGGTGGCCATCGCGGTCATGGACCGCGACGAGATCGTGACCGGCTGGAACCCGGCCGCGGAGCGGCTCTTCGGCTGGACGGCGGACGAGGCGATCGGCCGCCGGATCGACGAGCTCGTGCTGGACGACGAGCACCGCGACGAGGGCCGGCACACGACGCAGGAGGCCCGCGAGCGGGGACGCGCGCATCGGATCGGCCAGCGACGTCGGCGCGACGGTCGGATGGTGGACGTCGAGGTCGTCCTCGTTCCGCTGACGATCGACGCCGAGCACGTCGGCTACTACGCCATCTACCACGACATCACCGAGCTCGTCGCCGCGCGACACGCGGCGGAGGCGGCGAACGAGGCGAAGAGCGCGTTCCTCGCCGCCATGTCGCACGAGATCCGAACGCCGATGAACGCGATCATCGGCATGAGCGGGCTGCTGGTCGACACCGAGCTCGATACCGAGCAGCGGGACTACGCGGAGACGATCCGCTCGTCCGGCGACGCGCTGCTCACGATCATCAACGACATCCTCGACTTCTCGAAGATCGAGGCAGGGCGGGTGGTCCTGGAGGAGGAGCCCTTCGCGTTGCACCGCGTGGTGGAGGGCGCGCTCGACGTGCTCGCGCCGGCTGCCGCGCGGAAGGGCGTCGAGCTCGTCTCGGCCGCGACCGGCACCGATCTGCCGCCACTCATCGGCGATCAGGGACGTCTACGGCAGATCCTGCTCAACCTGCTCTCGAACGCCGTGAAGTTCACCGATGCCGGCGAGGTGGTGCTCGGCACCGAGGGGCGGCGCCTCGACGACGGTCGCTGGGAGGTGGGGATCGAGGTGCGCGACACCGGGATCGGGATCCCGGCGGATCGGCTCGGGCAGCTGTTCCGGTCGTTCAGCCAGCTCGACGCCTCCATCTCGCGCCGCTACGGCGGCACCGGCCTTGGCCTGGCGATCAGCCGCCGGCTCGCCGAGCTCATGGACGGATCGCTCATGGCGACGAGCAGCGGCGTGCCGGGCGAGGGCAGCACCTTCCGCCTGACGATCCGTGTCGCCGAAGCCGCCGAGGACCGAGTGCCGGATCACGCCGTCGGGACCCCGTTCCGGCTGGACGGCCGCTCCGCGCTCGTCGTCGACGACAGCGACACGAACCGGCGGATCCTCGCCACGCAGCTCGACCGGTGGGGGATGACGAGCCGCGACACCGCCCATCCGCGGGAGGCGCTCGACTGGGTCCGGGCCGGCGAGCGCTTCGACGTCGCGCTCCTCGACGTCCAGATGCCCGAGATGGAAGGTGCCGAGCTGGCCGATGCGATCCGCGATGTCCTCGGGTCGGGCGCGCCGCCGGTGATCCTCCTCTCGTCGGTTGGCGCACCCCGTCCGGCGGACGCGACGATCGCCGCCACGCTCACGAAGCCCATCAAGCCCTCGGCCCTGCACGACGCGCTCGCCACCGTCCTCATCGGGTCGTCGATCGACGAGGCCGCCACATCGGCGCCGGTTCGTGTGCCCACATCGGCCACGAACGGCTCGCTGCGGGTGCTGCTCGTGGAGGACAACATCGTGAACCGGAAGCTCGCGCTGAAGCTGCTCGAGCGGGAAGGGCTGGCCGCGGATGTCGCCACCAACGGCCTCGAGGCCATCGCGGCGGTGGAGCAAGCCGCGTACGACGTGGTGCTGATGGACGTCCAGATGCCGGAGCTCGACGGGCTGGAGGCGACCCGGCGCATCCGGGCCGGCACGCCGGCCGGTGGGCAGCCCCGGATCGTGGCCATGACCGCCAACGCGATGGCCGGCGACCGGGAGGCGTGTCTGGCGGCCGGCATGGACGACTACCTCGCCAAGCCGATCCGGCCCGACGAGCTTGCGGTCGCGCTCGATCGCGTGAAGGAGGACGGTCATGGCTGACGAGCCGGCACGCTCGCCACTGAATCCCACCGCGCTCGACGAGCTGCTCGAGATGAGCGGTGGCGACCGCGCGTTCCTCGCCGACCTCATCGACACGTTCATCAGCGACGGGCACGAGATCCTGGATGCGCTTGCGGCAGCTGCCGATGCCGGACGGACCGACGACCTCGTGCGGCCCGCCCACACCCTGAAGGGGAACGCCACGAGCTTCGGCGCCACCGAGCTCGCCGAGCGCAGCCGCGCGCTGGAGATGGACGCCCGGACGGGATCGGTGGACGATCCGGGTGCTCGCGTGCGTGGGATCGCCGAGGCGTTCGCCGCCGTCGAGGCCGCCCTGGGCGACGAGCGCGACGCGACCTGAGTCATGGCGACCGAGCTCACGGGCACGATCCTCGTCGTCGACGACTCACCGCTGAACCGTCAGCTGCTCGAGCGCGCCCTCACGGCGGAAGGCCACGTCGCGCGGATGGCGACGAACGGCCGCGAGGCGCTCGAGATCCTCGCTGCCGAGCCGATCGACGTCGTGCTCCTCGACCTCGTCATGCCGGAGCTGGACGGCTACGCCACCTTGGCCGCGATCAAGGGAAACGAGGCACTCCGCCACCTGCCGGTCATCATCATCAGCGGCGTCGACGAGCTCGACAGCGTCGTCCGCTGCGTCGAGATGGGCGCCACCGACTATCTGCCGAAACCGTTCAATCTCGCCATCCTGCGCGCCCGGCTCCATGCGTCACTGGCCGGCAAGCGGCTCCGGGACCTCGAGCTGGCCTACCTCGAGCAGAGCAGGGAGAACGAGCGGCTGCTCCTCAACATCCTGCCGCCGGCGATCGCCGAGCGGCTGCGCAACGGCGAGGGCGTCATCGCCGATCGCTTCGACGACGTCACGATGCTGTTCGCCGACATCGTCGGCTTCACGGAGCTGTCGGGCGCCATGACCCCGGCCGACGTCGTCGCGTTCCTGAACCGGGTGTTCAGCGCCATCGACGACCTCGTGGACCGATACGGCCTCGAGAAGGTGAAGACGAACGGCGACGCGTACATGGTCGTCGGCGGCATCCCGACGCCCGTCGAGGACCACGTGCAGCGCATGGCCGACCTCGCGCTCGCCCTGGTCGCCACCGTGGACCGCCTGAACGCCGATGCGCCCGTGCAGGCCCGCCTCCGCATCGGCATGCACTGCGGGCCTGCGGTGGCCGGGGTCATCGGCCACCGCAAGTTCGTCTACGACGTGTGGGGCGACACGGTGAACATCGCCAGCCGCATGGAATCGCTGGGCGCGCCGGGCCGCGTGCACGTCTCCGCCGCGGTGCGGGACCGGCTCGAGGGACGCTATCGATTCGAAGCGCGCGGGTCCATGGACGTCAAGGGCAAGGGCGAGATGGCGACGTGGTTCCTGCTCGCTCCCGAGCGCGTTCCTGCCGAGCTGCCCTGAGCGGGCGCGACGAGCCTTCGGCCCGGCTTGCTCCGTTGCCCGTATGGGGTACGCTGCGCCCACGAACGGAGGAGGCGATGGTCTGCGACGGCTGCGGAACCGAAAACGAGCCCGGAGGTCGGTTCTGCGAAGCCTGTGGCACCCCGCTCGCCGCCAGCTGCCCATCGTGCCGAGCGCCGGTCCGGTCTGACGCGCGCTTCTGCCGGAACTGCGGCCATCAGCTCGACGCCGATGCGCCCGCGACGCCCGCGGCGCCCGGGACGGCGATGGCCCCCGCCCCCGCCCGCGCCCTGGATGCTCCAGCCGCCGCCGCAGCCGCCGTCGCACCGGTGGCCGAGCGCCGCCTCGTCTCCGTCCTGTTCGTGGACCTCGTCGGCTTCACGACGCTGGCCGAGGATCGTGATCCGGAGTCGACCAGGGAGCTCCTGACCCGCTACTTCGACGTTGCCCGCGACGCCATCGAGCGCCACGGAGGCACGGTCGAAAAGTTCATCGGTGACGCGGTCATGGCGGTGTGGGGCACGCCGATCTCGCACGAGGACGACTCCGAGCGCTGCGTCCGCGCGGCGCTCGAGCTGGTGGCGGCCGTCCCGACGCTCTCGCCGCAGCTCCAGGCACGGGCCGGGATCACGACCGGCGAGGCGGCGGTCACCATCGGCGCCACGAACCAGGGCATGGTCGCCGGCGATCTCGTGAACACCGCCGCGCGGCTTCAGGGCGTCGCCGAGCCCGGCACGGTCCTCGTCGGCGAGGCCACGATGCGGATGGCGAGCACCGCGATCGTGTTCGAGGAGATCGGCGAGCACTCGCTCAAGGGGAAGACCGCGCCGGTGCCGGCCTGGCGCGCCGTGCGGGTGGTGGCGGCCCGCGGCGGACAGATGCGCGCCGATGCCCTGGAGCCGCCCTTCGTCGGTCGCGACGAGGAGCTCCGCCTGCTCAAGGAGCAGCTCCACGTCACCGGTCGCGACCAGCGCGCCCGGCTCGTGTCGATCATCGGCCCCGGCGGCATCGGCAAGAGCCGGCTCGTCTGGGAGTTCGAGAAGTACCTCGACGGCCTGACCGAGACGATCCGCTGGCATCGCGGTCGCTCGCCGAGCTATGGCGAGGGGATCACGTTCTGGGCGCTCGGCGAGATGGTTCGTCGTCGGGCGGGCCTCTCGGAGGACGACGATCACGAGACGACCCGTGCCCGGGTCGCCGCGACCGTGGCGGAGTACGTCACCGACCCCGACGAGCGGACGTTGGTCGAGCCGGCGCTGCTGACGCTGCTCGGCCTCGAGACCTCCCCGTCGGGCGGACGCGACGCGCTCTTCCCGGCCTGGCGCATCTTCTTCGAGCGGATCAGCGAGACCGGCACCACGGTCCTCGTCTTCGAGGACCTCCAATGGGCCGATTCGGGCCTCCTCGACTTCATCGACCATCTGCTGGACTGGTCGAAGTCACGGCCGATCCTGGTCGTGACCCTCGCTCGGCCCGAGCTCTTCGAGCGCCGGCCGAATTGGGGAGCGGGACGCCGGGCGTTGACCGCGCTGACGCTCGACCCGCTCACCGATGACGCCATTCGGACCATGCTCGCCGGCGTGGTGCCGGGCCTGCCGGAGGGCACCGTGGACGCGATCGTGACCCGCGCGGAGGGCATGCCGCTCTACGCGGTCGAGACCGTTCGCACGCTCCTGGCCGAGGGCCGGATCGAGCGCGACGGCGATGTGTACCGCCCGGTCGGCGACCTTTCGCAGCTCAGCATTCCCGAGTCGCTCCGCTCGCTCATCGCGTCGCGGCTCGACACCCTGGATCCGGCAGATCGGACCCTGCTGCAGGATGCCTCCGTCCTCGGCCAGGTCTTCACCGCGTCGAGCCTCGCCGCCCTCGTCGGTGAGCCCGAGGCTGACCTCGATGCGCGCCTGCGCGGCTTCGTGCGCCGTGAGCTGCTGGAGATCGAGTCGGACCCACGCTCGCCGGAGCGCGGCCAGTACAAGTTCGTCCAGGCCCTCATCAGGGAAGTCGCCTACGCCACGCTCGCCCTTCGCGACCGTCGGTCGCGGCATCTCGCGGTCGCCCGGCATTACGAGGCAATCGGTGACGACGAGCTCGCCGGCGCCCTGGCCAGCCACTACGTCGCGGCCCACGAGTCCTCGGCCGAGGGCGACGAGGCCGATGCGGTCGCGGCGCAGGCCCGCATCGCGCTGCGCGCCGCCGCGGATCGGGCCGCCGCCCTGGGGTCCCACGAGCAGGCGATCTCGCACATCCAGCGGGCACTGACCATCACCTCCGATTCTCGCGAGCGTGGCGAGCTGCTCGAGCGCGCCGCGACCGCGGCGTTGCGAGGCGAGACCGGCGACGCGGATGAGTTCGCCTCCGCGGCCGAGGCGGCCTACGACGAGGCGGGCGACATTGCCGGCGTGTACCGCACCATCGCGCTCCGCGGCCATATCCGGGTGGATCGAGCGGATCTGGAAGGGGCCGCCGAGGTCCTCGAGGCGGCTCGCAGCCGGCCGGACTGGCCTCCAGCGCCCGAGCTGGAGGCAGAGGTGATGGTCGCGCTGTCGCGTGCCTACATGCGCCTCAACCGTGTGGCGGAGTGCCTGGCGGCGGCGGATCGGACGCTCGAGATCGCGGAGCCGATGAACCTCGAACGCCTCGTCGCCGATGCTCTCAACAACCGCGCTGCCGCACTGGCCAACCTCGGACGCCGGCGGGAGTCGACGGCGCTCCTGCGCGAGGCGGTCGCCCTCGCCAAGACCGGCGGCTGGGCGGACCTGGAGCTCCGCCTGCTCAACAACCTCGCCGTCAGCCTGGTGGACGATGACCCCGCCGCGTCGAGCCGGATCGCGCGAGAGATGCAGGCCGTCGCCGAGCGCATCGGCAGCGTCCAGTGGTACCTCATCACCGCCGCGGCGAACGCGAGCAGCGACTACACCGAGCTCCGGGACTGGGACGGCGCGATCGACCTGGCGATGGAGGCCAGAGCACGCGCAATTCCCGGTTCGTACACGTGGATCCAGATCATGACTGCCGAGCTGCCCCTGCGCGCCGCACGCGGGGAGGAGATCACCGCGCTCCTCGAGGAGCTCGAGCGCGAGAGCGCTCACGAGACGATGCCGTGGTGGGTCGACATGACGATGTCCGACGTCGCGTTGGCCGCCGGCGAGTACCCCGAAGCCGCACGTCTCGCCCGGTCCGCCCTCGGCAGCGCTCGGATCGAGAGCAACGAACCCCAGGTCCGGGCGTTCCTCCTGTACAGCCTGGGCGCGCAGGGCCTGGCGGAGGAGGCGCGCCACGCCGCCGATGCGCTCCGTGACGGTGTGTTCCAGGGCCCGCTCTCGAAGGCATTCCAGGCCGTGGGCGACGCGGCGGCGCTGGCCCTCGAGGGTCGCGGGGTCGATGCGCGCCGCCGGTTCGCCGAGGGCTTCGATACGTTCCGGCGGATGGAGCAGGGCCTCGACCTCGCCCGCTGGGAGATCCTCGCCGTCGCCGTCCTGCCCGATGCGCCGGAGGTCCCGAACTGGGCCGCGGAGGCACGGCAGCTCCTCGAGCCCGTCGGCGCGCGCGCCTACCTGGATCGACTGGATGCCGTGATCCCGGCTTCGCTCAGGCCGCCCGCGGGGCAGGGGGCTCGGTCCGCTCCGGAACAGGTGGCCGAGCCCTCCTAGGGCTCCTCACGCCGAGCGGGCCAGCGCACGCTCCGCGTTCCGCCGATCACGCCACTCCAACCACGGTCGGCCGCGCTCCACCGTCCAGGCCGGCCCACCGAAGCCGAGCGTGAACTGGGTGAAGCCCAGCTCGAGGTAGGCGTCGGCATCCTCGGCCAGGAAGCGCTCGAGATCATCGGGCTGGAGTCCGACCGACCACTCGATCTCGCCCGGATCGCGTCCGATGGCCCCGCACGCCTCGAGAAGCCGCGTCACGGCGGGTCGCACCTCCTCGAGCGTGTCGGGGAAGAAGGCGTGCCACGCGTCGGCGTGGCGGGCGACGATCGGGATCGTGAGCTGCGGCCCGACGCCGGCGACGAGGATCGGCATCCGGCGCAGCGGCGGAGGATTGAGGCCGCGCTCCAGCCGCTCCCTGATCTCGGGCAGGGCGGCGCCGAGCGCCCGAATCCGGGTCGCGAAGGTGCCGAACTCGTATCCGTAGCGTTCGTAGTCGCGCCGGAACCAGCCGGCGCCCAGCCCCAGGATCACGCGCCCGCCGCTGACATGGTCGACGGTCCGGGCGATGTCGGCGTGGAGGTTCGGGTTTCGGTACGAGTTGCAGGCCACGAGCGGCCCGAGCTCGATCCGCTCAGTCGCCTCCGCCAGCGCGGCGAGGATCGACCAGCACTCGAAGTGCGGTCCATCGGCCTCACCGGAGAGCGGGCTGAAGTGGTCCCAGGTGTAGAGGATGTCGTAGCCCAGCGCCTCGGCTCGCAGGGCGGCATCCCGCAGGTCGGGCCAGGCGCCGTGCTGGGGATGGAGCTGGGCGGCGAGACGGATCGGTCGGCGTTCGTGACGTTCCATGCCTGCATGCTTGACCTTCCCCCAGAGGGAAAGTCAACCTTGTGCGCAATGTTCCCCATCGGTCGATTCGCCCGCCTGGCCGGCATCAGCGCCAAGCAGCTGCGCGCCTACGACGAGATCGGCCTGTTCCGGCCGGTCTGGGTCGACCCGTCGAGCGCCTACCGCTACTACTCGCCGGCACAGCTGCCGGAGCTGCGGCGGATCCTGGCCCTGCGCCAGCTCGGCATGCCGATCGACGAGATCGGCCGGATCGTCCACGGCGGCGACCTGCGAGCGGCCCTGGCCCGACGGCGCGACGAGCTCGAGCGGGAGCGGCGCCTCGCCGAGGAGCGGCTGGCGGCGCTCGACATCTCGGTCGCGGACGAGTCCGGCCCCGATGTCGTCGTGCGCCCGGTCGGCGTCGAGCTGGTGGCGGTCGCCCCGGTCACACCGCCGGTGGACGAGGCGTTCGACCGGTTGGAGGCGGTCGTCCGGGACCTCGGCCGCCGGGCGCACCGTCCGCCGGGCGCCATCCCCGAGCAGCGCGAGATCTTCGTGCCGGTCACCGGGCCAATCCCGGAGGCGGACGGCGTGACCTACCGCCGGTTGCCGGCCGTCCGCGTGGCATCGGTCATCCATCGCGGGCCGTATGCCGGGATCACCGCCGCCCGGGCATCCCTCCTGCGCTGGGTCGACGCCGCCGGCCTCGAGCGCAGCGGCCCGATGCGGACGCTCTACCTCCAGTTCGGCGCCGATCCGTCCCTGCGCCTCCCGCCCGGCTGGACCGTCGACCGTGACGACCTGTTCGTCACGGAGCTCCAGCAACCGATCGGCTGAGTGGTGACCGCGGCTCACCGAATCGTTCACGCCGGAAGGCAGCTAGAACGGCGCCTCGATCTCTTCCGGCATGGTGGGGAACCGCGGCTCGATCGATGCCTGGAGCTGCGCCACCGAGCGGTTCCAGTACGCGAACAGGAGCGCCGCAAGGATGATGAAGGCGCCGCCCGCGGCGAGCCACGTGGCGAGCGGCGACCACCCCGCCCAGTTGGCGCCGATCCCGCCGATTGCCCCGGCCACCACCCCGCACACGACCGCGACGATCCCCTGCGTCTGCACGAGCGCATAGCCGAACCGGAAGCGTGGCGGCCGGCGGCTCATGCCGGCCCCCATGTTCCGGTAGATCGACAGCTCGTCGTCGCTCGTCGACAGGACGAGGTACGGCGCGACGCCGGGGACGGTGTCGCGGAACCATCGTCGGATCCGGTTCATGCCGATGATGTAGACGATCACCTCCCGCTGCACCTGGACCTGGCGGACGAAGGTCGCGAGACCCAGGAACAGGGTGATCGGCAGGACGACGAGCGCGAACAGCGAGAACTCCGGGCCGAACCCCTCGCCGGCCTGCGCCGCGAAGCCGAGCCCCACGCCGGCTGCCGAGAGGACGCCCAGGAACAGACTCGTCCGCGACATCGATACGGACCACGACGCGGTCAGCGCGCTCATGAGCACGCCGTACTCGGAGCGCAGGACCTCGGCGACATCCTTGGGATCGCCGCCGGGATCTGCCGGGGGCGCCGGTTGCTCGGCGGTCACCGCGATCGACTCCAGATCGCCCAGCCGATCCACGCCAGGCCGATGCCACCCACGATGTTCGCCACGGTCAGCAGCCAGGCGAGGGCCGGTGGCATGAAGAAGGCGACGAGCCACAGCGCGAAGCCGATCAGCGCCAGCAGGCCGCCGAGCCGTGGGAGGATCGGCGAGTCCATCGACGCCCAGGCAAGCAGCATGCTGCCGCTGAAGAACGCGAGCGCGCCGATCGGCAGGACGGGGGCGGTCACCATGGCGTAGACCCACACGTCGTGGGCCGCGGTGACGCCGGCCGCGAGCGGCAGGACGAGGAACGCTGCCGTGCCGTAGCCGACCGCGCCCATGGCCGCAAGCCCGAAGCCGATCCATCCTCGCCATCCGCCCGATGGACTGAGCGCCGCGTACCAGGCGGCGAACGCCGGGGCCGCCAGGACGAGCCCCAGGTAATAGGTGAGCCCGGGCGCAACCTGGTCGAGGCCGCCGACGGGCGAGAGGAGGATGAGCAGCCCGCCGACGACGAACAGCAACGCCGTCACGATGAGCAGGAGCCCGCCGATGCGCACGGGGAGAACCAGGGACGGGGCCACGTTCATGTCATTCCTCCGTCCGGCGATCTCTGGTCGCCGGGAAATGCCAAACTCGCGGAACCGGCCAACGCGCGGTCCGGTCCAACGCTACGCCGATCGTTCCGTTCCGTCGAGAGCCAGACGGCAGACGCTTGCTCGCGCGGGACGCAGCGAACACGACCAGCGAGCCCCCCGGCTGCCGTTGCCGCCCGCCGACCCCCCGCCGTCAGCCGAGTGCTACCCGACCACGGGCTGAGGCGCGGGACCGGCTTCGGGCCGAGGCACCCCGCGGAACATGGCCCACGCGATGCCCGCGGCGGCCACCACGATCACCGCGGCCCCGAGGTACACCGCCCGGATGCCGACGAGGTCACCCAGTACGCCGCCGATCGCCATCGAGGTCACGCTCGCCGTCGACAGCGAGGCCTGGAGGAGCGAGACGACCCGTCCGCGCGTGGCATCGGTGGCGGCCGACTGGACGATCGTCTGGAGCATGGCCTGGAGCGGGGTGACCATCCAGCCGACGATGAACAGGACCACGATCACCTGCCATACCGCGGTCACGCCCGACAGCAGGCCGATGCACACGCCGATGCCTGCCAGCGTGACCCAGATGATGGTCGTCGGCTGCAGCCTCCGAGCGAGGAGCGCCACGATGCCGGCGGCCAGGATCATGGCCGAGGTCTGGGCCAGCTCGATGCCGGCCATCCAGGTCGGATCGACGCGCAGGTCGTTCATCAGCAGCGGCACGAACAGGACGTTGACCGCGCCGAGGCCGAGCATCGACACCGCCGCGGCGATGAGGCTGCCGCTCAGCGCCCGCGAGCCGCGCACGATGCGCAGGCCGTCGAGCATCGAGGCGCGGACGCTCTCGCGCGGCGCATCGGCATCCTCGGTGCGGATGCGTCCGAGCTCCGAGGGCAGGCCGGAGATGAAGGCGAAGCTGACCCCGAACAGGGCGGCGGAGATCGCGAAGCCGGCCAGGCCGGCACCCAGCGTCCCGAAGATGAGCCCGGCGATGCCGGTGCCGATCACCGAGCCGATGACCATCGATCCCTGCGCCAGCGAGTTGGCGGCCGGCAGGCCGTCGCGCGACACGATCCGCGGCAGCATGGCGCCGCGGGCCGGGCGGAAGAAGGTGGCGACGCTGGCCTGGACGAAGCCGAGGACGAAGAGCAGCGGCACGGCCTGGATCGCCACCGCGGCAGCGAAGAGCAGCACGATGACCGCGCGCAGCGCGTCGGAGGCGAGCATCACCGACCGTCGGTTCCATCGGTCGACGTAGACCCCGGCGACGAGGCCCACCGTGAAGGCGGGAACGGCCTGCGCGATCGCCATCAGCGCGAGTGCCGTCATCGAGCCGGTGAGGTCGTTGATGACGAGCAGGAGCAGGAAGATCGTGATGCCGTCGCCGATGTCGGACACGGCCTGGCCGCCGAGCAGGCGGCGGTAGTCGCGGATGCGCAGGATGTCGCGAACGCTCATGCCGCTCTCGGTCATCGGTCCTTCTCCTTCGCGTCCTTCGTGGCCCTGGGGTAGAAGCCGATGAGGAATCCGTAGTCGGCCCCGTCCGGATCCGGGTTCTCGTCGATGCGGGCGAGCTCCTCGACGAGCTCCATGACCCGATCGATCTGGCTCGGGCTCAGCCGAGCGTGCGTGGTCGACAGCGCCATGCGCCGTCGACGCTCGCCCGTGTCGTGGAGGCTGATCAGACCGGCCTGGATGCTTGCGACGATGTCGGCCCGCGCCCGCTCGAACATCGCGTCGAGCACGCCGGTGATGCTGGCGTCCTCGTCGGTGCCGGTCAGCAGTGAACGGTCGACGCGGAAGGATCGGGCCGCGACGCCGTACCGCTTCTCCTGGATGCCCGAGACCAGCCGCGTCTCCGCAACGCGGATGATGCCCGCATCCTCGAGCAGGGCGAGGTGGTGGTAGAGCTTCGTCTGCTTCGCCCCGAGCCGCTCGGCGATCTCCTTGGCCGCCCACGCCCGGTCGGGGTCCTCGTGCATGACCTCCACGATCTGGAGGCGAAGGGCGTCACTCAGCGCCTTCATCTGCGAGACATCGGTCAGGACGAGCTCGGGGAGCGGTGCGTGCCGCGTGCGTGGTGGCATTCGACGTTGCCCTAGCGTTCAAGAAAGTATGAACGCCAAGGTAAGGGTGAATGACGGGGGTGTCAAGGACCGTCGCTGGGCGAACGTGCCTCCTCCTGGGAGTGTCGGCCATCCAGTGGCTGGCCTGTACCGGACGTGGGACGGTCAGCCACGCTGGCTGCGCCTGATTGGCCGGGCAAGGGCCCCGGGTGAGAGGAACGGCCAATCAGTGGCCGATACGCCCGGCAGTGGACCACCGAGCCGCCGCCAAGCAGCGGTTACGGGGCGCGGACCCCGGAGCGCTTCTCGAAGCCGAGCTGCATGTCCTGCAGGATGCCGGTGGCGAAGCCTGCCTCGCACAGGGTCAGGTAGTACTCCCACATCCGCACGAAGCGCTCATCGAAGCCGAGGGCGCGCACCTCGTCGAGGTTGCCCAGGAAGTTGTCCCGCCAGAGGCGCAGGGTCCGCGCGTAGTGCGGCCCGATGTCCTCGATCTGCGTCAGCAGCAGCCGCGTCCGGTGCGTCGCCCGTTCCATGACCGCCACCGACGGCAGCAGGCCACCGGGGAAGATGTACTTCTGAATCCAGTTCGCGCCTCGGCGCTGCTGCTCGTAGCTCGCGTCGGGGTAGGTGATGACCTGGATCGCGGCGCGACCGCCGGGGCGCAGCACGCGATCGATCGTCTCGAAGAAGACGGGGTAGTACTCGTGCCCGACCGCCTCGAGCATCTCGATCGAGACCACCGCGTCGAACTGGCCCTGCACGGTCCGGTAGTCCCGGAGCTGCACGTCCACCAGCTCCGTGAGCCCGGCTTCCGCGATCCGCTCTCGCGCCAGGGTGAGCTGTGCCTCGGAGATCGTGATCGTCGTGACCCGGCAGCCGAGCTCGCCTGCCGCCCAGATCGCGAACCCTCCCCAGCCCGAGCCGATCTCGAGCACCGACTCGCCGCCGCTCAGCCCCGCCACGGAGGCGATGCGCCGGTACTTGGCGCGCTGCGCATCGGCCAACGACTGCGACTCGGATTCGAAGACCGCCGACGAGTAGGTCATGGTCTCGTCCAGGAACAGCCGGTACAGGTCGTTCGACAGGTCGTAGTGCGCGGCGATGTTGTTCCGGGCGCGGCGCATGGTGTTGCGGTTGAGCCGATGCGACAGGATCCGCACCGCCTGGGTCGGCCACCGCCACCATCCGCCGATGAGGGCCAGCTCCTGGCGGTTCAGCGCGGCGAGCAGGAGCAGGGCAGGGAGGTCGGGCGACGTCCACTCGCCGGCCATGTACCCCTCGCCGGCCCCCGTCTCCCCGTCGATGAGCAGGCGGACCATGGCGTTGCGGTCGTGGACGGCGATCTCGCCCCGCAGGTCGGAGGTGGCGTCGCCGAACTCGCGCCGACGTCCGTCGGGCAGCACCACGGAGAGGTGGCCGAGCTTGATGCGAGCCGCTGCCGCCAGGAGGACGCGCTCGGCGGTCTCGGCCACCGGTCCGAGCCGGCCGGCGATCGGCGCCGGTACGAGGTTCGCGCGCGTGCGGGTGGTCACGGCTGCATGGTAGGACGCGGCGAGCGAGCGGTCATCCGCGTCGGGTCCGCCGGGGGCGTCGCCGACCCGTGCGAGTGGAACTTCGCGCCCTTTCGCCACAGCCAGAGGGCGTGCCAGTGGATGGACAGGATGGTGCGCAGCGTGACGAGCGGGTAGCGCCACAGGATGCGCAGCAGCGCCATGTCCGTCAGCGGGCGGCGCGTTGCCACCACCGAAGCCTGGAGGAGCGGCGCGCCGTGCTCGGTCTCGTCGATGACGAGCACGACCCGGTCGGCCTCGTCCCGCACGCGGACCGTGTACGACGCGTCCATGGAGATGAACGGGCTGACGTAGAAGTCCTTGTCCATGCCCGCCACATGGGCCGTGCGAGTGGCCTGGGGCCGCAGCGTGTACAGCCGCCGCTCGCCGTGGGTGTTGTGGACCTCGACGATGACGACCTTCAGCTCGCCAGCGGCGTCGCGGGCGAGGAAGAAGCTGGCCGGGTTGAACTCGTAGCCCAGCACCCGCGGATAGGCGATCAGCGTGATTCGCCAGTCCTCGACGCCGGCGAAGCCCTCGGCCCGCAGGTGCCCGAGGACGGAGGCCCGCAGGTCCGCGGCCGGCGGAACCCAGTGGTCGGCGTCGCGGAACTCGAACGGGCGCCATCGGTTGCGGCCGAGCAGCTTGAACCGATTCAGGCGCGGCAGCTCCTCGAGGTCGACGGCAAGGTAGAAGACCTCGTGCTCGAGCGCGTAGACGAAGGGGCGCGTGCGCCGATGCCGGACGATGCCCTCCACCAGGTGCGATCTCACGCGACCATCTCCTCCTGCGGTGCGGGCAGCTCCGCCGTCATGTCGGCCACCATCGCCGCGGCCTCGTAGCCGGAGCGGCAGCCGTCCTCGTGGAAGCCGTAGCCGAGGTGCGCGCCGGCGTAGAAGGTCCGGTTGCGGCCCTGGATCGCGCCGATGAGTCCCTGGGCCTCCAGGGTCCGGAAGGTGTACATCGGGTGCGCCCAGGCCTTCTCGAGGATGACCGCCTCGTCGCGGATGCGGTCCTGTGGCGGATTCAGGCTGACCGAGTACTGCACGTCGCCCGGCAGCGACTGCAGCCGATTCATGTGATAGGTCATGGTCAGCGAGTCGCCGGGCGCGTCGCACCGGCCCATGTCGATGTTCCAGCTGGCCCACGCGTTGCGTCGCGTCGGGAGGATGCCGGGGTCGGTGTGGAGCACCACCCGATTGTCGCTGTATTCGAACCCGCCCAGCGCGCGTCGCTCCTCCGGATCGGCGTCGGCCAGGAGGTCGAGGGCGTCGTCAGCGTGGGTGGCCAGGACGAGGGCGTCGAAGCGCTCGATGCCGGCATCGGTCCGGACCGTCACGCCGGCGGTGTCGCGGGTGACGGCGCGCACCGGCAGGTCGGCCGCGAGCGCATCGGCCGGGAGGCGGTCGATGATCGCTCTCACGTACGACTGCGAGCCACCGGTCACGGTGCGCCAGGTGAAGTTGCGCCCGTAGCCGATGAGGCCGTGATGGTCGAGGAAGCGCAGCAGGTAGTCGATCGGAAAGCTGCCGATGCGGTCCGGAGCGGTCGACCACACCGCCGCGGTGAGTGGGACCAGGAAGTGGTCGGCGAAGGCCCGTCCCAGGCGCCGGTCGGCGAGGTACTGGTCCAGGGTCATGCCGGTCGGGCGGCCCGCATCGGCCTCGGCCAGCGTCCGCCGTGCGTCGCGGTAGAAGCGGAACAGGTCGTTCAGCATCGCGTAGTGGGAGGGTCGTGCCAGCTGCATCGGCCTGGCGAAGACCCCGGCCAGGCCGCGCGTGGACCACTCCAGCCCGTGCGCGGCGCAGGCCACGCCCATGCTCATGTCGGACTCCTGCGTCTCGACCCCCAGTTCGTCGAGGAGGCCGATGAAGCGCGGGTAGGTGACCTGGTTGTAGACGATGAAGCCGACGTCGACCGGGATCCCGGGGGCGGCCTCGACCGTCATGGCGTGGCCGCCGAAGTGGCCCTCGCGCTCGAAGAGGCGGACCCGGTGGCCGTCGCTGTTCAGGGCGTGTGCCGCGGTGAGCCCGGAGATCCCCGAGCCGATGACCGCGATGGAGCGTGGCGTGGACATACACCGCCGATACGAGGGAGACGCCGTCCGTGGATCAGACGAGCGTCAGCGGAAGCGACACATGCAAGGGCTGGGCCCCGACCTCGGCGGGG
>DATHTR010000099.1:0-17769 GCA_035463095.1 Candidatus Angelobacter sp. | reverse complement strand
GTTCATCATCCCGGTCTCGTCCTCGAGTGCGATGAAGACGAAGTTCTTCGCCGTCATCGGGTGCTGGACGCTCACCGCGAGGCCCGCCAGGCGGATCATGGACCGATCGCGCTTCCGGCTCGCGTCGGCCACCGTGATGACGCCGCGGGCCGCGAGACGCTCCCGGAAGAGCTCGACCGCGTGGAGGTGAGGGCTCACGCCGGTGTCGCGGTAGTCGGCGGCGACCTTCTCGGAGTCACTCATCGGCGGCAGGGTTGCGCCCAGCGCGCGCTGGGCGTCATCGGTCAGGCCGAGGGCGGGATGCGCCGGGTCGGCATCAGCCAGGGTGGTGCGCAGCTGCCAGAGGAGCTCGCGACGGGGCGCATCGGTCCAGTCGAAGGCGCCGATGCTGATCAGCCGCTCGATCACCTGCTCGCCGAGGCCCGTGCGCGCGACGAAGTCGCGGACGCTCGCGTAGAGGCCGCGCTCGCGTTCGGCGTCGAGCACCTCGCGGGCGCGCTCGTCGATGCCCTTCACCTGGCGCAGGCCCAGCCGGATCGCGTGGGTGCCGTCGCCGTTCGGTCGCGTGTCGTGCTCCCAGGCCGACTCGTTCACGTCGATCGGCAGCACCCGGATGCCGTGGCGCTTCGCGTCGTTGATGACGACCGCGGGGCTGTAGAAGCCCATCGGCTGGTTGTTCAGCACGCCGACGGTGTAGTGCGCGGGGTAGTAGCGCTTGAGCCAGGCGGTGTCGTAGCTGATCTTCGCGAAGGCGGCGGCGTGGGCGCGGGCGAAGCCGAACTCGGCGAAGGCGGAGCATTTCTGGAAGAGCGCCTCCGCATCCTCGGGCGCGAGGCCGGTGCGGATGGCGCCGCCGACGAACCGGCCGCGCTCGGCCTGCATCTTGGCGTGGGACCGATGGGACCCCATCGCCTTGCGGAAGATGTCGGCCTCGACGGCGGTGTAGCCGCAGACCTCGATCGCGACCTGCATGACCTGCTCCTGGTACAGGATCACGCCGAGGGTGTCCTCCAGGATCGGCTGCAGACCGGGATGGGCGTAGGTGACGGGCTCCTCGCCGGCTCTTCTTCTGAGGTAGGGGTGGACGGCGTTGCCCTGCACCGGGCCGGGCCGGATGATCGCGACCTGGACGACGAGATCCTCGAACCGCTCGGGGCGCGCCTTGGGCAGGGACTGCATCTGGGCGCGGCTTTCGATCTGGAACATGCCGACCGTGTCGGCGGCCTGGATGGACCGATACACCTCGGGGTCGTCGTGCGGGAGGGCGTCGAGGTCGATCCTCTGGCCCGTGTCGCGTTGGATCCGTTGCAGCGCGTCGCTGACGACGCCGAGGGTGCGAAGGCTGAGCAGGTCGATCTTCACCAGGCCGAGCTGCTCGATGTCCTCCTTGTCGTACTGGGTCACGACCCGGCCGGGCATCGTGGCGCGCTCGATCGGAACGAGGTCGATGAGCGGGGTTCTCGTCACGAGCATGCCGCCGACGTGGATCCCGAGATGGCGCGGGAAGCCGTCGATCTCCGCGCACAGGCTGAGGAGCCACTGCCACCGGTTGCGCGGGGGGTGAATGGAGGTCGCGGTGGCGTGGGTCCCCCGGTCGTCTGCAGGTTCCTGCCGCTGATCAACCGGGTTCGTGGCAGGCAGCACCGAGGATGGTGTGCGGGTTGATCGGTGAGAAGCGTCGCCCATGACCCGCTGCGAAGCGTCGTCCACGGCCGGCTCCGAGTCCGCCGCCGCCGGCACGACCCGCGCGCGGCGCCGCTCCTCGATCGGCATTCCGCTCTCCGGATCGACGCGCACGATCCTCGGCCGCCCCGACGACGGCCCGGGCGACCCGTTGTCCCGCGGCGTCGGCAGCCGAAGCTCTCCCCCGCTGAGCTCTCCCGAGCGCGCGTAGCGCTTCTGCTCCCAGCCCTCGTGGCGCACGTTCGTGACCGATGCGTCGAGCACCTTCGGCCGCTTCGGTGGATACCAGCCGCCCTCGGACAGCGGTCGCCCGTCACCGGGGTCGTAGGTTCCCGCCCGCTGCGCACCGGCGGCCAGGTCGGGCCGCAACTGCGGTCGCGGCCGCGAGTTCCACGACGAGTCCGACGACGGCTGCACGAGTCCCGAGCCTCGTCCGTCGCGGCCGGGCGGGACGGCCGCATCGGCCATGTCGATGCCGAGCTCATCGAACAGCCAGGCGAAGCTGCCGTCGAGAGCGAGGTCCCGGGCGACATCGGCGGCATCACGCGTGTCGAGCGCCCTGGCCAGCGCGTCCACGCCGTCGGCCGGGAACCCGAGCGCCTTCGCGACCTCCCGCACCGCTGATCGGGCCCGATAGGTGACCACGGTGCAGACCATGGCCGCGTGATCGGCGCCGTAGCGGGAGTAGAGGTACTGGATCACCTCCTCGCGCCGGTTGACGTCGAAGTCGATGTCGATGTCGGGCAGCGCCCGCGCCTCGTTGATGAAGCGCTCGAACAGCAGCTTGTGCTCGATCGGATCGACCTTCGTGATGCCCAGGCAGTAGGCCACGATCGAGTCCCCGGCGCTCCCCCGCCCCTGGCCGATGATCCCGGCATTGCGCGCGAACTCCATGAGGTCCCAGACGATGAGGAAGAACTCGGCGAGGTTCGTGCGCTCGATGATGTCGAGCTCGTGGGTGAGCTGCTTCAGGGCCTGCTTGGTAACCGGCCGGTAACGGCGCAGTAAGCCGTCGTGGGCAAGCTGGTAGAGATATGAGAACGCGGTCTCCCCCTTCGGCACGGTGAACCCCGGAAACCGATAGCGCTCGAAGCCCAGCTCGAGCCGGCAGGCCTCGCCGATGGCGGCGCTGCGCGCCATTCCCGCCTCCCAGGCGCGGCGGCTGCGCTCGTCGGGAAGCGCCTCCCCGATGGCCGCCAGCTCGGCCCCGGACTTCAGGCGGTACTCCGCGTTCGGCAGGAGCAGCTCGCGCGCCTCGTCGAGCGTCGCCCCGTGCCGGATGCAGACGAGCACGTCCTGGAGCCGATGCCCGTCGGGATCGGCGTAGTGCACCTCGTTGGTCACGACCGTCGGCAGTCCGGCCTCGTCGGCCAGCGAGACGAGCGCGGCGACCATCCAGTCGTCGTCCGGGCCGAGGTGATGGGACAGCTCGACCGCGAAGTCGCCGTCGGCGAAGTGGCGAGCCCACGTCCGCGCGGCGTGGAGTGCGGCCACTCGCTCGCCGGCGAGCAGCAGGCGCGGCACGAGCCCGTTGCGGCAGCCGGTCAGGCCGACGAGGTGGCCGCGCGCCTCGTCGAGCGCCTCCGCGACGAGCGCCCGCTCGAAGATCGGGTACTGCTTCTCGCCGGCCAGGTGCGCCCGGCTGGCGAGGCGCGAGAGGGCGGTGTAGCCATCCACGTCGCGCGCCAGGAGGACGAGGTGGTCGCCGGGCGTCGGGCCGGCGTGGAACTCGCCGGGCCAGCCACGGCTCGACTTCGCGCCGCGCAGCGGATCGTTCAGCTTCCGGCCGCGCCGGGCCAGCCGGACCTCGTCGTCGGTGCGCGGGATGGCGAGCTCCAGGCCGATGATCGGACGGACTGGTCGCAGACCGGCCTCACGGGCCGCATCGGTCTCGGTCTCCTGCGCCGCCTTGAGCAGGCGGACGGCCGCGTAGAGGCCGGCGTGGTCGGTAATCGCCAGCGCCGGAAGGCCGAGCTGCGCCGCCCGGGCGATGAGCTCCTCGGGATGGCTCGCGCCGTCGAGGAAGCTGAAGTTCGAGTGCGCGTGGAGCTCGCAGTAGCTCCCGTCCGGCGTGCCCATCGGACAGCCGATGATAGAACATCTGTTCGATTGTTCCAGCCCAATGGACAGCGTTGTTCGAACTCGCAGGGATGTGACGATCGGCACGTGACCCGGGTCGTCTCGGGCATCCACCGTGGGAGGCGCAACGATCGCGCGATCGGGCGCGTCCCAGCCCACCGAGAACGGAGAAGGCAACGCTGAAGACGCATCGCGCCATCGCGACCATCGGCCTCGCCCTGCTGAGCGCCTGCGCCTCGCCGGGCGGAACCGCGCCGCCATCGGACACGCCCAGCATCCCGGCGAGCGACTCGCCGTCTCCCGCGGTCGCCGAATGCAGCCCGAGCCACCCGATGCCGTCGGGCGAGATCGTGAGGCTCTACTTCCCGTGCGGAGACGCGGCGGACCTTCATCCGGTCGAGCGGTCAACCACCACGACCGGCGCCGGCGCCATCGCCGATGTCGTCCGCCTCTTCCTGGAAGGGCCGACCGAGCAGGAACGCCTGGCCGGCTTCAGCTCGCTGCTGTCGCCCGGTGACATGGAGGTCGCGGAGATCCGCGACGGGCGACTGGTCCTCGATTTTCCGGCGGAGGTGGACAACGTGAGCACCTCGGCCGGCAGCCGGAGCGTCCTCGAGGGACTCCGCATGACGCTGCTCGGCCTCGAAGGCGTCGACGAGATCGAGCTGCGGCTGCGGAACGAGTGCGCCGCCTTCTTCGAGTGGATCCAGGTCGGCCCGACCTGCCATCGCATCACCGACGATGGGCTGCTGCCGACGCCGACCACCTCCGTGCCGGCCGTCCAGGTCCCGACGTGCGAGCACTCGAGCGGCGCGTACCTGGTCACCCTGCCGGAGGGATGGTGGACGAACCCGGCGTTCGACGACGACGAGCTCGGCGCGGTGGCAGCCTGCCGCTTCTTCGGTCCGGCGGAGTTCGAGGCGGCCGGCGGCGACCGCGACGATCCGATCCCGGCCGGAACCGCGGTATGGGTCGATTACCTCGAGAACAGCTGCGTCGGCTACACCAGCACGATCCTGACGTCACGCGACGTGATCGTAGCGGGGTACCCGGCGTCGGTGTCCGAGCTCGCCTTCGGCAAGGAGGAGACGGGACCGCCGTTCACCTACGAGTACGTCGTGACGCTGACACCGGACACCGACTGCGAGGCCGGCGGCAGATACATCCTCGCCTTCACGAGTGGCACCTTCACGGGCGAGCTCGAGGACAACCGGGCGGTCCTCGACCAGATCATGGAGACGATCGAGATCCGGCAGCCCTGAGGCGCCGATCAGGACGGCTCCGTCATCGAGCCAGCCCGGGACCGCCACTCCTCGCGGCGCAGGCGGTAGAACACGTGGTGCACGAGCTCCGGGTACGCGACGCCGTCCACCCGCGGGTGATCGAAGTCACCGGACGTCTCACGCCGCAGGCCGATGCGTTCCATCACGCGCACCGAGCGAACGTTCTGCGGGACGGTGAACGAGACGATCTCCTCGAGTTCGACCTCGATGAACCCGAAGCGCAGCGCCTCGCGGGCCGCCTCGGTCGCGTAACCGTGGCCCCAGTGCTCGCGCGCCAGACGCCATCCGACCTCCACCATGCCCGGGGCAACGTAGTCGGCCGGCCAGAGGCCGACGTAGCCGATGAACGGCGCGACGCCGGGCACCTCGACCGCCCACAGGCCCCAGCCGTGCTCCTCCCAGTGCGCCTCGATGCGATCGACGAAGTCGTCGGATCGCTCACGTGACATGACGCCCTGCATGTGCTCCATGACCGCCGGGTCGGCGTTCATCGTGGCGAACGGGCCACGATCGGCCGCGCGCCAGCGACGGAGCAGCAGGCGTTCGGTGCGAATCATCCGTCAGCGCGTGAGCGCCACGCGGAGCCGCCATGTGGCCAGGGCCAGGACGAGGGCCGCGGCGGCCGCGATGACGCCGAGCTGCACCAGGATGTCAGAGAGCGCACCACCGGCGATGAGCTCGCGGAACCCGTCGAGTGCCCAGCGGTGCGGGGTGAACCACGAGATGGTCGCCATCGGCTCGGGGAAGATCTCGGGCGGGACCATGGAGCCGCCGATGGCGGCCACGCCGAGGCCGGCGAACACGCCGATGGACCCGGCCTGCTCGGCGTCGCTGGCAACGGCGCCGATGAGCATCGCGACGGCAGCGCCGACCGCCGAGAAGGCGAGGACGAGCGCCGCGGCGCCGAGGGGATCGCCCCAGGTCACCCCGAACAGGAGCGCCGTGGCGATCACGATGAAGAGCGCCTGGAACAGCGCCACGCCGAATCGCCCGAGGGCCTCGCCGACGAGGATCGTGCCGATGGAGGTCGGAGTGCTGAGCATCCGGCGCGCGACGCCGAGCTGCCGGGTGAGGATGAGCTGCGCCGCGCCGGTCAGCGAGGTGAGGAACACGAACAGTACGAGCTGGCCCTGGGCGCCGAGCGCGAAGCCCTGCAGCTCTTCCGGGAAGAGCCGCTCGCCGACGGTGACGGTCCGAGTCGCCAGGCCCGCCAGGCCGGCGCGGAGCTCCTCCGCGGCGCCGAGATGGTCCGCGGCATCACCGCCGGCCTCGTCGGCCGTGAATCGTGCGGCGCGGACGAGCGACGCCTGGTCGGCCACGATCGCCTCGATGATGCGGCGGCGCCCGAAGGACTCCTCGCTCCCCACCGACAGGTAGCGCACCTCGGCCGGCTCATCCCCGAGCAGCCGCTCGTCGTAGTCGTCCGGGACGACGATGCCGGCCACGGTCCGGCCGGTGGCGACCGAGTCACGGGCATCGGCCTCGTCGTCGTATCGCTCGATGTCCCAGCGCTCGGCGAGCCCGTCCGCGAGCTCGGTGGCGAAGCGGCCCTCGGCCGGAGCCACGAGGGCCACGCGCTGGGCGAAGCCGCCGCCGAACTGGAGGCCGGTCACGAACACGATCATCATCGGCAGCACGACGATGAAGAACAGGCCCAGCCGATCGCGCAGCAGGCGCACGAGGTTGGCGCGGGCGATGACGAGAGCGCGGCGCAGGCTCATCGACCCATCACCAGGCCACGGGCGCGCGCGAGGCCGATCGCCCCGGTCACCAGCCCGATGCCGAGCAGCGCGGCGAGCGGCAGCGCGATGTCGACGAGGGTCGCGCTCGCGGCATTGAGCGTCGCGACGCCCTCGAGGAACCAGGCGTGGGGCGTGACCCGGCTGACCTGGCGCAGGATCTCGGGGCCCTGGGTCAGGTCGAAGAAGCTGCCGCCGAGGATGGCGAGCGTCACGGCCACGATCGCGTTCCAGCCGCCGGCCTGCTCCTCGGTACGGGCGAGCGTGGCGATGAACGCGGTGATGCCCATGGCGGCGAAGACGGCGGCGCTGATGAGGAGCACGACGCCGATCGGGCTCCCCCAGTCGGCGCCGATGAGCAGGGTGGAGGCCGCTGCGAGCACGACCATGGCGCCGAAGCCGAGCGCGAAGGTGCCGAGCGCCTTGCCGAGGACGATCGACCAGGGCCGGATCGGGGCGGCAACCAGCCGCGGCAGGGTGCCCTCCCGACGTTCGGCGAGGAGCGAGAGGACCCCGAACTGGGCGGTGAAGAACAGGAAGAAGATCGCCATGGAGGCGGCGAAGTACGTGGTCTGGCCCATCCGGCGTGACTCGACGGCGACGTCCGCGATGTCGATCGGATCGCGGGTTGCCGATGCGCGCTCCACCAGCTCGGGAATGTCGGCCGGCGAGACGCCGGTGCCGGCGGCCGTCGCCACCGACAGCCGGATGCCGTCGAGCTCGGCGAGGTAGGAGGAGACGAGCGAGTCGAGGATGCCGGTGGCGAACCCGGCATCGGTGTCTCCGATGATCTCGAGCTCGACCGCGCCGCCGGATGTGATGGCCTGGGCGAAGCCCTCGGGCACGATGACCGCGGCGTCGGCGTCTCCGTCCTCCACCGCGGCGCGGGCCGCATCGGCGTCGTCGACCTCGCTCACCTCGGCGATGCCGGCCTCCTCGATGCCGGTCAGCGGCCCGTCGCGGAGCGCGGCCGAGATCTCCGATCCGTCCAGGTCGGCGATCGCGTAGTGCAGGTCGAGGTCGGTGCCGCTCACGCCGCCGAGCAGGAGGCTGAAGATCGCCGCCAGCCCGAATGGCGCGATGACGGCCACGACGATCGCGGTGCGGTTGCGGACTCGCTGTCGCAGGTCCTTCAGCGCGATGACGAGGGCAGCCCGCATCGGTCCTTCGGCTTCTCAGTCGCGGAGCGCGCGGCCGGTGAGGTGCAGGAAGACCGCCTCGAGGTCGGGCTCGACGATCTCCACCCCGCCGACGGAGGCGCCGGCACCGACCGCTGTTTCCAACAGCCGGGGCAGTTGGGTCCGGGCGTCGGTGACGAGCAGCCCGATCCCCTGTTCATGCGCCGTCGCCTCCTCGACGCCAGGGAGGGCGCGCAACGCGTCCGCGGCCCGCCTCAGCTCACCGCTGGCCGCCAGGTCGACCCGGTCGCGCTGCCCGATGCGGCTCACCAGCTCGCGGCGAGTGCCCTCCGCCTTGATCTTCCCCTCGTCGATGATCCCGACCCGGTCGCAGAGACGCTCGGCCTCCTCCATGTAGTGGGTCGTATAGAGGATCGCCATCCCCTGCTCGCCGAGCTGCTCGACGCTGGCCAGGATCGCGTTCCGGCTCTGCGGGTCGACGCCGACCGTCGGCTCGTCGAGGACCAGCAGCGCGGGCCGGTTGAGCAGCCCGATGCCGATGTTCAGCCGGCGCTTCATGCCGCCGGAGTACGAATCGGTCCGGTCGTCCGCCCGATCCGGGAGACCGATGATCTCGAGCACCTCGTCGATCCGCGACCTCAATTCCGCTCCGTTGATGCCGTACAGCTCGCCGAAGAAGCGCAGGTTCTCGCGCGCGGTCAGCTCGGGATAGATGGCGAGATCCTGCGGAACGTAGCCCACCTCCCGCTTCGCGTCGACGGCGTTCACGTCCAGAGGACGGCCGTTGACCCGCACCTCGCCGGCGTCCCGGACGAGGAGGCCGCAGACCATCGAGATCGTCGTGGTCTTGCCCGCGCCGTTCGGCCCGAGGAGTCCGTAGGTCTCGGACGAACCGATCGTGAAGCCGACTCCGTCGACCGCCACCCGGTCGCCGAAGGACTTGCGCAGGTCGCGGCATTCGAGGACGGGGGCAGCCCCGTCGCGGCCGGCTCGGTCGGTGGCCATCCAACCCATCGTACGCAATCCACGGCAACGTCGTGACCGATCCGCGGACCGCTCCGCTCAGGCGGGGGCAGCGGCCCTCCTGATCAAGAGCAGCCCGGATGGGATGACGAGGAGCCCGATGGAGAGGAATCCGAGAGCGGTATAGGACGCCGTGGTGACGATCACTCCCGACGACAGGCTGGCCAGGGCAGCCGACGACCAGATGAGACCGTCGGCCAGGCCCTGGACGCCGGTCCGTTCGCCGAGCGACAGGCCGCGGGTCAGCATCGCCGAACCGGCGACGAACCCCAGGTTCCATCCCCAGCCCAGGAGGAACAGCGCGAGGGTCAGGATCGCCCCACCATCCGGTGGCGCGAGGGCGGACATGAGTGCCGAGACGGCGAGCATGCCGAGCCCGGCGCCGATGATGGCCGGGGATCCGAATCGATCGGTCAACCGGCCCGAGATCGGCGACAGGGCGAACATGCCGAAGGTGTGCGCCGAGAGCACGAACCCGACCGTCGCGAGGCCATGCCCGTGGTCGATGAGGTGGATCGGGGTCATGGTCATGATCAACACCATCACCACCTGGCCGGCGACGAGCGCCACCAGCGCCATCACGATCGTCGGGCGCAGCAGGAGTGAGCCGAGCGAGGCCGGTGGCGCATCGCCGGCGCGGGCAAAGGCGGTCGGGTGCGCCAGCTCGTACGGCTCCGGGCGCAGCAGCAGGTAGGCCAGCACCATGGCGAGGCCGATGAACAGGACCGTCACCAGGTACGCACCGGAAAGCTCGGGCAGGCCGAGCGCCCGCGCCACGGCGCCAGCCGGCGCGACGAGGTTGGGGCCGCTCACCGCGCCGAGGGTGGCGCCCCACACCACGGTCCCGATGGCCGACGCGCGGCGCTCCGGCGGGACGAGGTCGGCGGCCACGTAGCGGCCGAGGTTGCCGACCCCGTTCGCGAATCCGGTCAGCGCGCTGGCGACGAGAAGCAGGAGGATCGAGCCGGCCAGGACGGCGGCGACGGCCGCCACTGCCCCGACGAACCCCACCACGAGCCCGCCGAGGAGCCCGGCACGCCGGCCGACCCGCAGCATGAGGCCCGACAGCAGCGTCGCCGCGGTCGCGGTGCCGATCGTCGCGGCGGCGGTCGGGACCCCGCCGAGGGTGGCGTCGCCCTGGATGTCGGCCGCCACCAGGGTGCCGACGGTGATGGCCGCGATGTACCCGGTGCTGCCGAGGGCCGAGATCGCGAACAGCGTCCAGGCCATCCGCCGCCGAAGCCACGGAAGTCGTTCGGGGTCGTGGCGACCGGCCGCCTCGAGCGCGCGGACGACGGCAGGCGGGTGGCCGTGCTCAGCCATCGGCGCGACGCGCCAGGAAGTCGCGGAGCACCAGGCCGCTGTCTCGATGCTCGGCGGCCGCCTCCCGGCCGATCCATCGGTAGTGCCACGGCTCGTAGCCGTAGCAGCTTTCCGCCTCTCCGCCGGCCGGGTAGCTCATCACGAACCCGTACTCCCAGGCGCGCTCGGCCATCCAGGCACCCTCGGCCGACTCCGTGGCCCAGTCGCCGAAGCGGCCGCTCCATCCCGGTGAGCTGACGTCGATCGCCGTCCCGAGCTGGTGCTCGGAGTGCCCGGGCCGCGCGGTCCGCGCCGCGGCCCCCTCTGGGCCGATCTGGATCACCCAGTTGTCGTAGGTCGCGGCCTGCGCCGCATACGAGCGGTACGCGGAGTCGATCACGATCGTCAGCCCGGCCGACTCCCACGCAGCGCGCATCGCGGCGAGGTCGTCGAGCAGCACGGCGCGGACGAGCTTCGTGCCCGAAGCGTCGGTCAGGCCCGCCTCCGCGGCCGGCTCGAGATCGTCCGGGGCATAGGTGGCAGGGAGCCCGTAGGACCGATCGAGCACGGTCAGCGCGATGTCGGACGCCGCCGGCGCGGCGAGGTCGCGGTCGGTGCAATGGTCGTCGACGAGCGCTGCTCGGTAGCTCACCGGCATGGCCGGCTGGGCGGGCCGTGCGAGGCCGGACGGCGACAGCCGTTCCGGCCGGCCGATGCCCGGGCGCTGGGCAGCCGGGCGCTGGGCAGGAGGCGTGGAGCTTGGCTCGTGCGACGGCGATTCCGACGTGATCGCCGGCTCGACCGCGCACCCACCCGCCACCAGGACCAGCAGCAGGCCGATGACGGCGAAGGTCCGAGGCGACCTCATGGGGCCAGCGCCTCGACCACCGGCAGCGACTCGGTGCTGCCATCCACGGCGAGCGGGATGATGGCCACGTGATCGGCACCCGCGTCGTGGAGCGCGGCGATCCGAGCGCGGGCCGCGGACGGGTCACCCACCGACACCATGGCCTCGAGGAGCCGATCGCTGCCCGGCAGCTCCCAGTCCTCGGGGCCGAAGCCCTGCAGCTCCCAGGAGGCGTGATACGTCGGCGTGCGGAGGTACGGACGGAGGTAGGCACGAGCCGACTCGCGCGCGGCCGGGTCGCTGGAGTCGCCGAGGACCACCGGCAGGGTCACGGCCAGGATCGGTCTCCGTGAGCGGGCGGCGTCGTCCAGGCGCGCCCGCATCCAGCGGACGCGATCGGCGGTGACGAGGTACGGGAAGGCGCCGTCGGCATCGGTTGCGGCCAGATCGGTCATGCGCTCGCGGAGCGCCGCCACGAGCACGAGTGGATCGGCGACCCCCTCGAGTGCCGGGGCCCGGATGACCGCCGCCCGGTACGCCGCCAGGTACGCCCGCATGTGGTGGAGCGGACGGGCGAACTCGTGGCCCCGAAGCTTGCCGGCGAGGTGCGGGTGACTGACCCCCAGCCCGAGCGCGAATCGGCCTCCGGTCGCCTCGGCGAGGGTGACGCCCGCCATGCGCGTGGCCTGCGCGTCGCGGCCCCAGACGTTGACGATGCTGGTGCCGAGCACGAGCCGCGAGGTCGCGCTCGCGAGGAGCCCCAGCAGGACGAGCGGCTCGCGGCCGACGGTCTCGGGCACCCACAGCGCCCCGTAGCCGAGCTCGTCGGCGCGACGCGCGAACGCGCGCGCCTCGTCGATGGGAAGCGTGTCGAGATGGCCCCAGACGCCGAGACGTCCGAGCTCCGGATCGGCCATGAGCACCCGATGCTACCCCTCGGCGCCACCCGCGGTGTCGAACCGGTAGCGCACGAACAGCTCGTTGGCGTGGCGGAGGACGCTCACCAGGCGCCCGCCGCGCGGGCGCGAGGCGTACGGGGATCCGCCAACGATCGGCGCGATCATCGGCAGCGCATCGGTCCCGAGCAGGTGCGCACCCACGGTCCAGCACACCTCGTCGATCAGGCCGTCGTCAAGGAACGCGGCATTGATGTGCGGACCCCCCTCGAGCAGGAACGAGCCGATGCCGCGCTCGGTCAGCCGCTCGAGGAGCCAGCGCGGCCCGGGTCGCTCGGTCGGGGCGCGAAGCAGCTCGGTACCGGCCGGGGCCTCGGCCAGCGGATTGTCGCGGCCGACCACGAGGAGCCGCGGCTCGTCGCCCTCGAACCAACCGGACGAGGTGTCGACGCCATCGGTCCCGGCGATGACGACACCGGTCGGGTTCGGCGGCCGCCCCTCGGCGGCCCGACGCGCGGCGAGGTCGTCGCCGACCCGCAGCCACACCCCGGTCGCGCGCAGGGTCCCGGCGCCGCTGCCGACCGCGTCGAAGGCGGCGCGGTACAGGCGCATGAGCCGCCGATCCGCGCGCGAGCCGAGCCCCTCGGCGGTGCCGTCCAGCTGCGCCCGGCCGTCGACGCTGGTGACCATGTTGATCGCCACGCTCGGCCGCCCGGACACCGCGGGTGGCTCGTAGCCGGCCATCGCGTCGTCGAGCTCGATGTCCGGGGCGGGATCGGGCCAGAGGCGGTCGACGCGGTGGGCGGCATCGGCCTCGGCGGTCATCGGCGGATCGTACTCGACCCCGTCGGTGAACCGATCGACGCCTCGGTGCGCCATACCATGCAGAGGCACCATGTCGGTGTGACCGCAGGAGGCGCCCGTGACGGACGAGCAACTGGTCAGAGCCGCGGCCGACGGAGATCGGGAGGCGTTCGCGCAGCTCGCTGCGCCCCGCCTCGATCGGCTGTTCGCTACGGCGACGCTGATCCTCCGCGATCGCGGCCGTGCCGAGGATGCGCTGCAGGATGCGCTCGTCCGCGCCTGGCGGGACCTGCGATCCCTGCGCGAGCCGCGGCGCATCGACGCCTGGCTGCGCCGGCTCCTGGTGAACGCCTGCCGCGACGAGGCTCGGCGCCAGCGCCGGCACGAGTCGAACGTGCGCCTGCTGCCCGACCATGACCGGCCGATCGCCGACGAGTCGGGCCGGCTGGCCGAGGCCGACGCCCTCGAGCAGGGACTGCGTGGCCTGTCGGTCGACCACCGCACCGTCATCGTCCATCACTACTTCCTGGAGCTGTCGCTGCCGGAGATCGCCGATGCGCTCAGCATCCCGGTCGGCACGGCCAAGTCGCGTCTCCACCACGCGCGGCTCGCGCTGCGCGCATCCATCGGGCAGGAGGCCCGTCGCTCGGAGGGCCACGTCGCATGAACCCTGATCAGTTCGACGATCTCGTCATCTGGCACCTGCGCGACACTGCGCCGCGGGAGGCGCCGGCACGCGTCCTCGACGCCGCTCTCGATCGCATGGCCGACACACCGCAGCGGGGAGCCGGCTGGGGCCTGGGGCGTTTCGGCGGGATGCTCGCCGCAGCGGCGGTGCTGCTCCTGGCGGTCGTCGTCGGGATGCAGGTCGGTGGCCTCATCAGCCCCGTGGGCCATGATCCGTCGCCGACGCCCACGGGCGTGCCGAGCGAGAGCGATCAGCCGTCACCGACGGTTGCGCCGAGCGACACCCCGTCCCAGACGGACGCGCCGAGCGACACGCCGACCGAGTCCCCCGCGGCCGGCGACGGGCTCCTCCTGCGCGTCGTGACGCTGGGTGGGCCGACCGACCCGGCGTCCCTGCTGCCCGGTGCCACGGTGACCGAGGACGGGACCGTCATCTGGCGGCCGGTCGGCACCACCGACTTCGAGGGCTACCTGACGCGCCGGCTGACGGCCGATGGCCTGGCACAGCTCCGCGACATCGCCTTCAGCGACGGGTACCTCGACACCGATGCGACGTACGAGCTCGAGCCGCTGCCCGGCGCCGAGCCCCCGGGACGTGGCGGCTTCGCGCACACCTTCACCATCGGCGAGGGCGCCGACCGGGTGGTGGTGACCTCGGTCGGGTGGTTCGGCGACGTCGAGGAGGAAACGTACTACCAGCCCTCGCCGGAGCGTCGGGCGCTCGACGAGCTGGCCCGCGCCCTTCGCGATCCCGAGTCGCTCCTGGGCGAGGATGCCTGGGAGGGCCCGCCGACGGCCTACGAGGCGGACGAGTACCTGCTCGTGCTGACGCCGTACCGCGACACGCCGCCCTACGGCAACCCGGACATCGCACAGGTGCCACTTTCGCTCGACGGCTCACTCGAGGACTTCGGCGCGGCGTATGGCGAGATCCAGCCGCTGGCGAGATGTGGGCTGAGGAGCCAGGATGAGGCGGCAGCCATCGTGGAGGCCCTCACCGACCTCGGCGTGGGCGAGACGAACAGCGTCGGGATGGACCGCGCCACCGTCGCCTCGCTCGATTGGGCCGATGGCAACGGCGTCGTCGACCTGTGGCTGCTACCGCGCATGCCGGGTGAGTACCCCGGCTGCGACGCTCGACCCTGAGCCGGCCCAGCTCAGCGCTCGGGGGGCCTGTGCTCCTCGGCGGCGGCGAGCTCCTCGGCAGTCCAGGCGATGGTGATCCTGGACGTGGTGAGCGAGGTCACCGCATCGGCCGGGACGACACGCGGAGTGCCACCGTCGTACGGAGTGACGGCGATCCCGTGGAAGATGCCCTCGGTCTCGGTGCCGAGCATCGCGTCGACGCGGCCGAGGTCCGAGCCATCGGGCCCGACCACGAGGGTATCGGCCTCGACGTAGTTCCAGGCGACCGGGTCGTCCGGTCCGGGAAGGTCCAGCTCGGCCGGCTCCGGCTCACCGGAGGCCCCGGTGTCGCCCGCGGAGCTTCCCGGCGGCAGCGTGTCCACCTCCGGATCCAGCCCGCCCTTCATGCCGGGATCGTCGATGGCGCCCGGCTGCCGCTCGAAGTCGTTCATGGTGCTCCCCTCTCGCATGGCCGATGCCAGATCGGCCCCTACAGCACGAACGGCGGCGTGAAGCCCAGGAAGCGGTCGAATCGGCCGAACGCGCGGTTCGCCATCAGGTAGGTGACGAAGGGATCGAATCGGTACCCGCGGTCGAGGAGGTGGCGGATGGCCGGGACCGCCGGCGCGGGAACCTCGAATCCGATCTCCTCGCGGCCGATGGCGGCGGCGCGCGCCTCGACGTGCGCCAGGACCGCCGGCATCAGCTCCGGCTCGACGGCCGCGATCGGCCCGACGCCGCCCCGGCCGACGAAGGCGTAGCCGACCGTCGAAGCGTCACGGCGGTAGCGCCAGCCCTCCCGCCGCTCGACGAGCCAGCGGAGCTCGTGGTCCCCTCGGGCGAAGCCGACGATCGAACGCTCGAGATCCGCGATCTCGGGCAGGTGTCCTTCCTGCACCGGCTCGGCATCGAGGGCCAGGTCGTCAGCGGCATCGGCGCGGGCGGTGCCGGTCATGCCCAGGATCGGGAACTGGATGCTGGTGCCGGCGCGGTGGTAGCGCGACTGGGCGCGGACGTCGCCGGTGGCGATGATGGCGCGGACGCTGCCGCGGCCGACCGGGAAGGCACGGTCCAGCAGGGCGCGACCGACGCCGCTCGCCTGGCTGCCGGGCCGGACGAAGAACTCGGACAGCTCCAGGAACGAGCCCGCCTCGCGCGCGACGCTGCGGGCATAGCCGACGAGCTCGCCGTCGCCTCCCTCCGCGACCCACCACTCCGCCGCGATCTCGACGAGGAGCGCGTAGAGGTCCGTGAAGACCGGCCACCGCTCGTCGGCCGTCCCCTCCCACGGCGTCCCGTTGCGTGCCGCGAGGTCGGTGATCGACTCCCAGAACAGGCGGTAGCAGGGTTCCGAGTCGTCGGCGGTCGCGGGACGGAGCCGGAGCTCGGCATCGCTCATGGTGGCGGCGAGTCTAGCCTCAGTCGAAGACGCGCTCGAGGTGCCAGGTGCCGCGGATCTCGTCGAGCACGATCGTGCACAGCAGGCCCGAGCGGGTGACGACCTTGTAGCACGCCCGGGCGACCGGCTCGCGCCACCAGCCGTCGTCGACGCGCCATCGGGTGCAGATGCCGAGCTCGCCATGATCGGTGCCGTCCATGCGCAGGCGGACGGGGGTGCCGGCGGCATCGGTCTCGACCTGGATGAGCGGCAGGTCCGGGTAGCGACGGGTCATGCGCCGATGTCCACCAACCGCGACCGATGCTCCGGCAGCGCCGCGCTTGGCCGATCCACTGTCGCCCGCCAGAGGCGGCCGTCGCCGAACCGATGCCGGATCCGCTCCAGCGACCAGCGCAACTCCTCCCATCGCGCGGCCCGTGCCTCGAAGGCCGGCAGCTGGGTCGTCATCGGGTTCGCAAGCCGATCGAACGCCAGCATGACCGATGCGATCCGCGGCTCGTCCCGGTCCTCCTCCTCAACCTCCGCCCCCGGCGCTTCCTGCCAGATTCCAACCACCGCGGCACGAGGCGAGGCGTCGGGCGGACCACCCGCCCGTCCAGGCGCCTGTGTCATAGATTTGCCCAGGTTGTGAAGGTCCGGAACGTCAGGTGAAGGCGCATGGGTCCGCCTCGGGTCGGCCTGGTTGGAATCTGGCAACGATCGCGCGCGAGGCGTGGATGTTGGCGAAGGTCGCGCGCGGGCGGCAGCCTCCAGGCGCGAGAGGAGGAGGCGCGCGATCCAGTCCGGCTCGAGGGCCGGCTGCGGGAAGGCCTGCGTCACGCGGAGCGGCGGCGCGTCCTCGAGGCGCAGGACCAGGGTCGCGCGGCCGGGGGCGAGGTGGCGCGCCCGCAGCCGGTCGCAGAGCTCCGCGGCCAGGCGGCGCAGGGTGAGCCCCACGGCGCCCACGCCGTCGAGCGGCGGCTCGAACGACGCGCGGCGGGCCACGCGTTCCGGGCGCCGCCGCGGGACCAGCGGCCGCGGGTCGTGACCGCGGGCGAGGGCCTGGAGCCGCTCGCCCGGTGGGCCGAACTGGGCGCCGACCGCGGAGCGCGGCAGATCGGCGAGCTGGGCCATCCGGGTCAGCCCGAAGCGGACGAAGCGAGCACGCGTGGCGGCATCGGCGGGGAGCAGGTCGAGCGGCAGGTCGCGCAGCACATCGGCCTCGAGGACGTGGAAGGCGGCCGGCGCGTCCGGGCGCTCGAAGCGGGCCAGCCGGGCGGCGAGCGTCGCCAGCCAGCGGTTGTCGCCGATCCCGCAGCGCAGGCGCAGCGGCGCCACGGCCCGGGCCAGCATCACGGCCCGCGCCGCGATCCTGCGCTCGCTCCCCCACATCGGCCCGAGGCCGGTCACGTCGACGAGCGCCACGCCGACGTCCACCGCCTCCACCCGCGGGGAGAGGTCGTCGAGCGCGTCGAGCATCGACTCCCAGGCCGATGTGTCGGCATCGGGGACGCGCAGCTCGGGCCAGACGAGGGCGAGGGTCCGCGTCACGGTCCGCGCTCTCGCCACGTGCCCATGCTGATGACCGTAGACGGGTGATCGACACCTGCAATCTGGACACATCTATGACGTGATGACCCAGATCGGCGGTCTGACGCGCCTACGGTCACCAGGACAGGCAGTTGGCGATGGTGACGCCGGCACTGGCCAGGGATCGGAACGGTCATGCGCCCACCACCCGCAGCACCGGGCGCGCGGCCTCCTCGACCGGGAGTGGCGAGGCC
>DATHTR010000098.1:0-18382 GCA_035463095.1 Candidatus Angelobacter sp. | reverse complement strand
TAGACGACGAGCCCGGCCATGTCGAGGATGCCGGCGACCAGGACGATCGCCCATGCACGTCTCGATCCGGCGAGGTCGCGATGGACGAGCGCGGCGAGGCGCGGGTGCGCGACGGCGCCGACGGCCCACACGGCACCGACCGAGATAACTGCATTGACGACCCGCGAAACGACGATCACCTCGAGCCAACCCGAGCGCTCGATCGTCTCGGCCAGGCCGATCGTCATGACCGCGAACAGGATGAGGGCTGCCACCGCGAAGATCACGCCCGGGCCGGCCAGTCGGGTCGCCCGCATGCCGCCGTCGAAGGCGACCGCGGTCAGCACGACCCCGACCGTGGCGAGCGCCGCCCCCAGCGCCTGGATCGAAGTCAGCGACTCGTTCCGGACGAGCACGGCGAGGACCACGGTCAGGCCGCCGTACGCTGCGACCATCCCGCTCACGATCGAGATCGGGCCGATCCGCAAGCCGGTGAAGTAGGCGAGGTACGCAGCGGCCCCGACGGCGCCAAGGAGCGCGGAGGCGATCAGGATCACCGGGTCCGAGGGCAGGACCGTGCCGGCCGCCAGGGCGACCGCCGCAAGCAGGAGTGCGCTGACGACCTGGACCCCGGCCGTGACGTTGAGGCTGCCGAGACGCCGGCTGCCGAGCGCGCTCGCGATATCCATCGACCCCCACGCGAGGGCCGCGCCGAGCCCGGTGAGGAGGCCAATTGGCAAGGGCATCCGGGCAGGCTAGCCGCGCGACCGAGCCCGTGTCAGGCCTGTTGCGCGGCGCAGGGCGTCCGTGCCGCGATCGTTCCTGCTCGGTGTTCCTTCCCAAGTTACCGCCGTGCAGTGCGATGTCACGCCGAGAGGTCAAGGCGGTCAGATGGATCGCAGCGAAGGGAGACATCGAGTCATGGCTACGTTGAGTACTTCGACGGCAATCGAGCGAGTCTTCGAGGGACGATCCCGGCTGGTGATCCTGTTCGGGGTCGGCGCAATAGCGGCAGCGGCGACGATCCTGGCCGCGTGGTTGGCAATCACGCTGCTGGCCAACACGACTGGAGCCTCCGCGACCTCCGGCGAACCGAGCCGGGAGGTGTACTACCAGCACGTGCTGCGCGAGAACAAGCCGGTGAGTGGCGCTTCGCTCCTGGACCAGAATCACCAGCATGTGCTGCGCGAGAACGATGCGGCAGTCGGTGCCGCGCCGTAGTCGAAGCCGCAAGCAGGGGCCCGTCAGACCCGGGCCCCTTCTTTGCGGGGCGGGTGGCGGGTACGCTTCCGCCACACCATCAGGGGACGCCCCCGGAGTGCAATGAACCAGCTGTCGCCCAGAGCGACCCAGGCGCCGACGGACTTCGTGGGCCGGCAGCCGGAGTTGGCCGCGCTGATGGCCGGGCTGGAGCAGGCGCGTGGCGGCCGGGGCAGCCTCTTCCTCGTCGGCGGCGAGCCCGGGATCGGCAAGACCCGTCTGGCCGACGAGTTTGCTATCCGCGCGGGAGACGCCGGGGCTCGGGTGCTGTGGGGCCGGTGCTGGGAGGATGCGGGAGCCCCTCCTTACTGGCCATGGGTCCAGGTGCTCCGAGGATGGCTGCGGAGTGTCGCTCCAGCCGAGGCACACGAGCAACTGGGCACCGGCGCGGCAGACGTGGCACAGCTACTTCCGGAGATTCGAGCACTCGTCCCAGGACTTCCACCAGCGCCACCCGACTCTCCTGCTGCGCGATTTCAGATGTTCGACTCCGCAACCACGCTGCTGCGCAACATGGCGCGCGTGCAGGTCACGGCACTCGCCCTCGACGATCTGCACGCCGCGGACATCCCATCAGTGCGGCTGCTTCGTTTCGTGGCCAGCCAGCTGGCCGATATCCGACTGGTCGTGCTCGCCACGTACAGGGATCTTGAGCTGACGCCTGACCACCCCCTCACCTCCGCGTTGCAGGAAGTGAGCCGTGAGTCGGTCTCCAGGATGGTGCGGCTTGGAGGCCTTCCCGAGGACTCGGTCGCCGCACTCCTGGCTTCCGTGCTCGGAACGGCCCCCGCGACCCGTGTAGCGCGCGACCTGTGGCGAGAGACGGGCGGCAATCCGCTCTTCATGGGGGAGGCCGTGAGGCTGTTGGCTGCCGAGGGCAGGTTCGAGGGAGTGGCGGCGAGTGGCACGTTGCGCCTTACCGTGCCGCCCGGGCTCCGTGAGGTCATCGCCCGACGCCTGCGCAAGCTGCCGTCGGCAGTCGTGGAGGTCCTGACGGTGGGCGCCGCGCTGGGGCCCGAGTTCTCGATGGAGATGCTCAGGCGAGCAGGCGAATACCCCGCTGCCGATCTGGCGGTCCTGCTGGAACAGGCGTCGAGGGCGGGCGTGCTCGTCGGCGAGGCCGGGACCGTCGGGCGTCTGCGGTTCTCGCACGGACTGGTCCGCGAGGTGCTGTATCAGGAGATCTCGCCAGTGGCACGAGCCGGCCTGCACCATCGGATTGCCGCCGCGATCGAAGAGCTTCACGCTGGCTCGCTGGACGCCCATGTAGCCCAACTGGCACACCACTATTTCGAGGCTGTCACGTTGGGGCCAGCCGACGAGGCAGCGGAACCCGGCGTGACGTCACTGGAACGAGCCAGGACGTACGCCAGGCAAGCCGGTGAGCTGGCGGCGCGCTCACTCGCGTACGAGGAAGCGAGTCGCCACTTCCGCATGGCGCTGCATCTGGAGGACCTTGCCCCCGAGGATGGCGCAGCTCGAATTGGGCTTCTGTTGCAGCTGGGGGATGCCGACGCTCGGGCAGGCGATCTCGACGGGTCGCGGAGAACGTTTCTGCACGCTGGTGCGCTGGCGCGTCGGAACGGAGACGCCCGGCAACTGGCGACGGCGGCGCTGGGCTACGGTGGCCGTTTTGTCTGGGTCCGGGCCGGCCGCGACAGGCAACTCGTGCCACTGCTCCAGGACGCACTCGTGCTCCTCGGTGGCCGGGACGATCCTCTGCGTGTCCGACTTCTGGCGCGCCTCGCATGCGCATGGCGCGATTCGCCTCAGCATCGCGAACACAGCGCCGCGCTCAGTGAGGAAGCGGTCGATCTCGCGCGCCGGTTGGGGGATCCGTCGACCCTGGGCTATGCCCTGACAGGCCGCTTCTGGGCCACCTGGTGGCCAGACAACACGAGACAGCGCATGCAGGTTGCCGAGGAGTTGCTCGCCGTTGCCCTGTCAGCGGGCGACGCGGAACGCATCATCGATGCTCGTCTGGCGTTGTTCGTGAGCCATGCGGAGCTGACCCGGATGGTGGAGGCTCGGGCCGAGCTGGACGCAGTTGGACGTCTCGCCGAGGAGCTGAGGCAGCCCGCCCAAGTGTGGCTGGGTGCCGCGAACCAGATCGTGCTCGCACTGATGGCAGGGGACTTTCGCCGCGCCGAGGCGCTGATCCGCAGCGAGACCGAGCAGATGTACCCGGCCACGCCGATCCGGGACGACGTCTCCTCGGCGCGAATGCATCGGTTCCTGCTGCATCGCGAACTCGGCTCGCCCGAGGTGATGGAGTCGGCCATGCGGGCATCAGCCGAGGAATTTCCGTGGTACCCATTTCATCGCTCGGCCCTGGCCTGCCTGCTGATCGACCTTGGGCGCGACGAGGAGGCCCGCCTTGTGTTGGCCGGATTGGCGCGCAAGGAGTTCGAGGCCTTGTATCGAGACAGCCTCTGGCTGATGGGCATCTGTCTGGCGAGCGAGGCCTGCGCACGGCTCGGGGACAAGCCGAACGCACAGACGCTTTACGGTCAAGTCGCGCCTTTCGCGGGCGGGCATGCGATCGGTCAAGGCGACGGTTCGCTCGGCGCCGTTGATCGCTATCTCGGCCTGCTCGCCCAGACGATGGGTCGGCTGGGAGATGCCGAGCGTCATCTGCGGTCAGCCATTGCCCTCAATGAGCGAATGGGGGCGCGGCCGTGGACGGCTCACAGTCAGCATGACCTTGCCGTTGTACTCAGAGCGCGCGGCGAGGACGGCGACGAGGCGCTGGCCGCCCAGTTCGATCGCGCGGCGCTCGAGACGGCGCAGGCGCTGGAAATGACGGCGCTCATCGAACGCATCGGGCCAAGCGTCCGAACCGAGGGCTCCATGGTCCCCGCAGCGCCTGCCGGTTGCAGGTTCCGTCGCGAGGGCGAGTACTGGACGATCGCGTTCGGGCCGGATGAGTTCCGGCTGCGCGACGCCAAGGGACTGCAGTACCTCGCGCGGCTGCTGGGCGAACCGGGAAGGGAGATCCTGGCGATCGAGCTGGCGCAGACAGGTAGGCCCAGGGCGTCCCGCCACGTCGAGGCGGGTCTGCGCATGACCGATCTGGGCGACGCCGGCGCGCACCTCGACGACCAGGCCAAACAGGCATATCGGCGGCGCCTGCATGCGCTCCAGGAAGAACTCGACGAGGCCGAGAGCTGGAACGACCCTGAGCGCTCCGGTCGAGCCCGGGAGGAAATGGGCATGCTGGCGCGCGAGCTCAGCCGGGCCGTGGGCCTTGGCGGCCGCGATCGCGTTTCCGGTTCGGCGAACGAACGCGCCCGCCTGTCAGTCACGCGGGCTATTCGCCTGTCGATGGCTCGCATCGCAGAACACAGCGCCGGCCTCGGCGATCACCTCGAGGCCACCATCCGCACCGGCACGTACTGTTCCTATCGACCGGATCCACGCGTGCCGGTCGACTGGTCGGCGTAGGGCCCGTGCTACACTCTCACACCGGTCCGCCGCCCAGTGCGGTTGCGACGACCCAGGGGATGTAGCTCAGCTGGGAGAGCACCGCGTTCGCATCGCGGGGGTCAGGGGTTCGAGTCCCCTCATCTCCACCATTCCCCCGCTCCCCACCGACGTCCGTCCATGCCGCCCTGGACAGTCGACCATTCCGCCGCCGACGTTCGGCGTGGACCCTGTGCGCTTCTCGTTCGTGCTGGAGCGCCCCCGATGACACCCACCGAGATCGACCTCATCCGCGGCAGCTGGCGTTCGGTCGAGCCGATCGCCGACGTCGCCGCGACCCTCTTCTACGACCGTCTGTTCGAGCTGGATCCCGCCGTTCGGCGCCTGTTCCGGCGGACGGACATGGAATCCCAGCGCCGCAACCTCATGCAGACGCTGACGGTCGTCGTGAAAGGCATCGATCGGCTCGATGACCTCGTTCCCGCCGTCCAGGCGCTCGGCCGCAGACACGCCGGCTACGGTGTGCGGGCGGAGCACTACGACACCGTCGGTGCCGCCCTGCTGTGGACTCTCGAGGCCGGCCTCGGCGAGGCCTTAACGACCGACACCCGGGACGCCTGGGCCGCCGCTTACGGGACGCTCGCCTCGGTGATGATCGCCGCGGCCGGCGAGGACATCGAAGCCGCCGCGTAAATCATCGGCGGTCCGGCGGTCGGTTCGTCACGCGAGCGCGTGGCTGATGGCCCATGGCGAATGGATGCCGCGAGCCTAGAGTCGGGCCGGATACACCAGACGCGGCAGTTCGCCTGCGGTGGGGTCTCCAGAGGAGAACCGCCATGACCCCGACTCTGCCCGGTGTCGCGCACGAGCACCATGCGCGCATCCTGGCTTCCGTCAACCAGTTCCCGGCCATGGCGGACGCCCTGCTCGAGAACGGCGGCGTCGCCGTGCAGCCCGAGCTCACCGCAGCCCGGGACTTTCTGAATGGGACGCTGCTGCCGCACATGGCCGCGGCCGAGCGGTCCATCTACCCCGAGTTGGAGCGGATGCTCCAGAACCGCCACTCGATGACCCCCTTGCGCCGCGAGCACGAGGAGATCCGGGGCATGATCTCCAGGTTCAGCTCGCTCGTGGGCGAGCTGCACGGCACGTCCGTCGCACTCCCCCGCGCGCTGGCGATCCGGCGGATCGCGTTCCAGCTCTATGCCATGCTCAAGATCCACCTGGCCGAGGAGGAGGCGTATCTCCACATCGTCGAACACGGCGTGACCGAGGACGCCGGCGAGATCCTCGCCGCGGCGATGGAGCACCCGATCGGGTAGCGCCTGAACGCGGCCCGCCCGCGTCGGTCCGCATTGCGCCGCCCGCGGGCGCCGGCCCGCGGCACGGGTTCGCGCTCGCGTACTCTGTCGGCGACAGGAGGGCCGATGCCGAAGGTCGAGCACCGCATCCACATCAAACGCTCGCCGGGAACGGTGTTTGCCTTTCTCGCCCAGGTCGAGGCGTACCCACAGTGGCAGCGTGAGGCGGGGATCGTCGAGGTGACCAAGGACGCCGAGGGCCCGATCCGGCTCGGCTCGACGTTCTCGATGCAGCGCGCTGCTGGCGGCAGGACCGCGACGATCGACTGCGAGGTGACCGGCTTCGATCACGGCGAGCGGTTCGCCTTCCACTCGATCGATTCGGGTGGCTTCGTCGGCGATTTCGTCACGACGCTCAAGGCCGGCGGCAGCGGCGGCACCGACCTCCAGTGGAACGCCGACCTGCGCGGCCCCAACCTGCTCTACCGGCTCCTCGGCCCGCTGATCGCTCGCTCGCTGCGCCGCTCGGCCGCAGCCGACCTGCCGAGGCTCAAGGCACTTCTCGAATCGCGCTAGCGCCTTCGCAGGTCGATTCGGATCGGGTCAGCCAAGCAGGCCGAACGCGATCGCCGCCGCGATCACGATGACGAACACGACGAGGAAGCCGATGGCGAGCGCGACACCGGGGCGGCTGTCGCCGCCCTCCGAGAGGGACGGGTCGCTCGCCTGGGGCGCCGGCTCGGTGCCACGCAACTGATCGGTCGGGCGCTGGTGGGCCATGCGGGCAGCGTCCCGCAGGCCGCCTCTGGCGCGCTCCGGGCGGATCGGGACGTGCATCGCATCCGAGTTGCACGTCGAGCCCACTGCGTGCGCGGCTGCAAGGAGTCCGGATCGAGACTGCGAGCATGACGTCGTCGGCCCGGCTGGAACCGATCCCGCCTCCGCATCCGTGGCGCGGCGGCGCCCGCTGCGGGCGCTGCGGGCGGACCGGCCACCTCATCGCCGGCGACGGCCCGACGGTCTGCCGGATCTGCCTCTTCGCGTGGGGCCACTACACGGCGACGATCCTGCGCGGGGCAGTGGTCCGCGAGATGGGCGGCGTGCAACTCCGGCACGCCTCTCACGAGACTCCCCACCTCGCCTGTCCGCTGTGCCGCGCGGAACAGGTTCGCTCGGCCCCCTCGTTCGACGGCTGGATGCGCGGGCGCGGGGCCTAGCGCCGGATCCCGCCCCGCGGCCGTACGCTCTCGTCATGGACGAGCGACCCCGTCGAGTGTTCATCATCGGACTGATGGGCTCGGGCAAGTCGACGATCGGCCGCCGGCTGTCGAACCGGATCGGCTGGCCGTACGTGGACAACGACGAGCTCGTCGTGCGGGCGACAGGACGGAGCGCTCCCGAGATCGTCGCGGCCGACGGAGCTGACGCGCTCCACGAGGCCGAACTGCGGGCATTCGAGCACGGTGCGTCGCTGCCACCGCCGGTCATCGTCGGCGTTGCCGGGTTCGTCGTGATGGATGCCGAATCACGGTTCCGCATGCGGACGGCCGGCCGCGTGGTCTGGCTGCGGGCCCGGCCGGAGACGCTGCACACGCGCGTCGGGACCGGGCGTGGCCGCCGGCCTGCCGCGACCTCCCTCGAAGGGGTGACCGCGGTGGTCGACGAGCGCTCGCCGACGTTCCTCGAGGCGGCCGACGTCGTCATCGACGTCGACCGGTTGCGCCCCAGGCTGGTCGCCGAGGAGATCGTCAGCCGGCTCGGACTCGACGCCTGATCAGGCCGGCGGCTCGACGTCGGCGGGAGCGGGCTCGTCGAGGGCCCCGTGCAGCTCTGCAGCGTGGTCTCGCAGCCAGCGGCGCCACGCCCGGTGATCTGGACGGCGCCCGGCGACGATTGCCCAGAACGGCGCGCCGTGCCCGAAGATCCGGAGGTGGGCGAGCTCGTGGACGACGACCGTCTCGAGGGCCTCCGGCGGCGCGAGCACGAGTCGCCACGAGAACGACAGGCGGCCGGCGCGCGACGCGCTCCCCCAGCGCGTGCGCTGGTCGCGCACGGTGATCCGGGCCGGCTGGACCCCGAGCGCACCGGCATGTCGCTCGACTGCCCGCTCGATCGCTTCGCGCGCGCGGATCCGTAACCAGCCCTCGAGCACGTGGCGAACGGGGCGTCGGTCGTTCAGGGCCATCCGGACGAGCACCTCGTCCCCACCGTCGGCACCGATCCGCGCGACGGTCGAGCGGCGGGCCCGCGGTGGCGCGGCTTCGAGTCGAAGGCGGTGGAGCTCCCCCCGGTAGCGCACGAACGCGCCGTCGCGCACGCCGCCGCGCGCCGCGAGGACGGCCCGGTCGGCGGCCTGGCGGGCGAGGTGACGGCGCAGCCACGCCTCGCGCTCGCGCAGGAACGGCTCGATCCGGCGCTCCGGGTCCGTCCAGCCGCGGCGGGTCGCCGGGGGAACCGTCACGATCACGCCGCGGGCGGGATGGACCACGACGCGCAGGCCCCGCGATCGCGGCGACCGGCGCAGCGTGTAGGCGACCCGGCCGCCGGGCAGCTCGACCGAGGCGGCGGTCTCGACGGGGCGCGCGGGGTCCACGGCGCGATCATGCCACGGAGGGCTGCTGGATTCCGGGCGGCCCGCTCGAGCTGCCGACAGGGCGGCCCGGTCGGGAGGCTCTGGTACAATCTCCGCTCCGTGGGGCTATAGCTCAGCTGGGAGAGCACCTGCATGGCATGCAGGGGGTCCGGGGTTCGAGTCCCCGTAGCTCCACCAGGCACCGCCGACCATGACACCCCTCGCCGGCGCGGCGGGGGGTGATCCGTATCCGAGGCATCCAGTGACCGACACGACGGCCGGCACCGCGGCCGCGACCGGCCGACCCGAGCGAAGCCACGTCGAGCGCTACGACCCGAGCGCGATCGAGCCGCACTGGCAGCGGCGCTGGGAGGAGCTCGCCCTCTACCGGACGAACCTCGAGGACACGCGGGACCGCTACTTCCTGCTGACGATGTACCCGTATCCCTCGGGCGACATCCATATCGGCCACTGGTACATCAAGACGCCGACCGACGCGATCGCCCGCTACCGCCGGATGCACGGCAAGAACGTCTTCCTGCCGATCGGGTTCGATGCCTTCGGGCTACCGGCGGAGAACGCGGCGATCAAGAACCGGATCAATCCGCGCGACTGGACGATGTCGAACATCGCGAACATGCGCCGCCAGCTGCGCCAGATGGGCGCGACGTTCGACTGGAGTGCCGAGGTCGTCACGTGCGACCCCGACTACTACCGCTGGAACCAGTGGTTCTTCCTGCAGTTCCTCAAGGCGGGCCTGGCCTACCGCGCGAAGTCGCCGGTCGACTGGTGCCCGAACGACGGGACGCTCGCCCGCGAGCAGGTCGAGGGCGTCGACCGGCGCTGCTGGCGGTGCGGCGCGAAGGTCGAGAAGCGCGAGCTCGACCAGTGGTACCTGCGGGTCACGAAGTACGCCGACGAGCTGCTCGACTTCGGCGAGATCCAGTTCCCCGATCCGGTCCGGATCATGCAGACGAACTGGATCGGCCGGTCCGAGGGCGGCGAGATCGTGTTCGAGACCGCCCCGTCGGCGCATCACCCGGGTGGCGAGCCGATCCGCGTCTTCACGACCCGACCCGACACGCTGTTCGGGGCGACGTTCATGGTCCTCGCCCCGGAGCATCCGCTCGTTGCGACCCTGACGGCCCCGGACCGCCGCCCCGAGGTGGAGGCGTACGTCGCCCGCGCCGAAACCGAGACCGAGATCGAGCGGCTGTCGGCGGACCGCGAGAAGACCGGGGTCCCGATCGGGGCCGATGCGATCAACCCGGTCAACGGCGAGCGCGTCCCGATCTTCGTCGCCGACTACGTCCTCGCCGGGTACGGCACGGGGGCGATCATGGCCGTCCCGGCCCACGACGAGCGCGACTTCGCGTTCGCCCGGGCGTTCGACCTGCCGATCCTCCGCGTGGTGGCCGCACCGGGGACCGAGAAGGACAGCCTGGATGCGGCCTACGTGGCCCATGCCGACGATGAGGTCCTCGTCAACAGCGGCCAGTTCAGCGGACTCCCCGCCGACGAGGGGGGCCGGCGGATCGTCGCCTGGCTGGAGGAACGGGGCCAGGGCAAGGCGGCGGTCACGTACCGCCTGCGCGACTGGCTCATCAGCCGCCAGCGCTACTGGGGCACGCCGATCCCGGTCATCCACTGCGAGCGCTGCGGGATCGTGCCCGTGCCCGAAGAGGACCTGCCCGTGCTCCTGCCCGACACCGTCGACTACGAGGGGAGCGGCGTGAACCCGCTGACGCGGGACGAAGCGTTCCTGAACGTCGCGTGTCCCCAGTGCCAGGGCCCGGCGCGGCGCGAGACCGACACGATGGACACGTTCATCGACTCGTCGTGGTACTGGTATCGCTACCTGTCGCCGCACAAGCCGGACGGGCCGATCGACTTGGACATGGTCGAGAGCTGGACGCCGGTCGAGCAGTACACGGGCGGCGCGGAGCACGCGGTAATGCACCTGCTCTACGCGCGCGAGTTCACCAAGATGATGCGCGACGTCGGGCTGGTCCAGCAGAACGAGCCGTGGCGCCGCGTCTTCAACCAGGGCCAGATCCTGGGCGCCGACGGCGAGCGCATGTCGAAGTCGCGCGGCAACGTCCAGGATCCCGACGAGCTCGTCCAGCGCTACGGCGCAGACACGGTCCGGCTGTTCCTCATGTTCATGGGGCCCTGGGACCAGGGCGGTCCGTGGAGCCCGAGCGGGATCGGCGGCGTGTACCGGTTCCTGAACCGCGTCTGGACGATCGCGCTCGATCCGCACGGCACTGAGCCCGGCGACCCCGGCTCCGGCGTGCTCCCGGCGGGCGAGACCGAGGCCGATGCGCGCGGCACGCTGCGCTCGGCCGCCCACCGCACGCTGCGCGACGTCACCGCCGACTACGAGGGCTTCCGCTTCAACACGATGGTCGCGAAGCTCATGGAGCTCTCGAACACGCTGATGCGCTACCGCGGCACCCCCGCCGCGGGCTCGCCCGAATGGGATGAGGCGGTCCGGCTGCTGCTCCTCATGCTGTGCCCCGCTGCGCCACACATCGCCGAGGAGCTGTGGAGCCGACGGCTGGCCGCGGCCGGCGCGCCGTGGGCGTCGATCCACGCGGAGCGCTGGCCCGAGGTCGACCCCGCGGCGATCAGCGAGTCCACCCGGGAGGTGCCGATCCAGGTCAACGGCAAGCTGCGCGACCGGCTGACCGTGCCGGCCTCGATCGAAGGGGCCGAGCTCGAGCGACTCGCCCTGGCGAGCCCGAAGATCGCCGCGATCCTCGACGGCCGGACGCCGGACCGGGTGGTCGCGGCCGGCGGTGGCAAGCTCCTCAACATCGTCCTGCGCGAGGGCTGAGCTGTCCGTGGCCCGACTCGCGGCACTGGCGCTCGCCGGGGCGCTCGTGGCTGCGTCATGCGGGGCCTTCGGGGGAGCCCACGCGGCGCCGCCCGACGGTGGGGTCGCGATGAGCAATGCGACCAGCCTGCCGATCGCGGTCCACGTCAACGGCGAGTGGGTCGGAACCTATCCGTCCTGGACGGAGGTTGCCGGGATCCCCGTGGCTCGCGGCGAGCCACCGTGGCGGGTCTCGTTCCTGACGCCCGACGATGTGCTCGTCGCCTCGCTCGTCGCCGAGCCGGGCGGCACGATGAGCGCGCGCTGGGTCACCCGCTGCGGGACGCTCGTCGCCTGGTTCGGGGAACGTCCCGCGGATGCGCCCGCGATCGACCCGGCGGCACCCCGGCCGCCGGGGCCCCCGTGCACATAGGTCAGGAACCCTCGCAGGCGGTCATCGGGCGCTCCGGCAGGACCGACCGGCCTCGGCCGGCCACCGGGCGCGGCGAGCGATCCGCGACTCCGGCCCACTGCCGCCGCGGATGGAGGCGTTCGAGGTTCCAGGCAGGGGGCTCGTCCTCGGCGATGTGCTGCCGGGAACGCGGCTCCCGCGACAGCGCGAGCAGATCCCCCAGCGACGCCGCGCCGTCGGGGCGGCCGAGCTCCCGGATGAGGAGGGCGAAGAACAGGATCGAGCCGAGGTAGGCAAGGAATTCGAGCAGGGAACCGAGGTCGTTCACGAGAAGGGTCTCCCGTCGGGACCGGCCCGCCGCACCGTGCGACGGCGTGTCCACGTACATCTCGTGACCCAGCCTGCTCCCTGGAGCGAACTCCAAGTCAAGCCCCAATTCCTGGGAGGCTGCCGGTGTTGACGAACCTGCAAGCCAGGCCCTTGACTTGGAGTGCACTCCAGGTTGTAGCGTCAGGACATGGCAATGACGATGACCATCCAGCGGGCTGCCGCCGAGACCGGCCTCAGCGCCGACACGCTCCGCTACTACGAGAAGATCGGGGTCCTGCCGGGCATTGCCCGCTCGGAGAGCGGGCATCGCCGGTTCAGCGAGAACGACATCGGCTGGATCAAGCTCGTGCAGTGCCTGCGCGCCACCGGGATGCCGATCGAGGAGCTGCACCGCTACGCGACCCTCATGCAGCAGGGCGAGGCCACCGCCGCGGAACGCCTCGGGCTGCTCGAGGAGCACCGACGACGCATCAGGAACGACATGGCGGAGCTGCAGACCGCGCTCGAGCTCGTCGAGCGCAAGATCGCCGGCTACGACCAGATCCTGCGGAGGGGCCTCGCGGTCGACCCCCCGGACCGGCGTCCCGCACCGCGCAAGGTCCGGGTTCGCGCGGCCGGCTGAGGGCGCGCCGGACAGCCGGTACCTCCCGCCCCTACACATGGAGACCTGATGCCGTCCTCGATCCGTCTTGGCGCCAACTGCTGGAACCAGTACACCGACTGGCCGTCGCTACTTGCCGCGGGCAAGCGTGTCGACGACCTCGGCTACGACACGCTGTGGACGTGGGACCACCTCTACCCGATCGTCGGCAGCCACGAGGGACCGATCCTCGAGGGCTGGTCGGTGATCACCGCCTGGGCGATGGCCACCGAACGCGTGCGGATCGGGCTGATGGTCGGCGCGAACACGTTCCGCGAGCCGACGCTCACCGCGAAGCTCGCGACGACGCTCGACCACATCTCGGGCGGCCGGGCGATCCTCGGCATCGGCGGGGCGTGGTTCGAGACCGAGCACGAAGCGTACGGGCTCGCGTTCGGTGACGGCTTCCCCGAGCGGCTGCGCTGGCTCGGCGAGGCCCTGCCGGTCATGCGCGGCATGCTCCACGGCGAGCGGCCCAGCGCGAGCGGTCCGCGCTACCGGGCGAAGGCGGTCCGCAACGACCCACCGCCGCTGCAGGAACGCCTGCCGATCCTGATCGGTGGCGGGGGCGAGCAGGTCACGCTCAAGCTCGTCGCCCGGTACGGCGACGCGAACAACGTCGGCGGCGGGATCGAGAACGTCCGGCGCAAGGAGGCCGTGCTCCTCCAGCACTGCGAGACGGTGGGGCGCGACCCGTCCGAGATCGAGCGGACGACCGGGCTCGGCACGGTGATCATTCGTGACTCACGTGAGGAGGCGCGGCGCTTCCATCGCGAGATGTTCGAGCGGCATGGCCGTGCCAAGGTCTGGGAGAACCAGCCGGTCGGCACGGTCGAGGACGTCGCCGAGATGCTCGCGCCGTTCGTCGAGCTCGGCTACCGCCACCTGATCGCCGGGTTCCCGGCGCCGTTCGATGAGGAGTCGCAGACGCGGCTCATCACCGAGGTCAAGCCGCAGCTCGACCGGATCGCTGTCCCAGCCTGAAACGGGGCAGTTCGAGCGCCGCAGACACGTGCTGATTTCGATCGGCCCTTGACGGACCGGCCATCCACATCGACGCTGCGGTCGAAGCTTCCGATGCTGTCGTTGGGGGTTGATTCATGGCCAAGGTCGCTCGCCGAGTCGGGATAGCCTTTGGCTCATTCGTTATCGCGTGGCTCGCGGTTTCCCTCGTGGCCGGGTGGCTCTTCGGCTCCGGTAACATCCTCGTCTGGGTGATCGCCGCTGTCGTCGGTGCCGGTGTCTATCTCGATATCGTTCGGCGAGACCGACGCGCGGGCTGACTCAGAACTCGCCTCATCACGAAGTTGAAACCGTTCGGCGAGCGGGGCTGATCGGCCGGCGGCGCGGCCGAAGATGTGCCTGATGCAGCCGCTGCATCAGGTTCAGGCTCCGCGAGCGTGACCCGGTCGCGAGTCCGTCAGATTTGACCTTCGGCCACGCTCGCTACGGCCGACGACGATGCACGCGCCGCATCAACCCCGCGGCCGCGAAGCCGGGTCCGGCCCGCGCACATCAGTTGAGGAGCCCGGGCAGGTGCCCGGGCCCCGAGATGCAGCGCCAGATCAGGGCGCCAGTCGCTGCCAGGTGGCGACGGGCGTCTCGACCTCGGTCTGTGCTCCGGAGGCCACGTCGACCGACCACATGCGGCGGTTGGCCTCGCGCAGGGCTTCCTCGTCCGGGAACTCCGAGATGAGCAAGGTCCGCCCGTCGGGCGACCACGTGTAGGAGAGGATGTTGAGCATGAGCGTGTCGGGCCCGACGACCCGGTAGCCGGAACCGTCCGCGTTGAAGAGCCCGACCTGCCGGGTGGCGCTCTTCTCGAGCAGGAAGGCGAGCTGGGTGCTGTCCGGCGACCAGACCGGATTGCGCTCGTGGCTCGACTCCGGGTCGAGCTTGAGCGGGCGAAGTTCGGTCATCGTGCCATCCGCGTCGATGTCGGCGATGTTGATCTGCCAGCCGCTAACATCGCCGACGCCGGCGCTCATGAAGCTGAGGTGCTTGCCGTCGGGCGACCACCCGAGGCCCTCGAAGTCGACGAAGTCGGTTGCCTCGATCGGCAGTTGCCGGACGTTCGTGCCGTCCGCATCGGCGATGAACAGGCCGGCCATGCCGGTGGGGAGCTGGCCGCGGAACACGATGTGCCGGCCGTCCGGCCGCCACGAGGCATAGTCCGCCGGGTAGCCGACTTCGAGCGTCCGCGACCCCGAGCCGTCGGCGTTCACGACCGACAGCTGGAATCCGGACGGGTCGGTCTCCGTGTAGTTCAGGATGAGCGCTCCGCCGTCCGGCGACCATGCCATGCGGTCGAGCGCCCCCGGGAAGGCACCCAGCACCGCGGGGTTTGATCCGTCCGGGCGGACCGTCATGACCTGGAATCCTTCGACCCCCGCGCGGACGAACGCGAGGCGATCACCCTGGTTGGAGAAGACCGGATACGCGTCGGTTTCGAGGCCGCCTACGAGCACCCAGGTCGTGCCCCCGGGCCGGTCGGCGACGAGCAGGTCACCGCCCTGCTCGAACACGATCGCGCCGTTGCGGGCCGGCCCGAACGGGGGCGGCACCCGGGTCTGGTTCGATCCGATGAAGAGCGCCGTGGCGACGAGTGCCAGGACCAGCACGGCAAGCGTCACGATCGCGAGCAGCGGACGCAGTGACGGCGTCCGGGCCAGAGTCAGTTGCATCGGGAGCCACCTTTCGGCAAAGGTCCACCCCGGACGCTGGCCGACGCGACGGGTCGCCGCGAGCGCTCGCTCCAATCCCTCGCGAGGCCCACTCTCGGGTCCTTCGCGCAGCCACTCGGCGAGCACGCGGTCCATCGACTCGTTCATCGTCCCGGCTCCGGGGTGGTGGCCGGCAGTGCGGTGCCGCGGCCGAGCGCCGCGCGCATGGCCCGCGCGCCGTAGTGGATTCGTGAGGCGACGGTCCCCGGCGGGATCCCCAGGATCCGGCCGATCTCCGGTGCCGGGAGACCGACATAGTGGGCAAGCACGAGCACCGAACGGTGCTCGATCGAAAGCTCGAGGAAGGCCCGCTCGAGCTCGTCGCGGTCGACGAGCCGGGCGAGGTCGTCGCGCGGCTCCACCCGGTCGATCGGGAGGGCCGGCAACTCGATCGGGCGCCGGCGAGTTCGCCGGGCCTGATCACGGCAGGCGTTGACGAGGAGGCGGTGCAGCCAGGCATCGAAGGCGACCGGGTCGCGCAGTCCCCGGATCTCGCGCCAGGCCTTGACGAGCGCGTCCTGAACGGCGTCCTCCGCGGCATACCCATCGCGCAGGATCCGCCTCGCGATCGCGTACAGGCGGTGGTATGCGGCGGACGCGAGGGCATCGAATGCCTCGTGGTCGCCCCGCTGTGCGCGTTCGACGAGATCGGACGCCACCGCCGACTCCTCGGATGCGGTGCGGTCCCTTGCCGCACTCACAGACTAGGACGTCGTCAACCCGCGGATCCTTCAACGTCCGCGACGGTTAATCGGTCGGCGCGGACGCGGCGGGGGCCTTCGAGCGCTGGCGGGCGCGGTGGCGCGCGGCCTTCGCGCGATTGCCGCACGTCGCCATGTCGCACCAGCGGCGGCGGCCCGCGCGGGACTCGTCGTAGAAGACCCAGCGGCAGCGATCGTTGGCGCAGATCCGGACGCGGTCCGGACGGCCGGCAGCAAGCTCGTGGACGAGCGGATCGGCAATCCGCGCGAGGGCGTCGTCGACCGGGTCCCCGACGTGCCGATGGCCCACCCCGACGCCGTCCGGTCCACCCACCAGTTCCGTGACGGAGCGCGCGCGAAGGGCGCGATTGACCCGGTCCAGCGCGCTCTCGCGGGGAGCACGGCCTTCGGCGACGGCGTCGGCCACCTCGCGCAGCGCACCGCGTACGGCGCGGATCCGCTCGAGATCGCGCTCGCCGACATCGAGGTGCTCGGCGTGGATGAGGCCTCGGTCGGCGAACCAGCGGACCGCGTGAGCCGTGCTCGCGAGGCGGTCGACGAGCACCCCGTTCTCGAGCTCGGACGTGTTCAGGAAGTCGAAGGTGTCGTCGAGGCTGACCCCGTGGTCGTGCCCGGCGACGCGCCCCTCGATATGCGGCATTGTCATGGCGCTAACCACTATACGGGGGTTGACAGGTTACGCGCAAGAGCCTAGACTACGGTAACCAGTCAAGCAGTTCGAGAAGGTTACTCGACACCACCCGGAAGGAGCCACCATGGACGCCTTGCTCGCCATCGTGAGCGTGCTGGCTGCGCTCGTCGCCGTGGACCTGACGGCGATCCCATGGGGTCGCCCCGACCAGCGCCCCAACGCCGATCCCGACGCGTCCTGAGCGCCTGGACTCAGCGACGACCACTCCACTGCTGAACGCCCGAGGAAACCACCACATGCGAACCTATTTCGCCTTCATTGCCGAGGAAGTCATGCGCGAGCGCCTGGAGGAGGCGCGGCGCGAGGCCCTCGTCCGGCAGGCCCGCGGCGACGGCCCCCAGTCCGGCCTCGTCCGCCGCCTTGGGAACGTCGTTCGCGGCGTCCGTGACCTCGCCGCCGGACCGGATCCCAGGGATCGGCCGGCCGCCGGCCGGCTGACGATCGGCCAGCCCCACCATTGACCCCCGCGCGCCCGATACCCTGATCGGATGAACGACACGACGAACGGTGTGTCCGCAGTCTCGTGGGGTGCCGGGCGCATCGACCTGTTCTGGATCGGCACGGACGGCGGACTGCTGCATCGGGCGCTGCTCGACGGCCAATGGACCGAGTCCGAGGCCCTCGGCGGGACGCTGGCATCACCGCCGGCTGCCACAGCCTGGGCAGTCGACGAGCTCCAGGTCTTCGCGATCTTCCCCGACGGTCAGCTGTGGAACCGTTACTGGGACGGCACGTCCTGGCACCCGTGGGAATCGCTCGGGGGCAGGCTCACCGGCGTCCCGGCCGCGAGCTCGTGGGGCGCCGACCGGATCGACGTCTTCGCGCCCGGCCAGGACGGGACGCTCTGGCATCGCTGGTGGGACGGCGGCCGGTGGGTCGACTGGGAGCAGCTCCCTCGATAGGGTCCTGCCCGGTCAGCGGGCGCGGTAGGTCACCGTCACGGTGACCGCGATCTCGAGCGCCCCCGCCTCGACGGGCGTGGACGCGTCCGCGGCCAGCATCATCCGCTCGGCCTTGGCCGCGAACGGGATCGGCGGTCGACCGGCGGGCCCCTCGACGATGTCCGTGACCCCGATGATCGACAGTCCCGCAGCCTCGGCCAGGACGTCAGCGCGGGCACGGGCCTCCGTCATCGCGCGAATTCGTGCCTCGCGTTCGGCCGGGGCCGGATCGGCGACCCGGAACGCCAGGCCGTCCATGCTGGTGGCGCCGGCTGCGAGGGTGCCGTCCAGGACGTCACCCAGCCTGGCGAGGTCGCGGACGACCACCTCGACGATGTTCGCCAGCTCGTAGCCCGCCAGGGTCGGCGGCTTGCCGTCCCGATAGTCGTAGCGGGGCTGCACGGAGAGCAGCGTCGTCCGTACGTCGCGTCGCTCGACACCGGCTTCGGCCGCGGCGGCCAGCACCGCAGCCATGGTGCCCGCCGCTTCGGTACGAGCCTCCTCGACCGTCGAGCGCACGACCATGACGCCGAGGCGCAGGTCGGCAGTGTCCGGCTCGACCGCGACGCG